>NZ_JBJGZA010000002.1:0-346464 GCF_054050255.1 Geodermatophilus sp. SYSU D00700 | reverse complement strand
CCCCCCCCCCCCCCCCCCCCCCCCCCCCCCCCCCCCCCCCCCCCCCCCCCCCCCCCCCCCCCCCCCCCCCCCCCCCCCCCCCCCCCCCCCCCCCCCCCCCCCCCCCCCGGCTCGGCGCCCCGGACGTGCCGAGATCGCGTGATCTCGGCACGTCCGGGACCTCCGGTCAGCCCGGCACGTAGTCGAAGGTGTCCGGGTCGGGGCCGGTGCGCTCGCCGCGGTCGAGGGCGGTGATCGCGGTCATGTCGCCGGCGTCGAGCTCGAAGTCGAACAGGGCGAAGTTCTCCTCGATGCGGCTGCGGGTCACCGACTTGGGGAAGACGACGTCGCCGCGCTGCACGTGCCAGCGGAGCACGACCTGGGCCGGCGTCCGCCCCACCTTCTCGGCGACCTGCACGACCACCGGGTCGTCGAGGACCTTGCCCTGGGCGATCGGCGACCAGGCCTCGGTGACGATCTCGTGGTCGGCGCCGAACGCCCGCACCTCGTCGTTGGCGAGGTAGGGGTGCACCTCGATCTGGTTGACCGCCGGCCGCACGTCGGTCTCGGCGAACAGCCGGCGCAGGTGGTGCGGGTTGAAGTTGGAGACGCCGACCGCGCGGCACCGCTCGCCGGCGTAGATCTCCTCCATCGCCTTCCACGTCTCGACGTAGTCGATGCCGATGGTGGGCAGCGGCCAGTGGACGAGGAACAGGTCGAGGTACTCCAGGCCCAGGTCGTCCATCGTCTGGTCGAAGGCGCGCAGCGCGTCGTCGCGGCGGTGGAAGCCGTTGTTCAGCTTGCTGGTGACGAAGACCTCCGACCGGTCGATGCCCGACTCCCGGACGGCCTGGCCGACCTCCTTCTCGTTGCCGTACATCTCGGCGGTGTCGATGTGGCGGTAACCGACCTCGAGCGCGTTGCGCACGGCCTCGACGGTGTTCTCCGGCTCGATCTGGAAGACGCCGAACCCCAACTGGGGGATCTCGACGCCGTTGTTGAGTCGGATCGCGGGCACGCTGGCCACGGGGGCTCCTCTCGCTGGTGACGGACGGGGGGCGCCGCGCGCTCACCTGGGCACGGCCTGCCGGTCCTCCGCCTACCCGGCAGCCCCGGGCTCAACCCGCCGTCAGAAGTAGTCGAGGAGCTGGGCGGGCGGCCCGCAGGCGAGCAGGTCGAGCGCCGCCGGGTCGTCCGGGCCGGACACCAGCCCGGCCAGCGCCGCCGCGCGGCCGCCGGAGACGCCGCAGTAGAGCTGGGTGAAGCCGCGGACGTCGAGCACGAGCCCCGGCTCGCGACCGGGACGGCGCAGCTCCCCCGCGCCGTCGGCGAGCTCGAGCTCCCAGGGACCGGCGTTCCCGGGCACGACGGGGTCGAGCAGCGTGAAGGCCACCCGCCCGCGCACCGAGCCCGGCCAGCCGCGGTCGGCGACCGCCCGGACGACGTCGACCGGGCGCTGCATGAACGCCGTGCCGGGGCCGGCCGCCGAGCGCTCGAGCGGCAGCGCCCCGGCCACCGCGTCGCCGGCCAGCAGGGGCACCCGGACGGTGCGGGTCACGGTGCGCCACCCGGCGAGCACCCCGACCAGCGCCTGCGCGGCGCCGGCGGTGACCGCGACCAGGTCGTGGACGGTGAGCAGGGCCTCGGGGCCGTAGCCGGCGCCGCGCTCGTAGACCAGCGCCCCGGTCGGGACGCCGTCCTCCTCGGCCACGGTGACGCCGTCCACCCCGTCGGGCCACCGGCCCTCGTGCGGCAGGTCGAAGACGCCGCCGCGGCGGACGAGCAGCCCGGCGCGCGGGCGGGCCAGGGTCTCGTACAGGTCGGCGACCACGGCGAGGTCGGCGGGTTCACCCGGGCGGACCGTCACCCCGGCCACCGGCGCCGACGGGAGCGAGGCGGTGTCGAGGTCGGCCCGCTGCAGCGCGCCCACCACCTCCCACCCGAGCCGGCGGTACACCGCCGACACGGTCGGGTACAGCGCGCTGACCGCGGCGCCGCGCTCGCGCCCGCGGGCGAGCAGGTCGGTGAGCAGCGCGCGGGCCACCCCGGCGCCGCGGTACTCGGGCAGCACGGCGACCCCGCCGACGTCCGCCGTCGCCACCGTCCGGCCGCCCCACCACTGCCGGTGGCCGACGTCGGTGGCCTTGCCGACCAGCCGGCCCCGTCCGTCGAAGGCGCCGAGCCGCAGCAGCCCGTCGAGCGGCCGCAGCGCCCAGTCCGGCGCCGTGGCCGGTCCGCCGAAGGCCAGCCGGCCCAGCTCCCACGCGTCGGCGAGCTCGTCGTCGGCCAGCGGCCGGACGACGACGGTCACACCGGCACCCGCTCGGGCGCCTGGCGCAGCAGCGGCGCCCCGGACAGCCCGATCAGCCCGGCCGCGGCCGCGGCGAGCGCGGGGACGGCGAAGGCCGCCTGCGCGCCCCACGCGTCGACGGCGGCGCCGGCCAGCGCCGAGCCCGCCGTGACCCCGACGGTCAGCCCGGTGTTGGTCCACGACAGCGCCTCGGTGAGCGCCGACCGCGGCACCCGGGACTCCACGAGGGAGGCGCCCGACACCAGCACCGGCGCGACGGCGAGGCCGGCGAGGAACCCGGCGCCGATCAGCAGCGGCAGCGACGACACCGCCCACAGGCCCTGGGCGGCCACGCCGAAGGCGACGGCGGTGCCGAGGAACCGCGCGGCCAGCGAGCCGGGCAGCCTCGCGACCCCGTAGGCCAGGCCCGCGACCAGGCTGCCGCCGGCGTAGAGCGCCAGCGCCAGGCCGGCCAGCGCGGGCTGCCCGCTCTCCTCGGCGAACGCCACGACGACCACGTCCATCGCGCCGAAGACCGTGCCGACGCCGAGGTAGGCGGCGCAGACGACCAGGACCGCGGGCCCGAGGGCGGCCCGGCGCCGGCGCCCGCCGTCGACCGGCACGGCGGCCACGACCGGCTCGGTGTCCCGCTGCCGCGCCAGCCACAGGCCGCCGACGGTGCCGAGGACGACGCCGGTCGTGAACCCCGCCGCCGGGTCGATCAGGGTGGCGAGCACGGTGACCAGCGGAGGCCCGACGACGAAGACGACCTCGTCGACGACCGACTCGAAGGCGAAGGCGGTCTGCCGACGCTCGGCGTCCGCGAGGGCGGCCGCCCACCGGGCCCGCACCAGCGCGCCGATGTTGGGCAGGCTCGCGCCGGTGAGCCCGGCCAGGGCGAACCAGGTCCAGGTGGGTGCCTCGGTGACGACGACGCCGACGAAGGCCAGGCCGGTGACCAGGTAGGCGACCATCGCCAGGCGCAGGACCGCGCCCTGGCCGCGGCGGTCCATGGCCCGGGCCCACTGCGGGCCGGCGACCGAGGCGACCAGGGCGAGGGTGCCGGAGACGGCGCCGGCCAGCGCGTAGCTGCCGGACTCGCCCTCGACGAGCAGGACCGCGCCCAGGCCCAGCATCGGCAGCGGCAGCCGGGCGACCCACCCGGCGAGGGAGAACCACGCGGCACCGGGGACGGCGGTGAACAGGCGGGCGTAGGGACCGAGCAGGGGTCGGAGGACGGTGCGGGGGGACACGGGCTTCTCGCGCTTCCTGGCCACAGGCGAGTGCGGGACTGCCCGCCGGACTCTCGGGTGGCGACGCGACCGTAACAACGGCGGGCGTCCCCGTCGTCCGGGTTTCGGAGCGTGTGCGTGTCGTCACCGCCGGTGCATGAAGCTTCATGCACTCTGTGCGGCGCCCGCCCCGCCGACCCGAGGAGCCCCGTGGCCCCGACCCCCCTGCAGCGCCCGGCCCGCCCGCTGCCCCCGCGCCTGCTGCTGGCCCTGCTCCCCGCCCTCCTGACCCTCGCGGCCCTCCTCGTCCCCGGCACCGCCTCGGCCTCCGGGAGCGACGACGGGGGCACCGGGACGTCGAGCGGTGGCGACTTCGCGGTCACCGTCAACGGCCGGACGTCGAACCCCGGCCCCGGCAACGAGTTCCGGCTGCGCGACACCACCCCGACCGGGCCGATCGCCGTCCGCGGCCGGCACGTCACCTACACCCTCGACCCGGCCACCCTCGGCGTCTACGACTACACGCTGACCGGCGCCCCGGACCCGCAGCGCATGGTCACCGCACAGACCGTCGTCTTCTCCTCCAAGGTGCCAGTGCTCACCGCCGCGCAGCTGCGCGGTGTGCGGATCAGCGAGCTGCGGCTGCGCGACGACGTCCTGGTGGTCTCGTTCAGCACCGCCTCCGGCGGGAAGTTCAAGGTCCAGTCCAAGGACGCCCCGCAGGGCGGCATCTTCCAGATGGAGCAGGAGTTCGGCACGGCCGTCGAGTACGTCCACACCCTCGGCGCCGGTCTCCACTACTTCGTCAACGAGTACACCGGCAAGGTCAACTTCGGCGACGGGATCGCCGCCGACGCCACCCACCGGATGCTGCTCGGCAAGGACAGCCCGCAGGTGGCGACCCGGCTCGAGCAGACGGCGACCACGAGCCGCTGGTCGGTCGCCTCGGGCGGGCGGATGGGCGGCGTGCTCGGGGAGGACGCGGTCGAGCTGTCGGCCGGCGCCACCAACTGCACCTCCGACTGCCAGGCCCGCAACCGCATCCAGGGCTCGGTGCCGGTCCCGCCGGACCCGACCGCACCCACCCCGATCGGCTGACCGCCCCGCCGGCGTGCAACGTCGGTGCAGCCCCCGCATCCGCGGGCGCGGCCGGGATCGCCCGGTCGTGTCCGCGGATGCGGCGTCTCGGGGGGCGGCACGGTCGGCACCGGCGACGTCGTCCCCTCCCGCGCATACATTCCTCTCGTGAGTGCCACCCCGCTGCCCGACCCCTGGACCCGTCCGGCCGACGGCGTCCCGGGGACCGGCGGGCTGGTCGACCGCCACGGCCGGGTCGCCACCGACCTGCGGGTCTCGCTCACCGACCGCTGCAACCTGCGCTGCTCCTACTGCATGCCCCCCGAGGGGCTGCAGTGGCTGCCCAAGGTCGAGCAGCTCACCGACGACGAGGTCGCCCGGCTGGTGCGCATCGGCGTCGAGCAGCTCGGCATCCGCGAGGTCCGCTTCACCGGCGGCGAGCCGCTGCTGCGCCCGGGGCTGGTCGGCATCGTCGCGGCGGCCACCGCGCTGCACCCGCGGCCCGAGGTCAGCCTCACCACCAACGCCATCGGCCTGGCCCGCGTCGCCCCCGCGCTCGCCGCCGCCGGCCTGGACCGGATCAACGTCAGCCTCGACACCCTCGACCGGGAGCGGTTCCGGCAGCTGACCCACCGCGACCGGCTCGACGACGTCCTGGCCGGCCTGCGGGCCGCGCAGGAGGCCGGGCTCACCCCGGTGAAGGTCAACGCCGTCCTGCTGCGCGGCCTCAACGAGGACGACGCCGTCCCGCTGCTCGACTTCTGCCTCGAGCAGGGCTACCAGCTGCGGTTCATCGAGCAGATGCCGCTCGACGCCCACCACGCCTGGACCCGCGGCGAGATGGTCACCGCCGAGGACGTCCTGCAGCGGTTGTCGGCGGCGCACGAGCTCACGCCCGACACCGGGGAGCGCGGCTCCGCGCCCGCCGAGCGGTGGCTGGTCGACGGCGGCCCGGCCACCGTCGGGATCATCGCCTCGGTGACCCGCTCGTTCTGCGGTACCTGCGACCGCACCCGGCTCACCGCCGACGGACAGGTCCGCAACTGCCTGTTCGCCCGCGAGGAGTCCGACCTGCGGACGGCGATGCGCGCCGGCGCCACCGACGCCGAGCTGGCCGACCGCTGGCGGATCGCCACGCTGGCGAAGCTGCCCGGCCACGGCATCGACGACCCGAGCTTCCTGCAGCCGAGCCGGCCGATGTCGGCCATCGGGGGCTGACCGGTGACCCCGACCGTCACCGTCCGCTACTTCGCCGGGGCCCGCGCCGCCGCCGGCGTCGACACCGAGACCTGCGCGGCCGGCACGCTCGACGAGCTGGTCGGCCGGATCGTCGAGGCCCACGGCGAGCGCCTCGAGCGGGTGCTCACCGCCTGCTCGTTCCTCGTCGACGGAACGCAGACGCGCAACCGCGCGTTGCACCTGTCACCCGGGGCGGTCGTCGACGTGCTGCCCCCCTTCGCCGGAGGCTGACCGTCCCCCTGTGAGCAAGCCTCACCATACGAACCCCTCCCCGCTCCCCCGGAGCTGCTCGTGATCGAGTGGCTGCTCGTCCTCGTCGGCGTCGTCCTGGTCCTCGCCTGCGCTGCCTTCGTGGCCTTCGAGTTCTCCCTGGTGACCGTCGACCGGGCCACCGTCGAGCGGGAGGCCGCGGCCGGCGTGCGCGGGTCGGCCGGTGTCCTCGCCGCGCTGCGGACCCTGTCCACGCAGCTCTCGGGCGCCCAGCTGGGCATCACCGTCACCAACCTGGCCATCGGCTTCGTCGCCGAGCCCTCGATCGCGGCCCTGCTGCGGGGGCCGCTGGAGTCGGTGGGCCTCTCCGGGGGCGCCGCGCGCTCGGTGTCGATCACCCTCGCGCTGGTGCTGGCCACCGCGCTGACGATGGTGTTCGGCGAGCTGGTGCCCAAGAACGTGGCCATCAGCGAGCCGCTGCGCACCGCCCGCGCCGTGGCCGGCTTCCAGCGCGGCTTCACGCGGGCCACCGCGCTGGTCATCCGGTTCCTCAACGGCTGGGCCAACGCGACGCTGCGCCGGCTGTTCGGCGTCGAGCCACAGGAGGAGCTGGCCTCCGCCCGCTCGCCCGACGAGCTGACCTCGCTCGTCCGCCGGTCGGGCCGGCAGGGCACGCTGCCGACGGAGACGGCGACCCTGCTCGAGCGCGGGCTGGCCTTCGGCGAGCTGCGGGCCAGCGACGCCGCGACCCCGCGCACCCGCATGACGACCGTGCTCGACGCGGCGCCGGTCGCCGAGGTGCTCGCCGCGGCGCGCGACTCCGGCCACTCCCGCTTCCCGGTCGTCTCGGCCGCCGGCGTCGACGACGTCGTCGGCATGGTCCACGTGAAACACGCCCTCGCCGTCGCGCGGGACCGGCGGGCCGCCACCCCGGTCTCGGCGGTGATGCTGCCGCCGCTGTTCGTGCCCACCTCGCGGCGCCTGGACGACCTGCTCGGCGACCTGCGCCGCGGCGGCCTGCAGATGGCCGTCGTCGTCGACGAGTACGGCGGCACCGACGGCGTCGTGACCGTCGAGGACCTCGTGGAGGAACTGGTCGGCGACCTGGCCGACGAGCACGACGAGGAGGCCGGCGACGACGTCGTCGCGCGCGGCGACGGCACCTGGTCGGTGTCGGGGCTGCTGCGGCCCGACGAGGTGGCCGCGGCGACCGGCCTGTCGGTCCCCTCCGACCGGCACTGGGAGACCGTCGGCGGGCTGGTGCTGCACGTGCTGGGCCGCATCCCCGAGGTCGGCGACCGCATCGAGGCCCGGCCGGTCCTGCCGCCCGAGCTGGCCGCCGAGGCCGAGGGCCTGCCCGCGGGCGTGTGGGTGCGGGTCGAACGGGTCGACGGCACCCGGGTGGAGCGGGCGGTCGTGGGCGAGCTGCCCGCCACCACCGGCGAGGAGGACGAGGACCGTGGGTGACTGGGTCGGCGTGCTGGTCGCCGTGGTGCTGCTGCTGGCCAACGCCTTCTTCGTCGGCGCGGAGTTCGCGCTCATCTCGGCGCGCCGCTCGTCGATCGAGCCGCTGGCCGAGGCCGGCTCGCGCCGCGCCCGCACCACGCTCGCGGCGATGGAGCGGGTGTCGCTGATGATGGCCGGCGCGCAGCTGGGCATCACCGTCTGCTCGCTGGGCCTGGGCGCCATCGGGGAGCCCGCCGTGGCGCACCTGCTCGAGCCGGTCTTCGCGGCGCTGTCGGTGCCCGAGGCGCTGGTGCACCCGATCTCGTTCGTCATCGCGCTGACCGTCGTCGTCGCGCTGCACGTGGTGATCGGCGAGATGGTGCCCAAGAACCTGGCGCTGGCCGGTCCCGACCGCGCCGCGCTGGTGCTCGCCCCGCTGCTGGCCGCCGTCGTCACGGTGCTCAAGCCGGTGATCGTGACGCTCAACGCGCTGGCCAACGGGGTGCTGCGGCTGTTGGGCGTCCAGCCCAAGGACGAGGTCACGAGCGCCTTCACCCGCGACGAGGTGGCCGGGCTCATCGGCGAGTCGCGCGCCGGCGGCCTGCTCGACGAGCGCGGCTTCGAGCTGCTCACCGGCGCCCTGGGCCTGGAGGAGCGCGACACCCGCTCGGTGCTCATCCCCCGCGCCGCGCTGACCGTCGTCGCGCCCGGTGACGACACCGCCGCCGTCGAGCGGGCCGCGGCCGCCACCGGCTTCTCCCGCTTCCCCGTGGCCGACGGCGACCGGCTGCTGGGCTACGTGCACGTCAAGGACGTGCTGGTCGCCGACGGCGCGCCCGAGCCGCGGGTCCGCGACATCACCCGCCCGCTCCCGCGCGTCGCCGCCGACGACGACCTGCGGCGCACGCTGGGCGTGATGCAGGCCGGCCGGGCCCAGTTCGCCGCGGTCACCGACGGCGGCCGGGTGGTCGGCGTCGTGGCGCTCGAGGACATCCTCGAGGAACTGGTCGGCGAGATCCGCGATGCTGCACACCGGGGTCAGGAGAGGACGGGAGCACGATGAGCTTCATCGACAGGACGAAGGCCAAGGCCGAGGAGCTGCTGGGCCGGGCCGAGGAGCTGTACGGCGAGACGCACGGCGACGCGGCCGCGCAGGTGGCCGGCGAGGCCCACCGGCTCGAGGCCGAGGTCGAGCTGGAGGAGGAGCGCGCCGAGGAGGCCGGCCGACGGCACGGCGGGACCCGGCCCACCGACGAGGACGGCCAGACCCCGGTCGGCTGACCGGCGGTCAGCCGCCCAGGCGCAGGGCCACCAGCGCGACGTCGTCCTCGGGCCGGCCGTGCACCAGCCGCTCGATCACCTCGTCGCAGAGCTCGTCGAGGGGGCGCCCGGCCAGGTCGGTCACCGCGTCGGCCAGCCGGGCCAGCCCGGTGTCGAGGTCGACGTCGCGGCGCTCCACCAGGCCGTCGGTGTGCAGCAGGACCGTGCTGCCGCGCTCCAGGACCAGCGCGCTCTCGTGCCGCGGGCTGTCCGGGTCGACGCCCAGCAGCAGGTCGCCGGGCACCGGGGGCAGGTCGAGCAGCCGCCCGGCGGGGTCGAGGACCAGCGGGGGCAGGTGGCCGGCGCTGGACCAGCACACCCGGGCCCGGCCGGCCGCCGCCTCCTCCGGCGTCTGCTCGAAGCGGGCCACCGCCGCGGTGGCGTAGGTGTCGACCGCCAGCGTGGCCATGGCGCGGTCCAGGCCCCGCAGCACCTCGGCCGGGCCGGCGTCGCTGTAGGCGGCGATGCCGCGCAGCAGCGACCGCAGCTGGCCCATCGCCGCGGCCGCCTCGGTGTCGTGCCCGACGACGTCGCCGATGACCAGCGTCGTCGCCCCGGCCGGCTGGGCGAAGGCGTCGTACCAGTCGCCGCCCACGCGGGCCGCCTCGGCGGCTGGGGTGTAGCGGACGACCAGCCGGCCCAGCCGGGACCCGCGCGGCGTCGTCAGCAGGCTGCGCTGCAGCGCCTCGGCGAGCTGTCGCTGGCGGGCGAACAGCCGCACGTTGTCCAGGGCCAGCCCCACCCGGCCGGCGACCTCGCGGGCGGTCACGGGGTCGACGCGTGAGGTGCTCGCCCCGGTGCCGGAGAGGAACGTGAGCGCGCCGATCACCCGCGCGCGGCCGGGCAGCGGGACGGCGAGCACGTCGGGACCGCCGAGCTGCCGGTAGAGGGCACGCGCCTCGGCGTCCAGGATGGCCGCGAGGACGTCGGCGCCGTCGGCCTCCACCGTCTCGCCGGCCAGTGCGCGGACCACCGGCGCGGCGGCCGGCATCCCGGGCAGCCGGACGGCGGCGTAGCGGCGGAGCAGGTCGCGGCGGGCCGGGTCGCCGTGCCACGAGCCCAGGTCGCGGGGCCGGCCGTCGTCGTCGAGGACGGTGAGCAGGCACGCCTCGCCGAGCTCGGGCACGACCAGGCGGGGGATGCGCCGCACCGCTTCGGTGAGGTCGAGCGTGCCGGTCAGCTCCGCCCCGACGCGGGCGAGCAGGGCCAGCCGGTCCTGCGCGGTGCGCCGGGCGGTGGTGTCGGAGAAGTACAGGGCCAGGCCGTTCCCGAGCGGGACGGCGCGCACCTCGAACCAGCGGTCGAGCGGCTCGGGGTAGAAGGCCTCCACCGTCCGGGCCCGGCCGGTGGCCAGCACCTCGCGGTAGGTGCGGCCGAACTCGCTGTCGACGTTGAACGGGAACGACTCCCAGAAGCAGGCCCCGACGAGCTGGTCCCACGTCCCGCCGACGACGGCCTCGCCCGCGCCGTTGACGTAGGTGATCCGCCAGTCGCGGTCGACGGCGATGTAGCCCAGGGGCATCGCCTCGAGCACGGGATCGCGCTGTGCGTGTACCGGCACCTGCTCCCGTCCTCGCGCTCTCAGGGCACACCGGGGGACGTCGCCCCGCCCTTGGAGC
Organism: Geodermatophilus sp. SYSU D00700; assembly: GCF_054050255.1. Classification (NCBI taxonomy): domain Bacteria; kingdom Bacillati; phylum Actinomycetota; class Actinomycetes; order Geodermatophilales; family Geodermatophilaceae; genus Geodermatophilus; species Geodermatophilus sp. SYSU D00700. Next base: position 336,052 of record NZ_JBJGZA010000002.1, on the reverse strand, counting down.
CCCGGCGCATGGTGTGCCAGACGCCCACCGCCGGTCAAGGAACCCGGCCGGGTGCCGACCGGGACGTGACCTGCCGCCTCAGGGGCAGGCCACCCACTCCTCCTCGCCGTCGGCGAAGACCTGCCGCTTCCAGATGGGCAGCCGCTTCTTGACCTCGTCGACCAGTTCCGCGCAGGCCCGGAACGCCTCCCCGCGGTGCGCGGCGCTGACCGCGCAGGCCAGGGCGACGTCGCCGATGCCCAGCAGCCCGACGCGGTGCGAGACGGCGACCGCCCGGACCTCGGGCCGGGCGGCGAACTCCTCGGCGAGCCCGGTGATGACCTCGCCGGCCGTGGGGTGGCCGACGTACTCGAGCTCGGTGACCGGCCGGCCGCCGTCGACGTCCCGCACGACGCCGGAGAAGGAGACGACGGCGCCGGCACCGGAGTCGGCCACCGCCTGCTCGTGCTCGGCGACCGACAGCGGCTCGTCGACGACTCGGGCGATCAGGTGGCCGGCGATCACGGGCCCGAAGCTACCCCGCCGGGCGGCACGTCGAGGTCGACCGGGTCGGCCAGGCCGGTGCAGTCGACCTCGGTGACGGCGTGGGCGGCGAGGTAGCGGCGGGCGCCCTCGTCGCCGGTCGCGGTGCCCGCCACCCCGGCCCAGTGGTCCCGGCCGAGCAGCACCGGGTGGCCGCGGACGCCGTCGTACGTGGCGACCGCCAGCGCGTCCGGCGCGGCGAGGGCGGCGACCGCGCGCAGGGCGGCCGGCGTCATGCCCGGCATGTCGACCAGCGTGACCAGCGCGGCGTCGACCCGTCCCGGCCAGCCGCGCAGGCCGTCGAGGCCGGTGCGCAGGCTGGAGGCCATGCCGGTCTCCCAGTCGCGGTTGGCCAGGACGGTCGCGCCGTCGAGGTCCGCGCTGCGCCAGACGTCGACCGCCCGCGCCCCGAGGACCACCAGCACGGGGTCGCACACCGCCCGCGCCGTCCGCACGGCCCGCTCGACCAGCAGGCTGCCCTCGTACTCGACCAGGGCCTTGGGCATGCCGTAGCGGCGTCCCCCGCCCGCGGCGAGGACCAGCCCGGCGACCGTGCTCATGCGCCCAGCGTCCTCCCGCCGATGATCAGGTGACCTGATCGTGCGGCGTCCTCCCTCGCGGTGGGACGTGAGGGAGGACGCCCTGCGATCAGGGACCCTGATCATCGACCACCCGTCTCACCGCGTGTAGACGGCGACCTCCGAGGCCTTGACCACCGCCCAGACCCGCGAGCCGGGGGCGAGGCCGAGCTCGGCGAACGCCGTCGCGGTCACGTCGGCGAGCAGCGGCACCTCGCCGTCGAGCTCGCAGCGCACCGTGGACCCGTGCGGCGTCGCGCCGGCCACCGTCGCCGGCCAGGCGTTGCGGGGGCTGCCCTCGGGCCGCGACGGGTAGAGCGCCACCGACTCCGGCCGCACCGCGACCAGGACCGGCCCCTGCGCCGGCTCGGCGACGGTGACCGCTCCCCCGCCGTCGAGGCGCACGGTCAGGCCCTCGCCGGTGCCGGGCAGCAGCGAGAGCCCGACCAGCCGGGCGACGTAGTCGGTGCGCGGGTGCCGGGCCACGTCCGAGGGCGCCCCGGCCTGCACCACCGCGCCGTCCTCGACGACCAGCACCCGGTCGGCGAGCGCCATGGCGTCGACCGGGTCGTGGGTGACCAGCACGGCGCTGCCGCCGAAGTCGGCGAGGTGCCGGCGCAGCTCGGCCCGGACGGCGAGGCGGGTGCGGGCGTCGAGCGCCGACAGCGGCTCGTCGAGCAGGAGCAGCGCCGGGTCGCCCACCAGCGCCCGGGCCAGCGCGGCGCGCTGCGCCTGCCCGCCGGAGAGCTGGCCCGGCCGCCGGTGGCCGAGGTCGGCGATGCCGACCCGCTCGAGCCACGCGGCCGCCGCCCGGCGCGCCGCGGCCCGGGTCGCCCCGCGGGTGCGCGGGCCGAAGGCGACGTTGTCGAGCACCGACAGGTGCGGGAAGAGCAGGTGGTCCTGGAAGACCATCCCCAGCGGGCGGCGGTGGGCGGGCAGGTGCACCCGGCCCCCGACGTCGTCCCACGTCGCGCCGTCGACGACCACCCGCCCGCCGTCGGGGGGCAGCAGCCCGGCCAGCACCCGCAGCAGCGTGGACTTCCCCGCCCCGTTGGGCCCGAGGACGGCGAGCACCTCGCCGTCGTCGACCTCGCAGGCGACGTCGACGGTCAGCGGGCCCCGGCGGACGACGACGTGCGCGGCGAGGCTCACGCGGCCGCCCCCGAGCGCCCGAGCCAGCGGTCCCGCAGGAGGAGCAGCGTGGCCACCGAGACGACGAGGAGGACCAGCGAGAGCACGATCGCCGCCTGCGGGTCGCGCTGCAGCGCCAGGTAGACCGCCAGCGGCATGGTCTGCGTCGTCCCCGGGAAGTTGCCGGCGAAGGTGATCGTGGCGCCGAACTCGCCCAGCGCCCGCGCCCAGCACAGCACCGCGCCGGCGGCCACGCCCGGTGCCACCAGCGGCAGCGTGACGCGGCGGAAGGTGGTCCACCGGTCGGCGCCGAGCGTGGCGGCGGCGTCCTCGTAGCGGACGTCGGCGGCCCGGAGCGCGCCCTCGACGCTGATGACGAGGAACGGCATCGCCACGAACGTCTCGGCGATGACCACGGCGGTGGTGGTGAACGGGATGGTGACGCCCGTGGTCTCGGCCAGCCAGCGCCCGATGATCCCCTGGCGGCCGAGCACGAGGAACAGCGCGACGCCGCCGACCACGGGCGGCAGCACGAGCGGCACGGTGACCAGCGCGCGCAGCAGCGCCCGGCCGCGCGCCCGCGACCGCGCCAGCACCCAGGCCAGCGGCACCCCCAGCACGACCGAGACGAGCGTGGCGAGGGTGGCCGACACCAGCGACAGCCGCAGCGCCTGGCCGACGCCGGGTGCGGTGAGCAGGCTGCCGAGCTGCGACCACGGCGTGCGGACCAGCAACCCGGCCAGCGGCAGGACGAGGAAGGCGACGGCGAGCGCCGCCGGGACCAGCAGCGGTGCCGGGGTGCGGCCGCGGGTCACGGGGAGCGGAAGCCGGCCGCCTCGAGCGCCTGCTGCCCGTCGTCGGAGAGCACGAGGTCGACGAAGGCCTGCGCCGCGTCCGGGTTGGGCGCGTCCGCCAGGGTGACCAGCGGGTAGTCGTTGACGGCGTCCTCGGCCTCGGGGAAGGCGATGCCCTCGACGGCGTCGCCGGCGGCGGTGACGTCGGTGGCGTAGACCAGGGCGGCGTCGACCTCACCGAGCTCCACCTTGGTCAGCGCCGCCCGCACGTCCTCCTCCTGGGTGTCCGGGCGCGGGGTGACGCCGGCGGCGGCGAACACGTCCTCCGACGCGGCGCCGCAGGGCACCTCGGGCGCGCAGACGGCGAGGGTGAGCTCCTCGCGGCCGAAGTCGGCCAGGCCGGTGATCCCGGCCGGGTTGCCCGCGGGGACGGCGATCTGCAGGACGTTGGCGGTGAAGACCGTCGGCTCGCCGTCGCCGAGGCCGGCGTCGGTGACCACCGTCATCTGCGCGGGGTTGGCCGAGGCGAACACGTCGGCCGGGGCGCCCTGGGTGAGCTGGGTGGCCAGCGCGGAGCTGCCGGCGAAGTTGAACTGCACGGTCAGCTCCGGGTTGTCGCCCTCCAGCTGCTGTCCGAGGCCGGTGAAGACGTCGGTGAGCGAGGCGGCGGCGAAGACGGTGAGGGTGCCGGTGAGACCGCCGTCGTCGGACGCGGACGCCGACGTGGTGCCCGATGCCTGCGCGCCGTCGTCCCCGCCGCAGGCGCTCAGCGCCCCCAGGGTCACCGCCGCCAGCACCGCCGTGCTCCGCACGCGCATCGGGTCTCCTCACCGCCGGGCGGATCCGCCGATCCGCGCCTGCGGGACGATAGCCGACGACGGCCCGGAACTGCGGCCGTGCAGACGGGCGCGGCCTCCGCAGATCCGCCAGGATGCGCACATGCGACTGTCCACGCGCAACCAGCTGTCCGGCACCGTCACCGCGGTCACCCCGGGGTCGGTGATGGCGACCGTGAAGGTGGACGTCTCCGGCCAGGAGATGACCGCGTCGATCACCAAGGAGGCGGTGGAGGACCTGGGACTGGCCGTCGGCTCGCCGGTCGTCGTCCTGGTGAAGTCGACCGAGGTGATGCTCGCCGTGGAGGACTAGGAGAAGGACCCCCTCGCCCCCCACCCCTCGCTCCGCTCGGGGCGGGCCCCTGCGAGCGGGCCGAGCCACACGATGCTGCTCACGGCACGTCGACGCTCACCTGGGTCGCCTTGACGGTGGCCACGGCGCGCACGCCGACGTCGAGACCGAGCTCGTCGGCCGCCTCGCGGGACATCAGCGAGACCAGCCGGAAGGGCCCGGCCTGGATCTCCACCTGTGCCATGACGGTGTCGCGGACGACGCGGGTGACGATGCCCGCCAGCCGGTTGCGGGCCGAGGAGCCGCGGGTGGTGCCGGGCTCGGGCGCGTCGTGCAGCTCGGTGGCCAAGCGGGCGAGGTCGGCGCCGTCGACGTGCGCGGGGCCGCCGCCCACCCGGGACGCGGGGAGCCGCCCGCTGTCGATCCAGCGGCGGACCGTGTCGTCGCTGACGCCCAGCAGCGCCGCGGCCTCGGCGATCCGGTAGCTCGCGCTCACGCCGGGCGACCCTAGTCGCCGGTACGACACTCCCCGCGGTGCCGCGGCGGCCTGGGGACCGGCACCCGCCGTCCACAGGCGTCCCGCGCCGCGACGGGCCCCGGCGCGACCATCGGGTGGTGTTCGACGACGCCTGGCTCACCGACCTCCTCCGCTTCCGCGGCGGCCTGCTGACCGACGCCGGTGTGGCGTCGGAGCTCGCGGCCACCCTGGCTGTGCACCGGCCGGGGGTCGACGTCACCGGCACTGCCACGCGCGAGCTGCTCGCCGCCCTGGCCGACACGTGGGAGCGCGGCTGGCAGCCGGCCGACGTCGTGCACCTGGCGCGGAAGGAGGCGACCGCCGCCTCGGTGCCGCTGGCCGTGGCGCTCATCGGCGAGCACGCGCGGCGCACCGGTGCGGCCGCCCGTGCACCGGATGCCTGGCTCGGGCAGCTGCGCGAGCTCGGGGTGCCTGCTGACGGCGATCCCGGGGTGGTGGGTGCCTGGCACCGCCGGGAGGGCAGACCGCCCGCGGACGCGTGGCGGATCGTGCTGCGCCTGGCCGGGCTGTTGCGGACCACCGCGCGCCTCGAGGTGCTCGTCCCTCCGCCGTCGCGGTGGGGTCCGGGCGTCCGGCACACGGTCGCCCCCGGCCCCGGGGACGCGCGGGCGCTGCGGCGCATCCGGGCGCTGCTCGACAAGGCGGAGTCCACGGAGTTCCCCGAGGAGGCCGAGGCGCTGACCGCCAAGGCGCAGGAGCTGATGACCCGCCACGCCGTCGACGCGGCCCTGCTCGACGCCGGCAGCGGGACGGCGGCGGCCGCGGCGGCCGCGACCCGTCGGGTGCACGTCGACGACCCGTACGTCCAGGCCAAGACCCAGCTGCTCGGGGCGGTCGCCGACGCCAACGGGGTGCGGCTGGTCTGGTACCGGGGCCTGGGCATCGCGACGCTGGTCGGCGTGGCCGCCGACCTCGACGCCGTCGAGCTGCTGTTCACCTCGCTGCTGCTGCAGGTCGGGCAGGCGCTGGCGGCGGCCGAACGAGCGGCGGGGCGGCGGTCGGCCTCCCGCGCCTTCCGGCGGGCGTTCCTGCTCGGCTACGCGGGCCGCATCGGCGAGCGGCTGACCGGTGCTCGGGAACGGGCCACCCGGGCGGCCGCGGCGGAGCAGGGGGTCGACCTGCGGCCGGTGCTGCGCTCGCGGCAGGCGGCCGTCGACGACGCGTTCACCGAGTTGTTCCCCGCGTGCGCAGCAACCGCAGCCGCTCGTCGGTCGACGGCGCGGGCTGGTGGGCCGGCCGGGCGGCCGCGGACTCCGCCGACGTCGGGACCCGCCGTGCGCACCTCCGGTGAGCGCCCGGCCGCACCTCCCGACGCCTCCCCACGGCGCCCCGGGCCGCCTGCCGTCCGTTTGCCGATCTCCGGCCCCGGGCAGCGGCGGGCGGTGTCCCGCACCCCTCGCGAGAACCCCGCCGGAGGCTCGGCGTCGGTCCGCACCCGCCGGTTGCGGGAGACGGCCCGCGACGTCCTCGGCTTCGATGACTTCCGCCCCGGCCAGGAGCGCGCCATGCAGGCGGTCCTGGCGGGCCGGGACACGCTCGCGGTGCTGCCCTCGGGTGCCGGCAAGAGCGCCGTCTACCAGGTGGCCGGCCAGCTGCTCGACGGTCCGGTGGTCGTCGTCTCGCCGCTGATCGCCCTCCAGCGCGACCAGGTGGAGCGGCTCTCCGAGCTCGGCGAGGACGCCGGCCGGGCCGCCCAGCTCAACTCCAGCCTGTCGGCCGGCGACCAGCACGCGGCCCTGCAGGGCGTGGAGGACGGAACGGTCCGCTACCTGTTCCTCGCGCCCGAGCAGCTGGCCAAGCCCGAGGTGGTGGCCGCCCTCCGCGACGCCCGGCCCGCCCTGTTCGTCGTCGACGAGGCGCACTGCGTCTCCGCCTGGGGCCACGACTTCCGCCCCGACTACCTGCGGCTGGGTCAGGTGGTCGAGCAGCTGGACCACCCGACCGTCCTCGCCCTGACGGCGACCGCCGCGCCCCCGGTGCGGGCCGAGATCGTCGAGCGGCTGGCGATGCGCGAGCCCGAGGTCGTCGTCGCCGGGTTCGACCGGCCCGAGATCCGCCTCGAGGTCGACCACCACGCCGACGCGCACGCCAAGCGCGCCGCCGTCATCGACCGCGCCGCCGGCGAGGTAGAGGCCGGCCGCGGCCCCGGCATCGTCTACAGCGCCACCCGCAAGGGCACCACCGACCTCGCCGACGCCCTCACCGAGCGGGGTCTGCGCGCCCGGCCCTACCACGCGGGCCTGAGGAAGGGCGAGCGCGAGGACACCCAGCGCGCGTGGATGGACGACGAGCTCGACGTGGTCGTCGCCACCACGGCCTTCGGCATGGGCATCGACAAGCCGGGCACCCGGTTCGTGGTGCACGCCGAGCCCGCCGACTCGGTGGACAGCTACTACCAGGAGATCGGCCGCGCGGGCCGGGACGGGCGGCCGGCCCTCGCCGTCCTGGTGTACCGGCAGGAGGACCTCGGGCTGCGGCGGTTCTTCGCCGCGGGCGCGCCGGCCGCGGAGGAGCTGCAGCAGGTGGCCGGGCTGGTCGCCGCCGCACCGGCGGCCGGCATCGACGACGGCGTCGACGTCCGGCAGCTGCGCGACGAGACCGGCCGCGGGGCCACCCCGCTGGCCCGCGACCTCAACCTGCTCGAGCAGGTGTCGGCCGTCGTCCTCGACGAGGAGGGCGCGGCCCACCCCGCGCAGGGGGCGCCCTCCCCCGGTGACGCCGCCGCGGCCGCCCGCGAGCTCGCCGAGCACCACGAGCGGGTCGACCAGAGCCGGGTGGAGATGATGCGCGGCTACGCCGAGACCACCGAGTGCCGCCGCCAGTACCTGCTCGGCTACTTCGGCGAGCAGCTCGAGGAGCCGTGCGGCAACTGCGACACCTGCTCGAACGGCACCGCGCACGAGCAGCCCTCCGCCGACGACGCGGACACCCCCTTCGCCCCCGAGACCCCGGTGGAGCACACCGAGTGGGGTCCCGGCGTGGTGATGCGGGTGGAGGACGACCGGGTCGTGGTGCTGTTCGAGGAGGTCGGTTACAAGACCCTCGCGCTCCGGGCGATCGAGGCGAACGACCTGCTGCGGGTCCGTGGCGCCTGACCGGCCGGGCACCTCATCGTGTGCTCACCCTGCGGAGCGGCCGGGGCGCCGCGATGATCAGCCGAGGACCGGGCGCCGCGCCCGGGCGAGAGGAGTGCGCACGTGAAGGTCCTCGGCATCAACGCCATCTACCACGACCCCGCGGCGGCGCTCGTCGTCGACGGGAGGGTCGTGGCCGCGGCCGAGGAGGAGCGCTTCAGCCGGCGCAAGCACGGCAAGCGCCCCCTGCCCTGGAGCGCCTGGGAGCTGCCCGAGCTGTCGGCGGCCTGGTGCCTGGCCGAGGCCGGCATCCGCCCCGAGGAGCTCGACGCCGTCGCCTACTCGTTCGACCCCGCCCTCATGGGCACGCCCGAGGACTCGGGTCTCTTCGACGACGGCGACACCATGCGCAAGCGGTACGCCGAGATGGCGCCGGACTTCCTCGCGCACGCCCTGCCCGGCCTCGACCCGGCGAAGGTGCGCTTCGTCAAGCACCACGTCGCGCACGCGGCCTCCGCCGGCAAGGCGGCTCCGCAGCGGGACAACGCCGTCCTCGTGCTCGACGGCCGCGGCGAGGCGCACAGCCACCTCGCCGGCCGCTACGTCGACGGGCAGCTGGAGGTCCTCGCCGGCCAGGCGCTGCCGCACTCCCTCGGGTTGATGTACGAGGAGCTCACCGACCACCTGGGCTTCCTGCGCAGCTCCGACGAGTTCAAGGTCATGGCGATGGCCTCCTACGGCAAGCCGCGGTTCCTCGGCGAGCTGTCGGAGCTCATCCGGCCCACCGGCGACGGCGGCTTCGTCACCGAGCGGATCGACTTCGCCGAGTTCGCCCCGCGCCTGGGCAAGGGCGACCAGTGGACGGAGGACCACGCCGACCTCGCCGCCAGCGTCCAGACCCGGCTGGAGGAGGTCCTGGTCGACCTCGCCCGCTGGGTGCACGAGCAGACCGGCGAGAAGACGCTCACCATGGCCGGCGGTGTCGCGCTCAACTGCGTGGCCAACACCCGCATCCTGGCCGAGACGCCCTTCGAGGACGTCTGGGTGCAGCCGGCCGCCGGCGACGCCGGCACCGCACTCGGCAGCGCCCTGCACGTGGCGCACGAGCTCGGCGAGCGCACCGAGCCGATGCCCGGCGCGGCGCTGGGCCGCAGCTGGGGCGACGACGAGATCGAGCGGTGGCTGCAGACGGCGGCCATCGACTACGAGCGGCCCGACGACGTCGCCGAGGCCGTCGCGGAGGTCCTCGCCGACAACGGCATCGTGGCCTGGTTCCAGGGCCGCAGCGAGTACGGCCCGCGCGCGCTCGGCCACCGGTCGCTGCTCGCCCACCCCGGCTTCGAGGCCAACCTGGAGCGGATGAACGACGTCAAGGGCCGCGAGCAGTTCCGCCCGGTGGCGCCGATGGTGCTGCTGGAGCGGGCGCCGGAGATCTTCAGCCGCGGCCCGGTCCCCTCGCCCTACATGCTCTTCGTCCACGACGTCGCCGAGGAGTGGCGCGACCGCATCCCCACCGTCACCCACGTCGACGGGACGGCGCGCATCCAGACCATCGACCCCGAGACCGAGCCCCTGGTGCACCGGATGATCTCGGCGTTCGAGCGGCACACCGGGCTGCCGGTCGTGGTCAACACCAGCCTCAACACCGCCGGGCGGCCGATGGTCGACGACCCGCGCGACGCCCTCGAGTGCTTCGGCTCGGCCCCGGTCGACCTGCTGGCCATCGGCCCGTTCGTCGTCCGCCGGCCGAGCCGCACGCCGCGCCCCTGACCGGTCGCCCCTCCTCCGTCCGGGGGAGGGGCGAACCGCGGCGGCCGCCCGTTGCGAAGACCGGGTGCACGGGAACCGATCGGTGACGATCCGGTAACGACCCTCCCTCGAACGGGCGGTTGTCGTTGCCGGACCGTCCCCGCCGGGTACCGCCCGACCAGCGCCCGTCAGGACGGCGGAGCGCGACGCACACGGAGGAGACGGACACCATGGCTACCACTGGCAACACCGGCGCGCGGCGGGGGACCACCTGGCCCCAGGCGCTCGCCCTCGTCTTCGGGGTGGTCTACCTCCTGGTCGGCATCGTCGGCTTCTTCATCACCGGCTTCGACGCCTTCGCCGACAACACACAGGACGAGATGCTCCTGATCTTCATGATCAACCCACTGCACAACATCGTGCACATCGTGATCGGCCTGGCCGGGATCGCCCTGTCGCGCACGCTGGCCGGCGCCCGCACCTACGGCTGGCTGCTCGCGATCGGCTACGGCGCGGCCTTCGTCTACGGCCTGATCGCCATCGGCGAGGACTGGGACTTCCTCAACATCAACGGTGCCGACAACGTGCTGCACATCGCCACGGCCGTCGTCGGCCTGGTGATGGCCCTGGGCCCGGTCAACGACCGGGTCGCGCGCCCCACGCGCGCCTGAACGGAGGGCCTCCCCGCCCCCACCGCGGGGAGGCCGTTCCAGCACGTCGCCAGGAGCCGGGCACCCGTTCCGTCGGGCGCCCGGCTCCTGGCGTCCGCGGGGCGCGCACCCCGGTGCGACGCCGGTCACCAACCGGGCTACCTTCCGGTGCATGGACTTCGCCCTGTCCGCCCGAGCCGAGGACGTCTGCGGCCGGATGTGGGACTTCATGCGTGAGCAGGTCTTCCCCGCCGAGCCCGTCTACCAGGCGTGGCGCGCCGAGCGCGGCCACGACGACCACGGGCACCCGCCGGTGCTCGAGGACCTCAAGAAAGAGGCCCGCGCCCGCGGGCTGTGGAACCTGTTCCACCACGAGCTCGGGGGGCTGACCAACCTCGAGTACGCGTCGGTCGCCGAGATCATGGGCTGGTCGCCGGTGATCGCCCCCGAGGTGACCAACTGCGGGGCCCCGGACACGGGGAACATGGAGACGCTGATGATGTTCGGGACGCCCGAGCAGAAGCAGCGCTGGCTCGAGCCGCTGCTCGAGGGCGAGATCCGGTCGGCGTTCGCCATGACCGAGCCCGACGTCGCCTCCTCCGACGCCCGGAACATCCAGACGTCGATCGTGCGCGACGGCGACGAGTACGTGATCAACGGCCGCAAGTGGTGGACCAGCGGTGCCGCCGACGAGCGCTGCCAGATCTTCATCGTCATGGGCAAGACCGACCCCGAGGGCGCCCCGCACCGGCAGCAGTCGATGATCCTCGTGCCGCGGGACACCCCGGGGCTGGAGATCCTGCGGCACCTGCCGGTCTTCGGCTACCAGGACCAGCACGGCCACTCGGAGCTGCGGCTGACCGACGTCCGCGTGCCGGCCACGAACCTCCTCGCCGGCGAGGGCGACGGCTTCATGATCGCCCAGGCCCGGCTCGGCCCCGGCCGCATCCACCACTGCATGCGGGCGATCGGCATGGCCGAGCGGGCGCTGGCGCTCATGGTCGACCGCGCGCAGAAGCGGGTCGCCTTCGGCCGGCCGCTGGCCGAGCAGGCCACCGTCCGCGAGACGATCGCCCGCTCCCGCATGGAGATCGACCAGGCCCGGCTCATGGTGCTGCGCACCGCCGACCTGATCGACAAGTACGGCGCGAAGGGCGCCCGGACCGAGATCGCCGCGATCAAGGTCATCGCGCCGAACGTGGCCTGCGACGTGATCGACCGGGCCATCCAGGTGCACGGCGGCGCCGGCGTCAGCGACGACACCCCGCTGGCCCGCTTCTACGCCTCGGCCCGCACGCTGCGGATCGCCGACGGCCCCGACGCGGTGCACCTGCGCTCGGTGGCCAAGGAGGAGCTCGCCCGCGAGCGCCCCTACGTCGGCTGACGGAAGGACCTCACCACACGAGAACGGGGCCGGCACCGGGTGGTGCCGGCCCCGCCGCACGTCCGGGGTCGGAGTCCGGGGTCGGACGGTCAGGGGCTCAGTGTCGAGCCGAAGCCCCCGCCGGCCAGCTTGGCCATCAGCTGCGTGCGGTCGAGCCCCACGCCGGCCAGCGCGTCGCCGTCCCGGTCGGTGTCGATCTCGTCGGGCAGCTGCGCCTCGACCGCGTCGGCCGTGCTGTTGTCACCCTCGGTGCGCAGCACCCGCACCAGTTCCTGCTTGTCCAGCTTCACGCGCTTCCTCCGTCCTGGGGACCGCTCCTCCTCCCGGAGTGTGGTGGGGGTCACCCAGGGGCGGCAACCGGACGGCGGGCGCTCAGCGCGGGCGGGACCGCCCGAACAGGAAGGCGCTCAGGCCCAGCAGGAGCACGCCCACGGACAGCTGGGCGGCCCCCACGCCGCCGCGCTCGGCGACGAACCACGTCGACGCCGACACCAGCAGGACGGTCCCGATGCCGAGGACCAGCAGCGCCGCCACCCGGCTGCGCCGCGCCTTGCCGTCGTCCCGTGGTGTCCGGGCCCCTGCCATGTCGCCTCCGCTCCGGCCGGGCGCCGCGCGCCGGCCTCACGTCGAGCCAACCAGACGGCGCAGGCGGGTGCGGGCCCGAGGCTCGACGGCGCCGCGACGGGACGGGGAACGGCCCGGGCTAGGGTCCTCCCCGTGCCGGAGCCGGTCGACCGGGCCCTGCCCTGGGCCCTGCTGCTGCGCGTGCACGCCGCCGTCCTCCCCCGGCTGGAGCGGGCGCTCGCGGCCCACCAGCTGCCGCTGGCCTGGTACGACGTGCTGCTCGAACTGAACGCCGTCCCCGGCCGGCGGCTGCGGATGAGCGAACTGGGCAGCCGGGTCGTGCTCAGTCGGGAGCGGGTCAGCCGGGTGGTCGACGACCTGGAGCGAGCCGGCCTGGTGCGTCGCGAGGCCAACCCGGAGGACCGCCGGTCGCTGTTCGCCGTGCTCACCGAGGAGGGCCGGGAGCGGCTGCGCGCCGCCGCCCCGGCCTATCTCGCCGGCATCGAGGAGCACTACACCCGCCACCTCGACGACGACGAGATCACCGTCCTGTCGCGGGCACTGGCCCGGGTGCTCGAGGCCGAGGAGCCGCCCCGGCGCTGACCGGCCCGGCTCAGAACGCCTTGCCGGCGTCGCGCGCCTGAGCATGGGCCAGCGCCCGGCGGACGTCGACGTCGTCGGCGACCAGATCCGGACGCAGGTGGATCTCGGTGATGTCCTCGACGCCGGCCCAGTTCAGCCAGTCGGTGAAGAACGTGGTCTGGAAGTCCGACCCGAAGGCCGGGCCGCGGTCGGGTCCGTACACGGCGCTGGTGTAGACGACAGCGGCCCGCTTGCCGGTCAGCAGGCCGCGGTACCCGGTCGCCGGGTCGAACCCGAACACCATCCCGGGCTGACTCACCACGTCGATGAACTGCTTGAGGACGTAGGGGACGCCGGCGTTCCACATGGGGACGCTGAACAGGTAGCGGTCGGCGGCGTCGAAGCGGCGGAAGGTGGCCTCGACCGCGTGCCACGCCTCGGCGGCCTCCCCCGCGGGCTGCTGCCCGGCGAAGAGCGCCATCTTGCCCGCGGTCGCGGCGGCCCCGAACGGCGGCAGGGTGCCGTCCCAGAGGTCGAAGGTGTCGATCGGGACGCCGGGGTGGGTCTCGGTGAAGGCGTCGAGGAAGGTCGCGGCCAGGGCGCGGGACTCGGAGGCGGCGCCACGAGGCGAGGCGGCGACGTGCAGCAGGACGGACATGGGGTTCCTCCCGGGGATACGTGCGGATGCACGCATCCTAGGTAGATGCGTGCGCACGCACAAGACATTCTCGGGAGCACGGAGCCGGGGACGCCGGCCGAGGGTCAGCCCCGGCGCGTCGGCGGCTCGCCGGCGTCCAGCGCGGCCTGGGCCTGGGCGGGGTCGAAGGCGCAGGCGTCGGCGACGTCGGGGGCCGGCGCGGCCCCTTCCACCGGCGCCGGCGGCGACCCGTCGGGCACCTCCCCCGCCGCACTGGTGCCCGGCGCGGGCGCCGGTGCGGGCGTGGTCGGCGCGGTGCCGGCGAGGGTGTCCTGCACGATCTGCCGCATCCGGTCGTAGTCCGGGTAGGCCGGGTCGATCAGGCTGGTGTCGAAGACGACGCTGCGCACCTCGGCGTCCTTGACGAGGAAGGCCAGGTCGACGAAGTCGTCGAGCGCCGAGCGGGGGATGTCGGTGCTGACGATGTCCTGCGTCGTCGCCGCCAGCTCCTGGTACTGCTCGAGCAGGGTGATCGGGTCGGCGGCGTCGATGATCGCGTCGATGGTGCAGCGCTGCCGGTCCATCCGGTCGTAGTCGCTGAGCCCGAACCGGCCGCGGGCGAAGTGCAGCGCCGTCCCGCCGTCCATGAGCTGGTTCGGTCCGGGGGCGATGTAGTCGTCCGGGAGGATGCCCAGGGTCGGCTCGCCGTTGATCGGCACGTAGTAGTTGACGTTGACCGTGACGCCGCCCAGGGCGTCGATCAGCCGGCTGAACCCGTCGAGGTTGACGAGCACGAAGTAGTCGATGGGCAGGCCGAGGGCCTCGCCGACGCCGAGTTTCAGGAAGTCGGCACCGGGGTCGTCCGTGGGGCCGAGGATCTCGGGGTGGGCGAGCGGCCCGCTGCGGTACACGGCGTTGAGCAGGCCGTCGGACTCGTTGACGCCCTCGAACCCGTCGGGGTAGGCCTCGGCCAGGACGCTGCCGGGCGGGAAGGGCAGGTCCTGGAGGTTGCGCGGCAGGCTGAACAGCGTCGTCTCACCGGTCTCGGTCTCGATGCTGGCGACGATCACCGTGTCGGTGCGCACGCCCTCGCGGCCCTCACCGCCGTCACCGCCGAGCAGCAGCACGTTGACGCGTTCCTTGTCCCCGAACGGGTCGGGGGTGTCGACGACGGTGGCCGACCGCCGGTCGTCGGCGAAGACCCCCTCGAGCAGCCCGTGCTGGGCGACGGCCACGGTGCCGACGCGGTAGGCCGGATAGGCCACGACCGCCACCAGCGCGGCGACGAGCAGCGCGCCGAGTGCGTGCCGGGGCCGGCTGCTGCGGCGCGGCAGCAGCGCCCGGTAGCCGGTCACGATCACCGCGATCCAGGCGAGCGCCAGCACGGAGATGCCGCCGACCAGCCAGGCCAGCTGGTCGGTGTCGACGGCAAGTCGCACCGCGGTGCGCCGGCCCGCCGTCGCCAGCCAGACGCCGCCGGCCACCAGCAGCGCGAACACGACCAGCACGGCGGCACCGAGCCGCCGCCGTCCGGTGGCGAGGAAGGCGGTACCGGGGAGCGCGGCGTTGAGCGCCGTGAGGCCGAGGACGGAGGCCAGGGACCGTGACCGCGGCCGCTCGCGCCGGTCGCTCCCCTGCGCCGGCCGGGCGGTGCTCCCGGGCACCGGCGGCAGGGACGGCGCGTCCCCGATCGGGCGGGTGAGGTCGGAGTCGTCGTTCACGGGCGCACCCGGGACAGGCCGGGCCCGCTCCTGTCGGCTCCACTCGTCCGGGTCGAGGTCATCCGCCCATGATCCCACTCGCGCCTACGGCTCACCGGCGTTCCGTACCCCGGGGGAGCCGGCGCCACCCCGCCGGCCGTGAGGGGCGTCTCCGCGGGCCAGGTGGCGTGTACCGACGGTGACCAGCGGGTGGCCCTCCTGCAGGGTCCCGCTGCGAGCCTGCGAGGGGCGGGGGGGCAGGAGGGTCCTGTGTCTAGGCTCGGGGGCCGTGCGCCTCGCCACCTGGAACGTGAACTCCATCCGCACGCGCCTGGACCGGGTGGCCGCCTGGCTGCAGCGCCGCGACGTCGACGTCCTGGCGCTGCAGGAGACCAAGTGCCGCGACGACCAGTTCCCGGAGGAGCGCTTCCGCGAGCTCGGCTACGAGGTGGCGCACGTCGGGTACTCGCAGTGGAACGGCGTCGCGGTGCTCTCGCGGGTCGGGCTGACCGACGTCGAGGTCGGCTTCCCCGGGATGCCGACGTGGGTGGCCAAGGAGGGCGCCGAGCCGGCCGCCGAGGCCCGCGCGCTGGGCGCGACGTGCGGCGGCGTGCGGGTGTGGAGCCTCTACGTGCCCAACGGCCGCCAGCTCGGCGACCCGCACTACGACTACAAGCTCGAGTGGCTCGCCGCGCTGCGCACCGCGGCCGGCGGCTGGCTGGCCGCCGACCCCGCCGCCCAGGTGGCCCTGGTCGGCGACTGGAACATCGCGCCCCAGGACGACGACGTGTGGGACATGACGGTCTTCGCCACCTCCACCCACGTCTCCGAGCCCGAGCGGGCCGCGTTCCGCGCCGTCGTGGACGCCGGGTACGCCGACGTCGTCCGGCCGCTGGCGCCCGGCCCGGGGGTCTTCACCTACTGGGACTACACGGCGCTGCGCTTCCCGCGCCGCGAGGGCATGCGGATCGACTTCGTCCTGGGCACGCCCGCGCTGGCCGGCCGGGTGACGAACGCGCTCATCGACCGCGAGGAACGCAAGGGCAAGGGCGCCAGCGACCACGCCCCCGTCGTCGTCGAGCTCGCCGACTAGCCGACCGCGACCGGCGTCCGGGACCGCAGCCAGGCGGTGAGGTCGGCCGCGGTCATCGGGCGGCCGTGCAGGAAGCCCTGCACGCTGGTCGCCCCGACGGCGCCGGCGAAGTGCTCCTGCTCGGCCGTCTCCACGCCCTCGGCGACGGTGTCCAGGCCGAGCCGCTGGGCCATCTCCACGATGGCGTAGACGACGGCCTCGTCGGCCACCGAGGTGGCGGCGCCGGTGACGAAGGACTTGTCGATCTTGACGACGTCGACCGGCAGCTCGCGCAGCGCGGTCAGTGCCGCGTACCCCGTGCCGAAGTCGTCGATCGCGATCCGGACGCCGAGCGCGTCGAGCGCTTGCAGGGTGGCGCGGACCGCCGGTGTGTTGAGCGCGGAGGACTCGGTGACCTCGACGACCAGCCGGTCGGGCGCCAGGCCGTGCACGGCGAGGTCGCGGGTGACGTCGCCGACCAGGCCCGGCGCGGACAGCTGGGCGGCCGAGGCGTTGACGTGCACGGCGACGGGGGAGCCGCCGTCGCGCCAGTCGGCCACGTCCGCGCAGGCCCGGGCGAGCACCTGTGCGCCGACGGGGACGATCAGCCCCCGGGCCTCGGCGACGGCGAGGAAGGCGGCGGGCGGGAGCAGCCCGCGCGTCGGGTGCCGCCAGCGGACCAGGGCCTCCACGGCGGTGCAGCGGCCGTCGGCGGTGGCCACGATCGGCTGGTAGAGGACCTCGAGCTGGTCCTCGGCCAGCGCGGTGCGCAGTTCCGCGGCGAGCGCGGCCTCGTCGTCGGCGGCCAGCAGCTCGGGGGTGAACAGGTGCACCCGGCCCTTGCCGGCCCGCTTGGCTGCGTACATCGCCAGGTCGGCGTGCTGCACCACCTGCTCGGCGGTCAGGCCGGGGCGGGCGCACGCGATGCCGACGCTCGCCCCCACCTGCGCCGGCCGCCCGTCGAGCCGCACGGGGACGCCGGAGAGCTCGACCAGGCGCCCGGCGACGTCGACGGCGGTCTGCTCGCTCGCCCCGGGCAGCAGCACGGCGAACTCGTCGCCGCCCAGGCGGGCGAACAGGTCGCCGTCGCGGATCGACGCGGACAGCCGGCCGGCCACCGCGCGCAGCAGCCGGTCGCCGGTGCCGTGCCCGCGGTTGTCGTTGACGGTCTTGAAGTCGTCGAGGTCGACGAACAGCATCCACGCCGGCGCCCCGTGCGGGTCCAGGCCGGCCACCGCCTCGGTCAGCGCGGCGGTGAACGCCGCGCGGTTGGGCAGGCCGGTCAGCGGGTCGGTCCGGGCCTGGACGGCGAGCTCCTGCTGCCGGGTCACGCTGCTGATGGCCAGCGCCATCTGGTCACGCAGCCGGGCCGCGGTGGCGACCACGTCGTCGGGGACCCCGCCGGGGGCACCCAGGTAGAAGCGGCCCGGCAGGCCGCGGTGCGGGAAGACCCACCACCCGGCGGCGCTGCCGGCCGCAGCGTCCAGGACGGCGCCGTCCTCGACCGGTGCCCCGCCCAGCGGCGCCGCGCCGGGCACGGTGAGGACCTCCGGCACCGACGCGAACTCGCCGGCCGAGCCGACGACCTCGTCGCCCGTGCCGACGGCCACGGCCCGGCCGCCGGGCACCAGGCCGCACAGGTCACCGAGCGCCCGCCAGCCCACCGCGACGACGCGGTCGAGGTCGTCGGCGGCCAGCAGGTCGGCGGCGAGCTCGGCGAGCAGGGTGCCGCACCGGTGGGCCCGGTCACGCTCGACGACACCCACGGCCAGGTGGCGGGCCACGACGCTGGTGAGCACCACGCCGGGGAGGGCGGCGGCGAGCATCGCGGCCGGGAGCGCGTGGGCGTGCCAGGGGACGCGGTCCCACAGCAGCACCGCGCCGGCCACGGCCGCCGACATCCCGATCCCGTAGCAGGCGACGTGCAGCGTGCGCCCGAAGAGGGCCCGGAACCACACCAGGGCCAGGACCACGCCGACGCCGGTCACCGGGTTGGCACAGGCGAGCAGGAAGCCGGCCGCGCTGACGCACTCGAGCCAGCACAACCGGGTGACCTCGTCCGCGTGCCGGTAGCGGTGCACCCAGGCCAGCACCATGACGAGCGCGGACGCCACCAGCAGGGCGGTGGCCGGAGCGGACGAGCCGGGCAGCGAGGTGGCGACCGCGATCGCCAGCGACGTCAGCGCCAGCAGCAGGAACAGCGCCCGCGTCCGGCGGACGAGACTGGGCCCACCGCGGCCCAGCGCGTCGTGCAGCAGAGCCGTCACCGAGCCTCCAGGGGTGTCGTGGCCCGCGTCGGGAGCTGCGGTGCCGTCGGCATCCTTCGTCGGCTCGGCGCCCGGGGCGGCTGGAGAGCCCGGCGGCCGGGTCTCACCCCATGGAGGACGGGCGCGCGCCCGCCCGTCCTCAGGCGCGCGGCTGGAGCATCACCTGGTCGGGATAGCACCACCACCACGACTCACCGGGCTCGAACGACCGCACCAGCGGGTGACCCGAGCCGTGCGAGTGCGCGGTCGCGTGCCGGCGCGGTGAGCTGTCGCAGCAGGCCACGTGGCCGCAGGTCAGGCACTCCCGCAGGTGGACCCACGACGAGCCCTCACGGAGGCAGTCCCCGCAGCCCTCCTCGGTGTCGGGGACGACGGCAGGGTCGACCTGGTCGAGGTGGGTGCAGTCGGCCATGGCGGAAGTGTGGACCCCGCGGGCCGCCCGTCCAATGCCCGCGGTGATGCTGATGCCACATGGGGGCGCCGGCGCGGGCTGACCGCGGCCGTGGCCGCGCTCAGCGGTCCGCGGCGGTCTCCGACAGCGGCAGACGGACGACGAACCGGGTGTCCCCCGGGCTGGACCGGACCTTGAGCACCCCGCCGTGCCGGTTGGCGACGATGCGCCAGGCGACGTCGAGCCCCAGCCCGGTGCCCTGGCCCACCGGCTTGGTGGTGAAGAAGGGCTCGAACACCCGCCGGCGCACCTCCTCCGGGATCCCCGGGCCGGTGTCGACGACCTCCACGACGGCGGAGTCGCCCTCCAGCGAGGTGCGCAGGGTCAGCGTCCCGGTGTCCCCCATGGCGTCGAGGGCGTTGTCGATGAGGTTGGTCCACACCTGGTTGAGCTCGGCGGCGTAGGCCGGCACCAGGGGCAGCGCCGGGTCGTACTCCTTGACCACGCGGATCCCCGGCGGGATCTTCGCGCTGAGCACCACCAGCGTGGCGTCGAGCCCCTCGCGCAGGTCGGTCATCTGGTGCGGGGTGCGGTCCATCTGCGAGTACTGCTTGGCCGCGGAGACCAGGTGCGAGATGCGGCTGGTGCTCTCCAGGACCTCGCCGATGAGCAGCTCGGTCTCCACGGTGTAGGACAGCCACCGCAGCGCCGGCTCGAGGAAGCCGTCGTCGACGGCCTCGGCCACCTGCTCCAGGCAGTCGAGGTCCAGACCGGCCGGCACGAACACCGCGGCCAGCTCCCAGGGCCGGGCCAGGCCGTGGTCGTCGAGCCAGTCGGTCAGTTCGTCCTCGCGGTCCGAGCGCTCCAGCGCCGACAGCTCGCCGGTGGTGCCGATGCGCGCGACGAAGCGCTCCTGCAGGTCGGTGAGCCGGCGCAGCTGGTCGCCGGAGATCGTCCCCTCCGACAGCAGCGCCAGCTTGTGCCGCATCCCGGCCACCCGCTCGCGCAGGGCCGCGGTGGCCCTGGACGCCGCCGCGGCGGGGTTGTTGAGCTCGTGGGTCAGCCCGGCGGAGAGCTTGCCCAGGGCCAGCAGCCGCTCGCGCTGCCCCACCAGCTCCTCGGAGTTGCGGATCCCGAGGAACAGGCCCTGCAGCAGGTGCACGGCCATCGGGTACCAGCGGCGGAACACCGCAGCGAACTCGGCGGCGGGGAGGGCGAGGAAGGTGCAGTCGGTGACCGCGCGGACCGTCGCGGGGTAGACCTGGTCGATCTGGTCGCCGAGGTAGAACTGCACCGCGCCGCTGTAGACGCCGGGGGAGTCGCTGCGCACGGTCTCCACCTCGTCGCGGCCCACCTGGCGCACCATGCTCAGCGTCCCGGACAGCAGCACGAAGAAGCACTCGGCGGGCTCGCCCTCGACGGAGACGTCGCTGCCCGCCGGGTGGCTGACGACGTCGGCGGTGCGCAGGACCCAGTCGAGCTGGTCGTCGTCGAGGTCGGTGAACAGGAACAGCCCGCGCAGCCGCTCGCGGGTCAGCGTCGCGTCCGGGGCCGGCGTCCCGGGGGCCGCCGGGGTGGTGGTCGTCATCGCTCCTCCAGGTACCGGTGCACCAGGGTGACCGCCATGGCGCCCTCCCCCACCGCGGACGCCACCCGCTTCACCGACTGGGCGCGGACGTCGCCGGCCACGAACACCCCGGGCACGCTGGACTCGAGGAAGTACGGGTCGCGGTGCAGCCGCCAGCCCTGCGGGCGGGCGCCGTCGAGCAGCAGGTCGGGGCCGGTGCTCACGAAGCCCCGGCCGTCCCGGGCGAGCACGCCGTCGAGCCACTCGGTCCGCGGCGCCGCGCCGATGAAGACGAACAGGTGCTCGGCCGGGACGCTCTCCACCCGGCCCGTGGCGTCGCGCAGGTCCAGCTCCTCCACGTGCTCCCCGCCGCGGACGGCGGCCACCGTGGTGCCGGTCCGCACCACGACGTTGGGGATGGCGGCCAGCTGCTGGATCAGGTAGTGCGACATCGAGGCCTCCAGCGACGGCCCGCGGACCAGCAGCGTCACGCAGCTGGCGTGCTTGGAGAAGAAGACCGCCGACTGCCCGGCGGAGTTGGCCCCGCCGACGATGTACACGTGCTTGCCGGCGCAGGCGGCCGCCTCGGTCAGCGCCGAGCCGTAGTACACCCCGCGCCCGGTGAACTGCTCCGCGCCGTCGCTGTCCAGTTGCCGGTAGGCGACCCCGGTCGCCAGCACGACCGCGTGGCCGGCGACGCTCCCGCCGTCGGCGAAGTGCACCACGCGCGCCGATCCCTGGACCTCCAGCCGGGTGACCTTGCGGGTGGTGAGCACCTCGGCGCCGAACTTGGCCGCCTGCCGCCGCGCCCGGTCGGCCAGCTGCCCGCCGGAGACGCCGTCGGGGAAGCCGAGGTAGTTCTCGATCCGGCTGCTCTGCCCCGCCTGCCCGCCGGTGGCCTGCCGCTCCACGAGCACCGTGCGCAGCCCCTCGGACGCGCCGTAGACCGCCGCGCCCAGCCCGGCCGGACCGCCCCCGATGACGACCAGGTCGTAGAAGTCGGTGCTCGGCTCGACGGTCAGCCCCACGGCGGCGGCCAGCTCGGCCTGGGAGGGCGCGAGCAGCGGGTCCCCGTCCGGTGGCACCACGACCGGCAGGTCGTCGGGCCCGGCCCCCGCGGCCTCCAGGAGCCGGCGACCCTCGGGCTCCTCGACGCTGTACCACTGGTAGGGCACGGCGTTGCGGGCGAGGAAGTCCCGCGCGGCGAAGGACGGCGCCGACCAGCGGTGCCCC
Source organism: Geodermatophilus sp. SYSU D00700 (assembly GCF_054050255.1). Lineage (NCBI taxonomy): Bacteria > Bacillati > Actinomycetota > Actinomycetes > Geodermatophilales > Geodermatophilaceae > Geodermatophilus > Geodermatophilus sp. SYSU D00700. The sequence goes on along the minus strand of NZ_JBJGZA010000002.1, from coordinate 314,491 downwards.
ACGATCCGCACGTCGAGCACGGGCGCGTCCGGGCTGGCCCGCCACGTCTCGAGCATCGCCCGGACGACCGGGTAGAGCTTCTCGTCCGGCGGGTCCCACGGCTTGAGCAGGTACTGGTCGACGTCGACGAGGTTGATCGCCTGGATGGCGGCGTCGGTGTCGGCGTAGGCCGTCAGCAGGGCCCGCCGGGCCGACGGGAAGAGGTCCATCGCCTGCTCGAGGAACTCGATGCCGTTCATCTGCGGCATCCGGTAGTCGGCCAGCAGCACCGCCACCGGGTCCCCGCGCAGCTTCAGCTCGCGCAGCGCGGTGAGCGCCTCCTCCCCGGAGGAGGCGCGCACGACGCGGCACTCGCCGCCGAACTCGCGGCGCAGGTCCCGGGCGACGGCGCGGGAGACCCCCGGGTCGTCGTCCACGGTCAGCAGGACCGGCCGGGCCTGCCCGGGCGTGCGGTCGGCGGTGCCGGCTGGTTCGGTCATGTGCCCTCCTGGGCCAGAGGTCGCGGTCGGCCCGCCATGCCGTCGGCAGAGCCGTCGGGAGAGCCGTCGGGAGAGCCGTCGGGAGAGCCGTCGGGGATGCCGGCCTGCTCGGCGAGCTCGGCGAGCTCGGCCTCGGTGGGACGGCGCAGGACGCGTTCGGACCGCCAGACGACCACCGGCAGGTCCTCCTCGGTCACGCCGAGCCCGTCGAGCAGGCCGGTCACGTCCTCGCCCTCCTCGATGTCCATGACCACCGCGGACATGCCGCGCTCGGCCGCGGAGCGCTGCAGCCGGGCGGCGTGGTCGGAGCCGGCGTGGGCGACGATGCGCAGCTCGGCGGCCAGCTCCAGGAGCCGGGACCGGCGGATGAGGAACGCGCGCAGGACCAGCTCCTTGAGCGCGTGGTCGGAGCCGAGGGCCTCCTTGATCCGCGCGTCGGGGATGGTGAGGACCTCCGCGGGCCGGATGACCACGGCGGTGAGGAACACCGGGCGGTCGCTGAACAGGTCCAGCTCGCCGAGGAAGCGCCGCGGTCCCTGCACCGACACCAGCCGCTGGTCGCTGCGGCCGTGGTGCTCGACCACCGCCACGGCCCCGGACAGCACGACCTGGAAGTCGTAGCCCGGGTCGCCCTCGCGGAAGAGGGTCTCGCCCGGCTCGTAGTGGCGGCGGACGCCGTGGCGCTCCAGCACCGCGAGCTGGTCGTGGTCGAGCCGGGGGAAGGCGCCGTCGGTGTCCGGGGTCTCAGGGAGGTCGGGCGGCAGGACGACGGCCACCTCCGCGGCGGCCGGGGGCGTCCCGATGCGCCGCGGCCCGAGCGCGGGGACGACGCGGGCGGCCCCGTCGTCGGCCGGCGGCGGGGGTGCCGCGTCCTCCCCCGCCGCGGCGAGCAGCGCGGCGGCGAGGCTGTCGGCGTCGTAGGGCCCGGTGTGCCGCCGCCCGCCGACGAAGAAGGTCGGCGTGCCCTCGACCCCGCTCGCCTCGGCCGACTCGACGTCCCGCTCCACCCGCCGGCCGTACCGGCCCGAGCCGAGGTCCCGGGAGAACCGCGCGACGTCGAGCCCGAGGGCCGCGGCGTGCTCCAGCAGGTCGCCGGGGGTGAGCCGGTCCTGGTGGGCGAAGAGCCGGTCGTGCATCTCCCAGAACCGGCCCTGGGCGCCGGCGGCCTCGGCCGCCTCGGCGGCCAGCCGGGCGTACGGGTGGACGTCGGACAGCGGCACGTGCCGGAAGACGTAGCGCAGCCGGTCGCCGAACCGCTCGCGCAGCTCGTCGACCGCGCCGGTCGCCCGCCCGCAGAACGGGCACTCGAAGTCGCCGTACTCGACCAGCGTGAGCGGCGCGTCGACCGGCCCCCGCACGTGGTCGCGGGCCGGGTCGACCGGCGGGTCGAGCAGCACCGGCCGGGCGTCCCCGGGCGGACGGCGGCGGTCGGCGAGCCGGAACAGCGCCCAGCCGAGCAGCGCCGCCAGCACCGACGCGGCCAGCACGCCGACCCGCGCCTGGTCGGCGGTCCGCTCGTCGCCCTCGCCGAACGCCAGGTCGACGATGAACAGCGAGAGGGTGAAGCCGATGCCCGAGAGCGCGGCGCCGCCGGCCAGCTGCATCGTGGTGAGCCCCGGGGCGAGCTGACCGAGGTTCAGCCGGACCGCCAGGCCGGTGCCGAGGAGGATGCCCACGAGCTTGCCGACGACCAGGCCCGCCACCACGCCGATGGTGACGGGCGAGGTCGCGGCGTCGCGCAGCGTCTCGCCGGTGAGCGGGACACCGGCGTTGGCCAGGGCGAACACCGGCACGATGACGAAGCTCGTCCAGGGCTGCCACAGCGCCTGCAGCCGCTCGCTGGCCGACACCGACCGGTCGATCGACAGCCGCGCCGCCCGGGCGAACTGGGGGTTGGGCGACTGCTGGTAGGCCCGCATCAGCCGGGCGGCGTCGGCGACCTCGTCGCGCCGGGCCGCGTAGGCCGGGGTGAACAGCGCGATGACGACCCCGGCGAGGGTCGGGTGCACCCCCGACTCGTACATCGCCACCCAGACGCCCACGCCCAGCACCAGGTAGGCCGGGCCCCGCCACACGTTGAGGTAGCGCAACCCCACCATCAGCGCCAGCCCCAGCACGGAGACGGCCAGCGGCAGCAACCGCAGGTCCTCGGTGTAGAACAGCGCGATCACGGTGAGCGCCCCGACGTCGTCGGCGATGGCCAGGGTGAGCAGGAACAGCCGCAGCTGGGCCGGGCAGGCCGGACCCACGAGCGCCAGCACGCCGAGCAGGAAGGCGGTGTCGGTGGAGATCACCACCCCCCACGCCGAGGCCGCCTCGTCACCGAGGTTGAACGCGACGTAGACCAGCGCCGGGACCGCCAGGCCGGTGACGGCGGCCAGGGCCGGCACGGCGGCCCGCCGCCGGTCGGTGAGCTCACCGATGACCAGCTCGCGCTTGATCTCCAGGCCGACGACGAAGAAGAAGAACACCATCAGCCCGTCGTTGACCCAGTGCTGCAGGTCCAGGGCGAGTTCCATGCCGCCCAGCCGGAACGCGAGCTCGGTGTGCCAGAAGGCCTCGTAGCTGTCGCCCATCGGCGAGTTGGCCCACAGCAGCGCGACGACGGTGGCCGCCAGCAGGAGCCCGGCGCTGCCGGCCTCGGTGCGCAGCGACCGGCGCAGCGGCGCGACGCGGGCCAGCAGGCCACCACCGCCCCCGGGGCTGGACTGACCGTCCGGCCCGCCCGCGCCGGGCGACGGCCGCACGGCCGGGACGCTGCCGTCGCTCACGCGGCACCGCCCCGGGGGGTGCGGGCCGGCTCCCGCGGGTGCAACCGGGGGCCGTCGACGTCGCAGTGCATGCAGTCCTCCACGTGCAGCCGGGTGCGCTCGGCGCCCGCCCCGGGAGCGGCCGCGCGGGCCAGCGGACGGCGGATGGCCAGCACGGCGACCAGCGCGGCGGCGACCAGCAGCGCGGCGCAGATGAGCATGGCCGTCCGGAAGCCGGCCCCGAAGGCGGCCGGGTCGGTGTAGTCGTCCCCGCCGATCCCCGCCGCGACCGGGACGACCGCGACCGCCAGCAGGCCCGCCGCGCGCGCGACGGCGTTGTTGACCCCCGAAGCGACCCCGGCGAAGCGGTCCTCCGCGGAGTCGAGCACGGTCGCGGTGAGCGGCGCGACGAGCAGCGTCAGCCCGGCGCCGAACAGCAGGGCGCCCGGGAGCACGTCCAGGGCGTAGGACGCCTCGGGCCCGACCTCCCGCAGGAGCAGCAACCCGGCCGCGGCGAGCAGCGGGCCGGCCGTCATGAGCGACCGCGGCCCGATCCGCTGCGCGAGGGCCCCGACCCGGGCCGAGAAGAGCAGCATCAGCACCGTCACCGGCAGCAGCGCGGTGCCGGCCAGTAGCGGGCTGTAGCCCGACACGACCTGCAGCTGCAGGACCAGGAGCACGAACACCACCCCGAGCGGGGCGTACACCAGCAGCGTGACCCCGTTGGCCGCGCTGAACTGCGCGTTGCGGAACAGCGCGGGGGGCACGAGCGGGTGGGTCGAGCGCCGCTGCACGACGGTGAAGCCGACCAGCCCGACCACGCCGACGGTGCCCCAGACGGCCACCTCGGTGGCGCGGCCGGCCGAGCCCGCGGCGGTCAGCGCGTAGGTCAGCCCCCCGAGGCCCAGGACGACCAGCGCGGTCCCCGCCCAGTCCAGCCGGGGTGCGGCGTCCGGGTCGCGGGTCTCGGGCACGTGCCGGGCGGCGACCACCACGATGAGGACGGCGACCGGCAGGTTGACGAGGAAGACGGCGCGCCAGCTCCACTCCACCAGCCAGCCGCCGAGGAACGGCCCCACCGCCCCGGCGACCCCACCCAGGCCCGACCAGGCGCCGACCGCGGCGGCGCGGTCCTCGCCGGCGAAGGACGCCGAGATGATCGCCAGGCTCCCCGGTGTGAGCAGCGCGCCCCCGACCCCCTGCAGCGCCCGGGCCAGCACCAGCGTCCCGACGTCGGGCGCCAGCCCGCACAGCAGCGACGCCGCGGCGAACCAGACGACCCCCAGGACGAAGATCCGCCGCCGGCCGAAGCGGTCGCTGAGCGAGCCGCCGAGCAGGATCAGCGACGCGAGCGTGAGCGTGTAGGCGTTCACCGTCCACTGCAGGCCGCTGAAGCCGGCGTCCAGGTCGGCGCCGATCCGCTCCAGTGCCACGTTGACGACCGTGGCGTCGAGCATCGCCAGGCTGGAGCCGAGCACCGTCGTCAGCAGCACCCAGCGCGCCCGGGGGGTGCCCATGCGCAGGCCGCCCGCCTCCGGCAGTGAGGGACGCACCGCGGCGCCCGGGGCCGGCCGGTCGTCAGCCGACATCGGGGACCGGTCGGGTGTGACACCGGTGAGCTCGTCGCGGCACTCGAGCCTCCTTGGCGTTGCCCCCCGGAGCCTGACCACGCGGGTCGGGGCTGTCCAATAGCGGGGCCGATAGCGGTGAGGCATCGTCCCGCGCGGACGGGGTGCAGGTCCATGCCGCCGGTCGTCCTGTTCACCGCGGGCGGAACGGCGGGGGCGACGGGCCCGTCCCCGCGGTGGCCCACCTCACGGGCTGACCTGCGGGGACGCGCGCTCCCGGGGCATCGGCGCGGGGTGCGCGGTGTTGTACGCGGTGATGACCGCGCTGCTCGGACCGCCCGCCCCGCCCGACGTCCCCGCCCCGTCCCGGCTGTGGACCCCCGAGCGGGTCCTGGTCACCCGCTCGGCCGCCGAGCGCCCCCACGGGCAGCGCGTGCTCGCCCGCCTCGAGGCCGCCGGCGTCGACGCGATCGAGCTGCTGCCCGGCGACCGGCTGCCCTCGCTCCGGGGGGACGACGACCGCGCCGCCTTCATGGCCGCCAAGGACACGATGGCGCTCGTCGTGCCGCCGCCGTCCAAGCGCAAGCTGCAGCCCATCCCGCCGTCGGCGGACTTCCGGCTCGACCTGGCCGAGGGCTGCCCGGCGCACTGCCAGTACTGCTACCTCGCCGGCTCGCTGTCGGGCCCGCCGATCACCCGCGTGTGGGCCGACCTCGACGAGGTGCTCGCCGACCTCGACGGCTGCGTCGGCCGCGGCGCGGTCACCTCCGGCACGCTCGAGCGCGGCGGCGAGGGGACGACGTTCGAGGCCTCCTGCTACACCGACCCGCTGGCGATCGAGCACCTGACCGGCGGCCTGGCGCGGATGGTCGAGCACTTCGGCACCCACGCCTGGCCCGGCCCGGTGCAGCTGCGCGCCACCACCAAGTTCGACGACGTCGCCGGGCTGCTGGCCCTCCCCCACGGCGGGCGCACCCGGCTGCGGTTCTCGGTCAACGCGGCGTCGGTCGACCGCCGCTTCGAGGGCGCGACGGCCAAGGTGCCCGGGCGGCTGCGCGCGCTGTCGGCGGTGGCCGCGGCCGGCTACCCGGTCGGCGTCACGATCGCGCCGATCATGCCGGTGGAGGGCTGGCGCGAGCAGTACGCCGAGCTGCTCGACGGCGTCGCCGCGGCCGTCCCGGCCGGCCACGACCTCACCGTCGAGTGCATCACCCACCGGTTCACGCCGGGCAGCAAGGAGACGCTGCTGGACTGGTACCCGCGGACCAAGCTGGAGATGGACGAGTCGCGCCGCACCACGAAGCGGGGGAAGTTCGGCTCGGTCAAGCACGTCTACCGCAAGGAGACGATGGCCGAGCTGCGCACCTGGTTCGAGCGCGAGGTGGCCGAGCGGCTCCCCGGCGCCCGCCTCCTCTACTGGACGTGACGGGCGAGGCACAGGAAGCCTTACGCACGTTCCCGAGCGGCAGACGTGCGGATTGCTTCCCATGCCGAGCCCGAGCGCCACGTAGCCTGGCTCGTCGTGCTCGTGCTGCTGCCGCCGTCGGAGACCAAGGCCCCGGACGGCGACGGCGCCCCGCTCGACCTCGGCGCGCTCTCCGTCCCCGAGCTGACCCCGGTGCGCGAGCGGCTGGTCTCCGCGCTGGTGACGCTCGCCGCCGACCCGGCCGCCGCCCGCGCCGCGCTGGGCCTGTCCCCCGGCCAGGACGCCGAACTCGCCCGCAACGCGGCGCTGTGCACCAGCCCGACCACGCCGGCGGTCCGGCGCTACACCGGCGTCCTCTACGACGCTCTCGCGGTGCACACGATGACCCGGGCGCAGCGGTCCCGGGCCGACCGGCGGCTGGCCGTCGGGTCGGCGCTGTTCGGCCTGGTCCGCGCGGGTGACCCGATCCCCGCCTACCGGCTCTCGGCGGGCGCGGCGCTGCCCGGGCTGCCCACCCTGCGCGCGCTGTGGCGCCCCCTCCTCGGCCCGGTCCTCGCCGCCACCGGCGAGCTCGTCGTCGACCTGCGCAGCGGCGCCTACCGGGCGCTGGCCCCCGTGGCCGGCGCGGTGACCGTCGACGTCCTCAGCGAGCGCACGGACGGCAGCCGCACGGTGGTCAGCCACGCCAACAAGGCCCACAAGGGGCGGATCGCCCGGCTGCTGGCCACCACGACCGCCGAGCCCGACGGGGTGGTCCGGCTGCGGGCGCTGCTGCGGCGAGCGGGGTTGCACGTGGAACACGACGGCGGAACGGCCCTCACCCTGGTGCTGCCCGCGACCTGAGAGCGGCGGGTTCTCACCCTCCGTGAGATGCGACGCACCTCTCGTCAGGTCTGTCGACCCCACGTGGGGGTCGCTTACGATGTACACCCCGCCCAGGTCCAGGAACGGCCCCTGCGGTGACGCCCCGAGTCGGCCACGAGCCGGGCAGAGAGGTTCGGTGGACGACACGTCCCGCCCCCACGCGGTGGGGCCGGTCGCGAGCACGCGTGCCGCAGCCAAGGAGCTGCAGGCCGACCGACCCCGCGTGCACGCGGCGCGCCGCCTCCGCCTCCGCGACGCCAGTGCCGCCCTCGACCGTCTCGCCGAGCTGGCCGCCCGGCTGCTCGGCGTCCCGATCGCGCAGATCTCCCTGCTCGACGACGTCGAGGTCGTCGTCGCCGGCGCCGGTCTGCCACCGGGCACCGTGGGACGGGAGGCCCCGCTCGACGCGACGGCCTGCGCCGTCCCCGCCGCCGAGGGCACCCCGCTCGCCGTCCCCGACGTGCGCGCCGAGCCGCGGGCCGCCGACCTGCCGCAGGTCCGCGCGGGCGTCGTCGGCGCCTACCTGGGCGCACCGCTGATCGACTCCGACGGGTTCGCCGTCGGCGTCCTCTGCGTCGCCGCGCCCACGCCGCGGAGCTGGTCGGACGCCGACGTCGCCGTGCTGCGTGAGCTCGCCGCGGCCGCCGTCGCCGAGCTGGAGCTCGCCGCGCTGCGCACCGCGTACGAGAGCGACCGGCTGCGCTGGGGCCTGGCCATCGACGCGGCCGGCATCGGCACCTTCGACTGGGACCTGCGCACCGGCGAGCTGACCTGGGACGCCCGGCTGATCGGGATGTTCGGCTACGACGCCGACTCCTTCGGCGGCACGATCGAGGCCTTCAACGACCGCGTGCACCCCGACGACCTGCCGCGGGTGACCGACGCGCTGCAGGCCAGCATCGAGACCCGCGGTGAGTACCAGGCCGAGTACCGGGTCGTCTGGCCGGACGGGGAGACCCGCTGGGTGCAGGCCCGTGGCCGCACGCTCGCCGACACGACCGGCGCGGCCACCCGCGTCCTGGGCGCCGCCTACGACACCACCGCCGAGCGGGCCGCCGGCATGCGCGTCACCCGGGTCCTGGAGTCGATGCCGGCCGGCTTCTACTCCCTGGACCGGGAGTGGCGCTTCACCCACGTGAACGCCGAGGCCGAGCGGCTGCTGGGCCGCAGCCGCGAGGAGCTCCTCGGGCAGGAGCTGTGGACGGCGTTCCCCGCGGCGCTCAACAGCGTCTTCGAGGAGAGCTACCGCACCGCCGTCCGCTCCGGGACGCCGGTGCACTTCGACGCCTACTACCCCGCGCCGCTGGACGGCTGGTACGAGCTGCGCGCCTGGCCCAGCCCCGAGGGGCTGTCGGTCTACTTCCTCGAGGTCACCGAGCGCCGCCGGGTGCAGGACCGCGCCGAGCGCGGCGCGCAGCGGCTGGCGCTGCTGGCCCAGGTCAGCGCCGAGCTGGCCGGCGCGCTCGACGCGCAGACCGCGACGGCGCACCTGCCCCGGCTGGTGGTGCCCGCGCTGGCCGACTGGTGCATCGTCACCGTCGTCGACCCCGACGGCCGCCCCCGCGACGTCGGGCACTGGCACGCCGACGCCTCGGCCCGGCCGCTGCTGGAGCGCTACGTCGCCCTCCGGCTCGACGCCATGCCGGCCACGGCGCCGCTCATGCGGGCGCTGCTCACCGGCGAGCCGGTGATGGAGCGCGGCGAGGCGGTGGCCGCGCTGCTCGCCGACGGTGAGGCCCGCGACCTGCTCGGCGCGCTGATGCCGGAGTCCGCGATCTCCCTCCCGCTGCGCGGCCGCGACCGGACCCTCGGCGTCATGACGCTGTACTTCCGCCGCGGCTGGACGCCGCGGGAGGAGGACCTGGCCACCGCCCAGGACGTCGCCGACCGGGCCGGCCTGGCGCTGGACAACGCCCGCCTCTACGGGCAGCAGCGGGCGCTGGCCGAGGGCCTGCAGCGCAGCCTGCTCACCGAGCCGCCCGAGCCCGACCACGCCGAGATCGCCGTGCGGTACCTGCCGGCGGCCGAGGCCGCCCGGGTCGGCGGCGACTGGTACGACGCGTTCCTGCAGCCCGGCGGAGCCACGATGCTGGTCATCGGCGACGTCGTCGGCCACGACACCGAGGCCGCCGCGGCCATGGGGCAGCTGCGCGGGCTGCTGCGCGGGATCGCCACCTACAGCGACGCCGGCCCCGGCGAGGTGCTGCGCGGCCTGGACGCCTCGATGGCGGTGCTGCAGACCCGGGTCCTCGCGACGGCGACCGTCGCCCGCTTCGAGCAGACCGACGACGAGCGCCGCCGCGGGGTCACCCGCATGCGCTGGGCCAACGCCGGCCACCTGCCGCCGCTGGTCACCAACCCCGACGGCAGCGTGGCCGAGCTCGCCACCTGGCGCGGCGACCTGCTGCTGGGCGTCGACCCGGACGCCCGCCGCGAGGAGTCGGTGGTGACCCTCGACCGCGGCGCGACCGTGCTGCTGTTCACCGACGGCCTCATCGAGCGACGCGACGCCGACCTCGACGCCGGCATGGCCCGGCTGCGGGAGGCGCTGCGCGAGCTCGCCGACCGGCCGCTGCAGGACCTGCTCGACGAGGTGCTCGAGCGGCTGGTGGACGGCCGGCCGGAGGACGACGTCGCCCTCGTCGCGGTCCGGCTGCACCGGCAGGACCGCCCGCGGCCCGCCGTCGCCGGGCCCAACCGGGTACCCGACGTCGTACCCGAGGACCCCGCCAGTTGAGGGACCCCCCTGCCCCCCGCCACTCGCGAGCTCGCGGCGGGACCCTGCAGGAGGGCCGTTCCATCACCTCACCCGGCCGCCCGATCCGGTCAGGAATCGAGAAGCCCGCGCACCGCGCCCCTGCCTAGCGTCCTCCCCGAGGCCGGCACCACGCCGGGCCCTGGAGCGAGAGGGAGGCAGCGATGCCCACGAAGGACGTCGAGCAGGAGGCCACCGGCTTCACCGCCGAGGAGCGCGCCGCGATGAGGCAGCGCGCCGCCGAGCTGCGGGCCGAGGGCAGGAAGGGCGTCAAGCGGGCCGACGGGCTGCAGGCCGCCCTGGACGCGATCGCGGCCATGGCACCCGAGGACCGTGCGCTCGCCGAGCGGGTGCACGTCGTGGTCACCACGACTGCCCCACAGCTGGCACCCAGGACCTGGTACGGCATGCCGGCCTACGCGGACGCCGACGGCAAGGTCGTCGTCTTCTTCCAGGACGCGGCCAAGTTCAAGGCCCGGTACGCCACCCTCGGTTTCAACGACACCGCGACGCTCGACGACGGCGACCTGTGGCCGACGTCGTTCGCGCTGCGGGCCTGGAGCCCGGAGGTGGAGGAGCGGGTCGTCGCCCTGGTCCGGGCCGCCACCTCCTGACCCGGACCGGGCCCCTCAGTCGCGCTGCTTGTCGCGGCGGACGGTGACCTTCCGGCCCTTGACGCTGCTGGCCCGCAGCGCGGCGATGACCTCCTCCGCGGCTGCGGTGGGCACCTCGACCAGGCTGAACCGCTCGGCGATCTCGATGGCCCCGACGTCGCGGCCGCGCAGCCCGGTCTCCCCGGCGATCGCGCCGACCAGGTCGCCGGGGCGGACGCCGGCGCTGCGGCCGGCGCCGATGAACAGCCGCTCGGTGTCCCCGCCGGGGCCCGACCGGGAGCGCGGCGGGCGCCCCTGCCCGCGGTCGCCCCGGTCGCCGTCCCGGCGCGGCCGCTCGGGCCGGAGGGCGACCTCGGGGATCTCCTCCTCGTCGTCGGGCCCGCCGGTGGCCTCGTGCGCCAGCTTGACCGCGGCCAGCGCCACCTCCACGACGTCGAACTCGTCGGTGAGCGTCTCGACGACGGCGCGGAAGCGCTCGAGGTCGTCGCCGAGCAGGCTCTCGCGCAGCGCGGCGCGGGTGAGCTCGAGCCGGCGGGCGCGCAGGTCGGCGACGGTGGGCACCCGCTGGACCTCGATCCGGGACCCGGCGACCCGCTCGATGGTCTTGAGCATCCGGTGCGCCCGCGGCTCGACCAGCGTGATGGCCACGCCCTCACGGCCGGCGCGGCCGACCCGGCCGATGCGGTGCACGTAGGTCTCCGGCGAGGCGGGGACGTCGTAGTTGACCACGTGGGTGAGCTGCTCGACGTCGAGGCCGCGGGCGGCGACGTCGGTGGCGACCAGCAGCTCGGCGGTGCCGCCGCGCAGCCGGCCCATGACACGGTCGCGCTGCTCCTGGCTCATGCCGCCGTGCAGCGCCTCGGCGCGGTAGCCGCGGCCGTTGAGCGTCTCGGTGAGGTCGTCGACCTCGTCGCGGGTGCGGCAGAAGACGATCGCCGCCGTCGGGCTCTCCACGTCGAGCACCCGGCCCAGCGCCGCGGGCTTGGCCGCCCGGGCGACGACGAACGCCGTCTGCCGGACCCGCGGCGCCTCCCCTTCGCTGGGCACCTCGCGGGCCACCTGGATGCGCAGCGGGTCGCGCAGGTGCCGGCGGGCCATGCTGTCGAGCCGGCGCGGCATGGTGGCGCTGAACAGCACCGTCTGGCGCTCCTCGGGCACCTCCTCGAGCAGCGCCTCGAGGTCCTCGGCGAAGCCCATGTCGAGCATCTCGTCGGCCTCGTCGAGCACCACCGTGGCCACGCCACCCAGGTGCAGGCTGCCGCGCTGCAGCAGGTCCAGCGCCCGCCCCGGGGTGGCGACGACGACGTCCACCCCGGCCTGCAGCGCGCGCAGCTGGCGCGGGATCGGCTGGCCACCGTAGACCGGCACGACCCGGGCGCCGAGGTCGCGGCCGTAGCGGTGCAGCGCCTCGGACACCTGGATGGCCAGCTCACGCGTCGGCACGAGCACCAGCGCCAGCGGGTCGCCGCCGGGGCGGTCGTCGGGCAGCCGCTGCAGCACCGGCAGCGCGTAGGCCGCCGTCTTGCCGGTGCCGGTGGCGGCCTGGCCGAGCAGGTCCCGGCCCTCGACCATCGGCGGGACGGCCTCGCGCTGGATCGGGGTGGGCTCCTCGTAGCCGAGCCGGGACAGCGCCGCCAGCAGCTCCGGGCGCAGGCCGAGGTCGGCGAAGGCGCTGGTCTCGTCGCGTTCGTCCACCTGCGTCGTCTCGCCGTCCACCCGCCCAGTGTCGGCCATGTCCCCCGCGCCACCGACGTGGCACCCTCCCCCGGTGACCCGCGACACCCCGGCACCCGCCGGCGACGACGACCTCTGCCTGCGCCCGGCCACCGAGCTGGCCGCCCTCGTGCGGAAGCGCGAGGTGTCGGCGCGCGAGCTGCTGGAGGCGCACCTGGCCCGCATCGAGCGGGTCGACCCGCAGGTCAACGCGATCGTCACCCTCGACGCCGAGGGCGCCCGGGCCGCCGCCGACGCCGCCGACGCCGCGCTGGCCGCCGGCGAGCAGGTCGGCCCGCTGCACGGGCTGCCCGTGGCGCACAAGGACACCCACGCCACCGGCGGGATGCGCACCACCTGGGGCTCGCCCCTGCACGCCGACACGGTGCCCGAGCGCGACGAGCTGGTGGTCGAGCGGCTGCGGCGGGCGGGCGCGGTCCGGGTCGGCAAGACCAACGTGCCGGAGTTCGCGGCCGGCTCGCACACCTTCAACACCCTCTTCGGCGCGACGCACAACCCGTACCGGCACGGCCTGTCGGCCGGCGGCTCCAGCGGCGGGGCGGCCGCGGCCCTGGCGGCCGGCCTGGTGCCGCTGGCCGAGGGCAGCGACATGGGCGGCTCGCTGCGCAACCCGGCGGCGTTCTGCAACGTCGTCGGGCTGCGGCCCACGCCCGGCCGGGTGCCCACCTGGCCGGCCGCGCTGGGTTGGTCGACGCTGTCGGTGCAGGGGCCGATGGGCCGTACGGTCGCCGACGTCGCCCTGACCCTCTCGGCGATCGCCGGGCCGGACCCGCGGGTGCCGATCTCGCTGTCCGACGAGCCCGCCGGGTTCGCCGCGCCGCTGCCGGAGGACCTGCGCGGCCTGCGGGTGGCGTGGACGCCCGACCTCGGCGGCCTGGTCCCGGTCGACCCGGCGATCCCCGCGGTGCTGCGCGGGGTGCTGCCGGTGGTCGAGTCGCTGGGCGGCGTCGTGGAGGAGGCCTGCCCCGACCTGCGGGAGGCCGACGAGGTGTTCGGCACCCTGCGGGGATGGCTGTTCGAGGCCACCTACGGCGAGCTCGTCCGCCGCTCGCCGGAGCGGGTCAAGGCCGCCATCCGCGGCAACGCGGCGGTCGGGGCGGCGCTCACCGGGGCCGACGTCGCGCGCGCGGAGGCGGCGCACACCCGGCTGCACGAGGAGGTCGTGCGGTTCTTCGGTGAGTACGACCTGCTGCTCGCGCCGACGACGCAGGTGCTGCCGTTCCCGGTGGAGCAGGAGTACCCCGCGGAGGTGGCCGGGGTGCCGCAGGCCGACTACCTGGGCTGGATGCGCTCCTGCACGCTGGTGTCGGCCACCGGCTGCCCGGCGCTGTCGCTGCCCGGCGGGTTCACCGACGACGGGCTGCCCGTGGGCCTGCAGCTGGTCGCCGCACCGCGCGCCGACCGGCGCCTGCTCGAGACGGCCCACGCGATCGAGCAGGCCACCGGGTTCGGCCGCCACCGTCCACCCCTCTGAGGCCGTCTGCGGCTCTCTAGGCTCCCCGCTAGAGAGCCGCAGACGGCACGATCGACGCCCTCAGCGGCGCGCGTAGCGGGGCAGCGGCGGGGCGACCGGGGTGTCGGAGGACTCCTCGAGCACGTCGGCGGCCGAGCCGACGATGAGCGGGTCGGGGTCGCCGACGACGTCGCCGTCCTTGTCCGCGTAGTCCAGGCGGTCCAGCACGTGGCGCATCGCCTCGAGCCGCGCCCGCTTCTTGTCGTTGCTCTTGATCACCGTCCACGGCGCGTGCGTGGTGTCGGTGTGCAGGAACATCGCCTCCTTGGCCTCGGTGTAGGCGTCCCACTTGTCGAGGCTGGCGAGGTCGGTCGGTGAGAGCTTCCACTGCCGCACCGGGTCGATCTGCCGCACGATGAACCGGGAGCGCTGCTCGCCGCGGGAGACCGAGAACCACAGCTTGAACAGCAGGACGCCGCTGTCGACGAACATCCGCTCGAGCTCGGGGGCCTGGACGAGGAACTGCTGGTACTGCTCCTCGGTGCAGTAGCCCATGACCCGCTCGACGCCTGCGCGGTTGTACCAGGAGCGGTCGAACAGCACGATCTCGCCCGACGCGGGCAGGTGCTGCACGTAGCGCTGGAAGTACCACTGGTTCTGCTCGCGCTCGGACGGCTTGTCCAGGGCGACGACGCGGGCGCCGCGGGGGTTGAGGTGCTCGGTGAACCGCTTGATCGTGCCGCCCTTGCCGGCGGCGTCGCGGCCCTCGAAGACGATGACCAGCTTCTGGCCGGTGTCCTTCACCCAGCCCTGCAGCTTGAGCAGCTCGATCTGCAGCCGGCGCTTCTCGACCTCGTACTCCCGGCGCTCCATCCGCTCGGTGTACGGGTAGCCCTCGCGCCAGGTCTCGACGCGCAGGCCGTCGGGGCCGAACAGCTCGCGGTCGTCGTCCCAGTCCTCGTCGCTGTCCTCGTCCGGGAGGGAGTTCAGCCGCCACTTGGACAGGTCGAGGACCTCGGCCTTGGCCGGCACCCGGACCGGGGGCCTGCCGTCCCCGGTGTCGTCGCGGTCGGTCTCGGTGCGGTCCACGAGGGCGTCGGGCTGCACGGGAGCCTCCTCCCGGTCGGGTCAGGGACGTCCGCGGTCGTACCCGGGGCGGGCGCGGACAGTCCTGCGCCGGCGGGACGGCGCCGGGCGCGGGGGCGGTGCGGGGGTGGCCCCGCCGGCCTCCAGCACGTGGGCGACCGCGTACTCGGCGAGCGCGGCCAGCGGCCGGGCGTCGGCGCCGGGCTGCAGGGCGGGCAGCAGGTGCACCTCGACGACGCGGCCGCCGTCGGTGTGCCGCAGGGCGACCGGGCAGACGACGGCCTGCGCGTCGACGGCGGGGACGACCGCGCGGGCGCGGAACCGGCCGGGCTCGCCGTCGGCCGCCGCGCCGCCGGGGTGCGTGGTCACCGTGGCGCCGCGGCGCAGCAGCTCGGCGACCTCCCCCCGCACCGCGCCGCTGCCGTCGTCGACGAGCAGTCCGCCGCGGCGGGCCAGCGAGCGCAGCAGCGGGGTGTCGACGAGGGCGGCGTCGACCACGGGCGTGCCGGGGACGGCGGTGGCGAGGGCGAGCACGTCGACCCAGCCGGCCGCGTTGGCCACGACCAGGCGCGGGCCGCGCGGCCAGGCCACGGCCGGGGACACGACCCGCACCCGCAGCCCCCGGGCGGTGAGCAGCTCGGCGGCGGTGCAGACCAGCAGCCGCTGGCGGCGGCGGTCACCGCCCCAGGTCGCGGTGGCGGCGCGGACGGCGGTGCGGGCCAGCACCGGCGTCAGCGCCGGGCGGACGGCGGTCGCGGCGGTGGTCGGGGCGGTGGTCGGGGCGGACGGGTCCATCGGGGCCTCCCAGGGTGGGCCGGTGTTCCGGCGCCCAGGGTCGGGGGCTCAGGTGTCCTGCGGGTGACGCCGACGCGGATGGCCGCCGTCGCCGAGTCGATCATCGGATGCGTGCACGCGACGCGCGCGGACACGCCGGTGCGAGCGGCACGCACCCGATGATCGGCTCGGTAGAGGCGCCCCTCAGCGGCCGCGCAGGCCGCGCAGGGTGCGGACGGCGACCACCAGCTCGGGCAGCTCGTGCCGGTCGCCGGCGGCGATGTCGGCGAGCTGCGCGGCCGCCCGGCGCTGCGGGGTGTCCCAGCCCGCGACCCAGTCGGACACGAGCTGCCGGGCGTCGCCGCTCCCCCGCCCGGACAGCACCTCCACGGCGAGCTCGGCCTGCTCGGCGGCGAGGTCGTCGCGCAGCGCGGCCCGGGCCATCGACGGCCAGCGCCGGTCCCGCGGCAGCGCGATGACCAGCTCGCGCAGCGGCACCAGCGACAGCCGGTCGGCCAGCTCCTGGGCCACCCGGCCGACCAGGTCGATCGGCGCCCCGGTGCGCTCGGCGACGACGGCCAGGTCGAGCGCGGCGGGCAGCAGCGCCGCCGCGGCCAGCTCCCCGGCCAGGTCCGCCGGCACGCCCCCGGCCCGCAGCCGCTCGGCGCGCGCGGCGTAGGCGGCCGCCTCGTCGCCGAGCAGCCAGCCCGGCAGCCCGGCGCGCACCGCGGCCACCGGCGCGGCGAACCGCTCGGTCACCGCGGTGATCCCCGTCGGCGGGCGGCCGGCCAGCTCGGGCAGCCGCAGCAGCCAGCGCGCGGCCCGCTCGGACAGCCGGGTCGCCTCCGTCCGCAGCTCCACCTGCACCGGCGCGGGCACCCGGTTGTCCAGCGGCCGGACCGCGTCCCACAGCCGGTCGACGTCGAACACCGCCCGGGCCACCGCGTGCGCCCGCACGACGGCGGCGAGGTCCAGGCCGGTCTCCTCGGCCAGCCGGAACAGCCCGGTCACCCCGGCGGTGTTCACCGCCCGGTTGGTCAGCGCCGTCGCGACGATCTCCCGGCGCAGCGGGTGGGAGTCGACCGCCGCGGCGAACCGCTCGCGCAGGGGCGCGGGGAAGTAGTCGCGCAGCAGCCGGGCGAGCGCGGGGTCGTCGGGCAGGTCGGAGGCCAGGACGGCGTCGTTGACCTCGAGCTTGGCGTAGGCCAGCAGCACCGACAGCTCCGGGCTGGTCAGCGCGTGCCCGTCGCGGCGCCGCTGGGCCAGCGCCCGGTCGTCGGGCAGCGCCTCGACCGCGCGCACCAGCCGGCCCGAGCGCTCGAGGTGCCGGATGAACCGCTCGTGCGCGTCGAGCAGGCTGCGCGCCCCGGTCACCTCCTCGGCCAGGGTGGCGTTCTGCGCGTGGTTGTCGGTGAGGACGGCGGCGGCGACCTCGTCGCTCATCTGCTCCAGCAGCGCCGCGCGGCCCTCGGCGTCCAGCTGCCCGGCATCGACCACCCCGTTCAGGGCGATCTTGATGTTCACCTCGTGGTCGGAGGTGTCCACGCCCGCGGAGTTGTCGATGGCGTCGGTGTTCACGCGGCCGCCGGCCAGCGCGTACTCGACCCGGCCCCGCTGGGTGAGGCCGAGGTTGCCGCCCTCACCGACCACCCGCACCCGCAGCTGCCCGCCGTCGACCCGGACGGTGTCGTTGGCCTTGTCGCCGACGTCGACGTGGCTCTCGGTGGCCGCCTTGACGTAGGTGCCGATGCCGCCGTTGAACAGCAGGTCCACCGGGGCGAGCAGCACCGCGCGCACCAGCTCCACCGGGGTCAGCGTGTCGACGTCGTCGTCGAGGCCCAGCGCGGCGCGCATCGGCTCGCTCACCGGGATCGCCTTCGCCGTCCGTGGCCACACCCCTCCCCCGGCGCTGATCAGCGCGGGGTCGTAGTCGGCCCACGACGAGCGCGGCAGGTCGAACAGCCGCCGTCGCTCGGCGAACGACGTCGCGGCGTCCGGGGTCGGGTCGACGAAGACGTGCCGGTGGTCGAAGGCCGCCACCAGCCGGATGTGCTCGGACAGCAGCATGCCGTTGCCGAACACGTCGCCGGACATGTCGCCGATGCCGACGACGGTGAAGTCCTGGCTCTGCACGTCGACGTCGAGCTCGCGGAAGTGCCGGGTGACCGACTCCCACGCGCCGCGGGCGGTGATGCCCATGGCCTTGTGGTCGTAGCCCACCGAGCCGCCGGAGGCGAAGGCGTCGCCCAGCCAGAACCCGCGCTCGATCGCGACGGCGTTGGCCAGGTCGGAGAACGTGGCCGTGCCCTTGTCCGCGGCGACGACGAGGTAGGCGTCGTCGCCGTCGTGCCGGACCACCCGCTGCGGGGGCACCACCCGGCCGCCGACCAGGTCGTCGGTGAGCGACAGCAGCGCGCCGATGAACAGCCGGTAGCAGGCCTGGCCCTCGGCCAGCACCTCCTCGCGGGAGGCGCCCTCCGGCGGCGGGTTGCGGACGACGAAGCCGCCCTTGGCGCCGGTCGGGACGATGACGGTGTTCTTCACCATCTGCGCCTTGACCAGGCCGAGCACCTCGGTGCGCAGGTCCTCCCGGCGGTCGGACCAGCGCAGCCCGCCGCGGGCGACCGCGCCGAACCGCAGGTGCACGCCCATCACCCGCGGCGAGCTGACGAACACCTCGCGGGCCGGGCGCGGCTCGGGCAGGTCGGGCACCGCGTGCGGGTCGAGCTTGATCGCCAGCGGTGGGGCGGGCGTGGCGCCGGACACCGTGTAGTACGTGGTGCGCTGGGTGGCGAGGACGGCGGCCAGCAGGCTGGTGAGCACCCGGTCGGCGTCGAGCGACTCGACCCGGCCGATGGCCTCGCGCAGCGACGCGGCGAGGTCCTCCTGCCGGGCGGCGCGGCCGGACTCCCGCTCGGGGGAGAACCGCGTCTCGAACAGCGCCACCAGCCGGGCGACGACGTCGGGGTGCCCGGCCAGCACCGACTCGACGTAGGACATGCCGAAGGGCAGCCCGGCCTGGCGCAGCCACTGCACGTAGGCGCGCACGACCGTGACCTGCCGCCAGTTGAGCCCGGCCAGCAGCACCAGCGCGCCCAGGCCGTCGTCCTCGGCGTCCCCGCGCCAGACCGCGGCCACCGCCTCGGTGAACCGCTCGGGCAGCGAGCCGGGGAAGGGCAGCTCCCCGCCGGGCGCGGTGAGGCCGAAGTCGTAGATCCAGGCCTGCCGGGCGCCGATCCGGTCGATCTCGTAGGGCCGCTCGTCGATGACGTCGACGCCCATGTGCTGCAGCACCGGCAGCACGTCGGAGAGCAGCAGCCGCTCCCCCACCCGGTACACGGTCAGCCGCGGCTCGGCCGCGTCGGCGCCACGCGGGCGCCGCAGCCGCAGGCCCAGCTCGCCCGGTGCGAGCGCGTCGAGGCGGGCGAGGTCCTCGACGGCCGTCGTCGCCGGGAAGTCGTCCTGGTAGGCGGCCGGGAAGGCGTCGGCCACCCGGGCCAGTACCTGCTCGGCCTCGGCGCCGTACCGCTCGGCGAGCGCGTCGGCGAGGTCGTCGGTCCAGCTGCGGGCGACGGCCGCCAGCTCCCGCTGCAGCCCGTCGGCGTCGACGCCGGGCAGCGCCGGCGTGCCGCCGCGGCCGACCGGCACCCGGACGACGAAGTGCAGCCGGGTGAGCACCGACTCGGTGGAGTAGGCGGTGAACTCGATCTCGCGACCGCCGAGCCGGGACAGCAGGACCTGCTGCATCGCCAGCCGGACCTCGGTCGTGTAGCGGTCCCGCGGCACGTAGACCAGCGCCGACCAGAACCGGTCGTAGGGGTCGCGGCGCAGGAACAGCCGGGTCCGGCGGCGCTCCTGCAGGTGGAGGACGGCCATCGCCACCGGCAGCAGCTCCCCGGCGGCGGCCTGGAACAGCTCGTCACGCGGGAGGGTCTCCAGCACGCCGACGAGCTCCTTGCCGGTGTGGCTGTCGGCCGGCACCCCGGAGCCCTCGACCACCTCGTCCACCCGGCGGCGCACCAGCGGCACGTCGCGCACGCCGGTGGCGGCGGCCGTGGTGGGGAACAGCCCGACCAGGCGGTGCTGGCGGGCCGGGCCGCCGTCCTGGCCCGGCAGTGTGACCGCGACCAGGTCGAGCCAGGCCCGCCGGTGCACCGTCGAGCGGATGTCGGCCTTGGTGACGGTGACCAGCGTGGGCCCCAGCGGCCCGGCGGCCTCGGGCAGCGCCGCGCCGCTGTCGCTGCGCAGCACCCCCAGGCCGCTGCCGGGGACCGCGCGCGCCGTCGTCCCGACCTCCACCTCGCGGGCGCCGAGCAGCACGAGGTTGCCGTCGGCCAGCCAGCGCAGCAGCGCGGCGACCTCCGCGGGGTCGTCGGCGGGGTCGGCGGTGTCCAGCGAGCCGATCTCCTCGAGCCGGGTGGCCAGCTCCAGCGCGCGGGCGGCGATGCGGGGCGCGTCCTCGTCGACGGCGCGGACGTCGGCCAGCACCGTGCGCAGCCCGGCGACCAGGTCGTCGGCGGCCTCGTCGTCGAGCGGCCCGTCGAGGACGACGGCCATCCAGGACTCGGCGAGGGCGTCCGGCCCGCACGCGGCGACGTCGGTGCCGCCGCTGTTGCAGAACGCGCGCAGCCCGCCGGAGACGTCGCGGCGGACCACGACCACGGGGTGGACCACGTGCTGGAGCCCGACGCCCTGGCGGACCACCTCGGCGGTGACGGAGTCGACGAGGAAGGGCATGTCGTCGGTGACGGTGAGCAGCAGCCCCCGCCCGTCGTCGAGCCGCTCGACGACGACGGTGGCCGCGCCCTGCGCGCGGATGGCGGCGATCCGCAGGTGGCGCAGCGCCAGCGCGGCGAGGTCGGCCGGGGCGTGACCCAGCACCTCGGCGGCCGGCTCGCTCCAGTAGTAGCGCTGCAGCAGCGCCGGCAGGTCGGTCCGGCCGCAGCCGGTGGGCAGTCCGGGACCGTCGTCGAGGCCGTCCGCGGCGACGGCGGCGGCCTCGGCCAGCAGCGCCCGTTTGCGGTCGTTGGCCGCCTCGAGGGCGACCAGTCCGGGCGGGACCTCGTCCTCCGGTCGGCCGGGGACGACGGTGTCCACGCCGATGGTGCTCATGTACAGCGAAACTACTGCGGCCGGGGGCCCACGTCAGGGGGAGGCCACCCGATCGGCGTGCCGTCCGGGATCAGCCGCGGTCGAGGACCTGGTCGGCCGCCCACCCGGCGAGGGCGAGGACCAGGCCGCCGAGGACCGCGGTGCCGAAACCGTCGACCGACAGCCGGTCGGACAGCGCCGCGGTGAGCCCCAGCAGCGCCGCGTTCACGAGGAGCAGGAACAGCCCCAGGCTCAGCACGATCGCGGGGAAGGACACCAACCGCAGCAGCGGCCCGACGACGGCGTTGACCACCGCGAAGAGCAGCGCCACCCACAGGAAGGTGCCGCTGACGCCGAACGTGCCCTCCTCGTTGCCCTCCACGTCGATGCCGGGCAGCAGCCGGGTGAGGGCGTAGAAGGCCAGGGCCATCACGACGACCTTGAGCGCGAACCTGATCACGGCGGCCACGCTAACGGCGCTCCCTGGGAGCCCCCGCGCTCTCGCCGCCTCTAGGCCCGTCTCGGGTCGGCGCCAGAGAGCCCTAGACGCCGGTCGATCCCGGGCGCTTCCGCGGACGTGCCCGGGTGGCGACACGGCGTAGGAGGTTCTACTGATCTCTACCGCGAGGGCTAGACGGGGTCATACGGTGCTCGACGTGGACCCCGTGCGGAACCCCTACGCTCCGGGCGCCGGCCAGCGCCCGCCGGAGCTGGCCGGCCGTGACGACGAGCTGTCGGCCTTCGACGTCGTCCTGGAGCGGATCGCGCGGGGCCGGCCGGAGCGCTCGCTGGTGCTCACCGGGCTGCGCGGCGTGGGCAAGACCGTGCTGCTCAACCAGCTGCGCTCGGCGGCGATCGGCCGCGGGTGGGGCACCGGCAAGATCGAGGCCCGGCCCGACCAGTCGCTGCGCCGGCCGGTGTCCTCGGCGCTGCACATGGCCCTGCGCGAGCTGCGCCACCCCGACCAGGAGTCGATGGACGCCGTCCTCGGGACGCTCAAGGCGTTCGCCCAGCGGCTGGCGCCGGCCGACGGGAAGCTCCGCGACCGCTGGCAGCCGGGCATCGACGTCGCGGCGACCACCGGCCGGGCCGACTCCGGCGACATGGAGATCGACCTGGTCGAGCTGCTCAGCGACGCCGCGGGGCTGGCCGCCGACGTCGGGAAGGGCATCGCGCTGTTCGTGGACGAGATGCAGGACGTGCAGGCCCCCGACGTCTCGGCCATCTGCGCCGCCTGCCACGAGCTGTCCCAGCAGGGCGCGCCGCTGATCGTCGTCGGCGCGGGCCTGCCCCACCTGCCGGCGGTGCTGTCGGCCTCGAAGAGCTACTCCGAGCGGCTGTTCCGCTACCTGCGCATCGACCGCCTCGACCGGCCCGCCGCCGACCGCGCGCTGCTGGCCCCCGCCGAGCGCGAGGACGTCGAGTACGAGCAGGCCGCCCTCGACGCCCTGTACGAGGCCGCGGACGGCTACCCGTACTTCGTGCAGGCCTACGGCAAGGTCACCTGGGACGTCGCGGCCGCCTCCCCGATCACCGCGGCCGACGTCGCGATGGCCGCGCCGGTGGCCGAGGCGGAGCTCGCGGTGGGCTTCTTCGGCTCCCGCTACGACCGCGCCACCCCGGCCGAGCGCGAGTACATGCACGCCATGGCCGAGCTCGGCGGCCCGGCCGGCGCCCCGGTCGCGACGTCGGAGGTGGCCGCGGCGCTGGGCCGCAAGCCCGCGTCGCTGTCCCCCGCGCGCGACTCGCTGATCAAGAAGGGGCTGGTGTACTCCGCCGAGCGCGGCCAGATCGCCTTCACCGTGCCGCACTTCGGCCGCTACCTGCTGCGCCACCCCGACTGATGACCAGCCAGGCATCGGAAGCTCTACACCCGTTCCCGGACGTGGGACGTGCGTTTCGCTTCCCATGCCTGGGCGCCCGGGATCACCCGGGCAGGAGGAAGGCGTTGACGTCCGCGGCGACCTCCTCGGGACGCTCCCAGTTCGGGCAGTGCCCGGTGTCCGGGTAGACCCGAAGGCGCGCGTCCGGGAGAGCGGCGAGGAGCCGGTCCTCCTGACCCCGGTCGAACAACGCGTCCGCCTGGCCCCAGAGCACCAGCGTGGGCGCGGTCACGTCGCCGAGCCGGTCGCGGTCGTGGGAGCGCGCCAGCCCCTCCCAGACGTCCCGGAAGACGTGCGCCGGCGCCTTGCGGCTCTCGGCGACGATCGCGTCGAAGAAGTCCGGCGGGAGGGGGCGGTGGACCGTGCCGGACTGGAACTCCCGGGCGAACTCCACCGGGACCGGGTCGCGGAGGTCGGCGATCGCCGACCGCACCTCCCGGACGAGCCGGTCGCCCATGCGGTCGGCCGAGCCGACGAGCACCATCCGGTCGACGCGGTCGGGGTGCTCCTGGGCCACGCGGCGGACCACGAAGGTGCCGAAGGAGTGGCCCACGAGGTGGGCCCGGCGCACGCCGAGCACGTCGCAGAGGGCCACCACGTCGTCGGCGAACCGGTCGAGGTCGTAGCCGGTCGCCGGGTGGTCGGAGTCCCCGAACCCGCGCTGGCTGTAGGCGACGGCGCGCAGCCGCGGGTCCAGGTGCGGGAGCACGCGGCTCCAGGAGAACCACGAGTCCGGCCAGCCGTGGACCAGGACGACCGCCGGACCGGCCGGGTCCCCCTGCTCCACGGCGTCCAGCCGCAGTGCCCCGGGGAGGAGGACGGTGCGGTGGCGGAGCGTCTGCGTCGTCCCGGGCACGGCTCCTCCGGAGGTCGGCCCCCGTGCGGGACCACGGTAGGGCCGTGGCCGCCGGCGGGGGAACCGGTCCGGCCGTGAGCCGGTGTCCGGCGGGACAGGGACCGGCTCGTGACCGCGTCCCGTGCACACGACGCGGCCGCGGTGGCCCGGGGACGACGATCCGTGCACACACCGCGCCGCGGGCGGGCGTCAGCGCGCGAGGACGAGCTTGGTCGCGGGCTGCAGCCAGACCTCGGCGGCGGCGTCGAAGGGCACCGTGGTGGTGGGGACGGCGAGCGGGTCGAAGGCGCCCGACGCGGCGAGCCCGAGCACCTCGGGCAGGTGCCGGCGGGAGTCCGCGCGGGACAGGTGCACGGTGATCCCGCGGGTGTACATCTCCAGCAGCGGCAGGGCGGCCTCGCCGAAGAGGATGCCGACCACGGTGAGCAGCCCCTGGTCCTCCGTCGAGCGCACCGCGCAGGCCAGCCCGGCGGGGTCGGCGGACCCGTCGACGACGACGTCGGCCCGGTCGTACCGGCGCGGCCAGCCGCCCTCGCGCCGGGTCACCTCGGCACCCAGCGACGTCGCGGCCGCGCACCGCTGCTCGTCGTCGTCGACGTAGCGCACGCCCCCGGCACCGAGGGCACGGGCCAGCGCGACGGCGTAGAGCCCGATGGAGGGGATCGCGCCGGCCAGGACGAGCACCTCGGCGCCCGGGCGCTCGCGCAGCTGTGGCCCGACCGCGCGCCAGGCGTCGACGGCGTTGTCCGGCAGGGTCGCCAGCGCCACGTCGGACAGGGCCGGCGGCGCGGCCACGAGCGCGTGGTCGGCGTGCGGGACGGCGAGCAGTTCGGCCACCGCGCCGCCGTGACCCCCGCCCCGGACGCCGAACCCGTACGCGGCACCCGCCGGGGCCCGGTAGGTGGTGCAGGCCACGGTGCGCCCCGCCCGGCACGGCCCGCAGCCGCCGCACGAGACCTGGAACGGGACGCTGACCCGGGCACCGGGGCGCAGCGCGACGTCGGCGCCCACCTCGACGACATCGGCGACCAGCTCGTGGCCCACCGGGACGGGGCCGGGGAAGAGGCCGAGCGCGGCCATGGGGGCGTCGAGGTCGCAGCGGGCGACCGCCAGCGGCCGGACGAGGGCGCCGTGCGGCGCGACCTCCGGGTCGGGGACCTCCTCCCAGCCGAGGCGGCCGGGCCCGGTGGAGACGAGAGCGCGCACGTCAGGCCGGGACGGTCAGCGCGGTGTGGGTGACGGGCACGGTGGCCTCCTCGGCGGCGGGAACGGTCACGGGCACGCCGACTGTGCCGGTGACGACCGGCCTCCGTCGACGGTTGGCGGGGCGGGGAGCGGGCAGGGACCGCCCCGTGCCGGGAGCTGTCGAGGCGGGTCTGTGGGGTCTGCTGGGCGGCGCCGCCCTCGTCCTGGGCGCCGCGGTCGCCTGGTTCGTGCGGGTGCCCCGGACGGTCATCGCGTCGGTCATGGCGTTCGGCTCGGGCGTGCTGGTCTCCGCCGTCGCCTTCGACCTCGTGGCCGAGGCCGCCGACACCGGCGGGCTGGGCCCGACCGCGCTCGGGTTCCTCGGCGGCGCGTTCGCCTACGTGGGCGCCAACGCCCTGCTGGCCCGCCGCGGGGCGCGGCACCGCAAGCGGTCCGGCGGCGAGGGGTCCCAGCAGCAGCCCTCGGAGGAGGAACAGGCCGGCAGCGGCGCGGCGATCGCCGTCGGGGCGCTGCTCGACGGCGTCCCGGAGTCGGTGGTCCTGGGCCTGGGCCTGCTCGGCGGCGGCTCGGTGAGCCCGTCGGTGCTGGCCGCGGTGTTCATCTCGAACGTGCCCGAGGGGCTGTCCAGCGCTGCGGGCATGAAGGCCAGCGGGCGCCGGGCGGGCTACGTCTTCGGGGTGTGGGGCGGCATCGCGGTCGCCAGCGGCGTCGCGGCCCTGGTCGGCTACCTGGCCCTCGGCGACGCGTCACCCGAGGTGGTCGCGGTCATCACCGCCGTCGCCGCGGGCGCGATCCTCACGATGGTCGCCGACACGATGATCCCCGAGGCGTTCGAGCGGACCGGCACCTGGACCGGCGTCGTCACCAGCGTCGGGTTCCTCGTGGCGTTCGCGATCGAGCGGCTGAGCGCGTGAGCGGGCAGGGTGGCGGCATGACCGAGCCCGTGCAGATCAGCGTCCCCGTCGACGGCGGGGAGCTCGCGGCCCTGCACTGGGCCGCCGACGCGCCCGGCTCCCCCATCGCCGTGCTCGTCCACGGCATCACCGCCAACGCGATGGCCTGGGCGCCGGTCGCCGCGGCGCTGGCCGGGGAGTTCGAGGTGCTGGCACCCGACCTGCGCGGCCGCGCCGCCTCGGCGGACCTGCCCGGCCCCTACGGCCTCGATCGGCACGCCGACGACGTCGCCACCCTGCTGGACCGGTTCGGCGCCGACGCCGAGGCCGGCGCCGACGCCACCGTGCTGGTCGGCCACTCGATGGGCGCCTTCGTCGCGGCGCTGGCCGCCGCCGGGACGGCCCGCGACCGGGTGCACGGGCTGGTGCTCGTCGACGGCGGCCTGGCCCTGCCCGAGCCGCCGGGGGCCGACGTCGAGGCCAAGCTCGCCGCCCTCCTCGGCCCCTCCCTCGACCGGCTGGGCACGTCGTTCCCCGACCTGGCCGCGGTCCGGGCGTTCTGGGCGCAGCACCCCGCCGTCGGCCCGTGGGTCGACGTCCCCGCGGTGGCCGCCTACCTCGCCCGCGACCTCGTGCCCGGCGCGGTGCCGCTGCGCAGCGCGTGCGTGCCCGAGGCCGTGCGGGTCGACGGCGGCGACGTGCTGCTCAACGAGCGGGTGCTGGAGGCCAGTGCCTCGCTGCCGGTGCCGGCGACGCTGCTGTGGGCCACCCGCGGGCTGCTCGGCCAGCGGCCGGGGCTCTACGACGAGGTCCGGCTGGCCGGCCTGGGCCTGGAGCCCTCGGGCATCACCGCCCGCGAGGTGCCCGACACCGACCACTACTCGATCCTGTGGTCCGAGCAGGGCGTGGCCGCCGTCGCCGAGGCGGCCCGCACCGCGGCCGCCCGCACCTAGCGAGCCGGGCGACCTCGGGCCGGACGGCCGACCACCGGGGGCAGCACCTCGGGACCGGCCTCGGCCGGCCGCTCGCCCCGCACCGGGTGGGCCCGCACGGCGAGCACCGCGACGTCGTCCTCGACGCCCTCGCCGAGCATGCTCGACAGCAGGTCGTCGCAGAGTGCGGACAGCGCCTTGCCGGCGGAGGCGGCCAGCAGCGTGCGCACGGCGTCGCGGCCCTCGTCGAGCGGGGTCCCGCGGCGCTCGAACAGCCCGTCGGTGAACAGCAGCAGCGTGGCGCCCTCGGGGACGACGGCCTCGCCGTCGGCCCGTGGACCCCGCCAGCCGATGCCCAGCGGCGGGCCCACCGGGGCACTGAGGTCGCGCACCGTGCCGTCGGGCAGCAGCAGCATCGGGTCGGGGTGCCCGGCCGAGGACCACCGCAGCCGGCGCTCCCCCGTCACCCGCTCGACCTCGTCCTGCTCGACCCGGCAGACCAGCGCGGTGGCCATCGCCGGGACGGCGAGACCGACGAGGGCGTGGTCGACCCGGCGCAGCACCCCGGCCGGCTCCTCCAGCCGGTCGAAGGCGATGCCGCGGACCAGCGTCTTGACCTGGCCCATGGCCGCGGCGGCCTCGATGTCGTGGCCCATGACGTCCCCGATGACGAGCACCGTGTCGCCGTCGGGCTGGAGGAACGCGTCGTACCAGTCGCCGCCGATGGACACCCCGCGGGTGGCCGGCCGGTAGCGGACGGCGAGCTCGAGGTGGTCGGGCTGCACCGGCGGTGAGAGCAGGCTGTGCTGCATCCGCTCGGCCACCTGCTGGGCGGCGCTGGCCAGGCGGGCGTTGTCGAGGGCCAGCGCCGCGCGGCGGGAGGCGATCTCGGCGGTGCGCAGCTCGGCGTCGGTGTGCGGCCCGCGTTCGGGGCCGTTGACCAGCGTGAACGCGCCGAACGTCTCGCCGCGGGCGACCAGCGGGAAGGTGGCGACGGCGGCGACCCGCAGCGGCGAGAGGGCGGCGCGGCTCTCCTCGTCGGCCACCATCGCCCGCACGTCGTCGTCGGTGACCCGGGTCAGCACCACCGGCCGGCCCTGGGCCAGCGCGGTCGGGACCGGCGCGGTGGGCCGGTTGCTGCGCACCCGCAGGTCGGCGTACCGGTGCATCGCCGGGACCATCGCGGGGTCGCTGTGCGCGCGGCCGACGTCGCGGCGGGTGCCGTCGGGGTCGACGACGCTGACCAGGCACCAGTCGGCCAGCAGCGGGACGACGAGCGCGGCGAGCCGGGCCACCGCCTCGTCGACGTCGGTGGTGGCGGTCATGGCCTGGCTGATGTCGCCCAGGAGGACCAGGTGCCGGGCGGCGGTCTCGGCCCGCTCGGCGGCCGCGGCGGCGGAGGCGGCGGCCTGCTCCCGGGCCGCGATCGCCGCCGCGCGCTCCTCGTCGGCCCGCCGGTGCACCGTGACGTCGTCGTAGGTGACCACCAGCCCGGCCCCGGTGAGGAAGGCCTCGGCGCGGAACCACGCGTCCAGCGGCGCGAAGAAGGCCTCGGTGGACCCCGCCCCGCCGGTGCCCCGCACGCGGCGGTACAGCTCCTCGAACGGGCCGCCGACGGCCTCGGGGAACTCCTCCCAGATGCCCCTCCCGGTCAGGCCGGCGACGGTCCGGCGGAGGACCGCCGCGCCCGCGGGGTTGACGTAGGCGAAGCGCCACCCCTCGTCGAGCACGAACAGCGGCCGCTGCATGCCCTCGACGGCCTGCACCAGCAGGTCGCTCGGCGGCGGGGCCAGGCCGTCCGGGGTCACGGGGACACATGCTGCCGCATCCGTCCCGGTGGGCCGCACCTCCGGTACCGGACCGCCCCGTTCAGGTGAGGGCACGGCGCGCCGGGCGGTTGGCAGCCGGGCCCGCAGGCGTCACGATCACGGTGGTGTCCGCGGGAGCCAGCCTCGCCCCGACGGTGCCGGGAGGACCGAGGACGATGGCCGATCCGCTCACCGGGCCGGGGCCGGTACGCGGCCTGCCACCCGGTCCCCAGCCCACCGTGCCGCTCCCGCGCCGCACTCCCCCGCTCGGTGACCCGGCGGCGCTGGCCGCGCTGGTCGACCGGCTGCCGGCCGCCGTCCTCGCGCTGGACCCCGGGGGCCGGCTGACCTGGCTCAACGCCGCCGCCGAGCGGCTGCTCGGGCACCTGCAGTCCGACCTGCTCGGCGAGGTCCTGGCCGAGGTGCCCGGCACGGCGGGTCCGGCGCTGGCCTCCGCGGGTGCCGAGGCCGCCGACTCCGGCGAGCCCGTGACCGTGCTGGCCGGCGGCGGGTGGTACGAGGTCCGCGCCGCGCGGGCGGCCGAGGGGCTGGCGCTCACCGTCTCCGACGTCTCCCGCCGCCGGACGGTGCAGGAGCGCGCCGACCGGGCCGCGGCGCGCGCGACGTTGCTCGTGCGGGTCGCCGCGGAGCTGTCCGGGGCGCTCGACGGCGTGTCCGCGCTCGGCCGGCTGGCCCGGCTCGTCGTGCCGGTGCTCACCGACGGCTGCGTCGTCACCGTGGTCGACCGCGAGGGCCGCACCCGCGACGTCGGCTCGTGGCACGCCGACCCGCAGCGCCGCGACCTGCTCGCCCGCTACGCGATGGTGCGGCTGGACACCCTCCCGCCGTCCTCACCGGTCGGGCGGGCGCTGCGGACGGGCGCGCCGGTGGCGGCCCCGGTGACCGACGTCCTGGCGCTCATGTCCGACGACCGGACGCGGGAGATGCTGCGGGACCTGCGCGCGCAGTCGGTGCTGGTGCTGCCGCTGCCGGCCGAGTCGCGGACCGTCGGCGTCCTGTCGCTCTACCTCGACCCCGGCCGGGAGGTCTCCCCCGAGGACCTCGCCACCGCCCGGGCCGTCGCGGTGCAGGCCGGCCGCGCCATCGACCGGGTCGGCCGGCAGAGCCGCCAGATCCAGCTCGCCGAGGCGCTGCAGCGCAGCCTGCTCACCGCGCCCCCTGCCTTCCCCGGCGTCGAGGTGGAGGTGCGCTACGTGCCGGCCGCCGAGGCGGCCCGGGTGGGCGGGGACTGGTACGACGCCTTCCGGCACCCCGACGGCGACGCGGTGGTGGTCATCGGCGACGTGGTCGGGCACGACACCGCGGCCGCGGCCGCGATGGGACAGCTGCGCGGCCTGGTCCGCGGCATCGCGCACTCCAGCCGGGGCGGGCCGGCCGAGGTGCTGCGCGGCCTGGACGAGGCGATGTCCACCATGCACGCCGGGACGCTGGCCACGGCCGCCGTCGCGCGGCTGGAGGCCGGCGGCACCCGGCTGCGGTGGGCCAACGCCGGTCACCCGCCGCCGGTGCTGCTGCGCCCCGACGGCGGCGTCGAGGCGCTGGCCCACGACGAGGCCGACCTGCTGCTCGGGGTCGACGCGACCGCGGAACGCCGCGAGGCGGTGGTCCCGCTGGCCCCGGGGTCGACGGTGCTGCTGCACACCGACGGTCTGGTGGAGCGGCGCGCGAGCACCCTCGACGAGGGCACCGCGCGGCTGCACCGGGCGCTCGCGGAGCTGGCCGGACGGCCGCTGGCGATGCTGTGCGACGAGCTGCTGGCGCGGCTGCTGCAGGGCACCCCGCAGGACGACGTCGCCCTGGTCGCGCTGACCGTCGCCCCTCCCCGGCCCTGACCGCGGCCGTCACCGGGCGCGAGATCCGCCTCACCCGGCGGGGCCGGACACGATTGACCCGCCGGTGGGCTGGGCACCCCGGGACCGTCCGAGAACGGGACCACGACGGAGAGAGGACATGGGCCGACTGACGTGGCCGTTGCGGCCCCTGCCCGACGGGCGCGGCGAGCTGTGGCGCTTCGACCTCGGTGACATCGCCGAGCTCCCGGCGGCGCGCGCGGGACTCCGCGAGCACCTCGGCTCCCTCGGCTTCCCCCGCGACCCCGACGACCCGGCGTCGGACCGGCTGGTGCTGGCCTTCGACGAGCTGGCCTCCAACGCGCTGCGGCACGGCCGGTCGCCGGTGGTCGCGACGGTGGTCGCGGGCACCGGTGGCTGGCTGCTCGACGTGAGCGACCGGGACGCGGACACGATGCCCTCGCCCGCGGTCGGCCGGGACCCCTCCCAGGGCGGCCTGGGCCTCTACCTGGTGGCCCGCCTGTCCGTGGCGCACGGCTGGTACGTCGACGACGGTTCCAAGCACGTCTGGGCGTGCCTGCCGACGACGGTCGAGGAGTGCGCGGTCAACTCCGCCTGAGTGCGCCCGGGGCGGCGTGTCGATCGTCGCGCCGCCCCGGGGCAGTCCTCACGAGGGGACGACCAGCGAGAGCCGGCCCTTCCCGTAGCCCGGCACCTCGACGGCGAGGTCGAGGCGGTTGAAGGCGGCCAGCATCCCGGCGACGTCGCCGGGCAGGTCCTCCCCCGGCACGTACAGCCGGTAGAGCTTCGAGTGCGGGGCGCCGGGCACGTTGAACAGCGCCGAGACGACGTTGACGACCTCGTGCAGCGCCTCGGCGAGCATCGAGGTGAGCTCGCCGTCCTCCTCGACGGCGTCCTGGACGCCGCCGGGCGGCAGCAGGGCCAGCGCACCGCCGGTCCAGGCCGACAGCGGCAGGTCCATGACGCACAGGGCGTTGACGGCCATCGTCGGGCTGACGTAGACCGCCACCGAGACCGGGTCGGTCGCGGTGGGCGTGACCGGGTCGCCCGGCGTCACGCCCACCGGCTTGCCGACCAGGCCCGACAGGATGTCCTTGACGGCCTTGGCGTCGGGCAGCGAGACGGTCAGGGCGGCGGTCACGCCAGCACCCCGTCGAGGTTCTCGCGGAAGGACTCCTCGGTGAAGGGCTTGGCGATGAGGAACAGGGCGCCCGCGTCGGCGGCCTTCTCCCGCATCTCCGCCGACCCCTCGGAGGTGACGAACCCGAAGGGCACCGCCGAGCCGGAGGAACGCAGCGCCTGCAGGCACTCCAGGCCGGTCATGTTCGGCATGTTCCAGTCCGACAGGACCAGGTCGGGGTTCTCCGAGCGGACCTTGTCGTAGGCGTCGCGGCCGTCCTCGGCCTCGACCACCTCGTGGTCGTCGTAGCCGGCCTGACGCAGGGTGCGGATGACGATCTGCCGCATCACGCGGCTGTCGTCGGCGACCAGGATCTTCACAGGGGCACCTCGTTCTCTCGCTCGGTGTGCAGCGGGGACTGCACGGAGACGGTCAGCGGCTGACCGCGCCACAGGACGGCGACGCGGCGGGTGTCGGCTTCGCAGCCGGCGGGTGGGGTGGCGCCGACCTCGGGCAGGCCGAGGACGGACGGTCCGGGGAGGACGGCCTTGACGTTGCCGCCCACCACGTTCGCGAGCTCGCCGAGGGCGTCGTCGACGTCCTCGTCCTCGAGCACCGGCGGGGCGTGCGCGCCGAGCAGGGCGGCGGTGAGCTCGGCGGCGGTGTCGTGGCCGCAGGTCAGCACGACGGCGCCGGTCCACGGGCCGACGATCTCGACCCAGGAGCTGCGCGTCGCGGCCGGCAGCGGCGCCGGCAGCGGGACGAGCACCTCGTCCTCGCCGACGAGGGCCAGCCACGCCTGCTCGGTGATCTGCTGGAGCGTCGCCTCGTCGAGCAGGTCGCCGACGGCCGGCGGCCGGTCGGTGGCGCGGCGGCGCAGCCCGGTGTCGCCCGGTCGGTTCACAGCGAGACCTCCTGCGGGAGCAGGCCGAGCAACGCGAGCTTGTCGCGGATGGCATCGGCGGTGAACGGCTTGATGACGTACTCGTGGGCGCCGGCGGCCAGCGCGCGCACGATCTGGCCGTGCTCGCTCTCGGAGGTGACCATCATCAGGGTCACCGCGCGCCAGGCCGGGTTGGCGCGGACGGCGTTGACGAACTGCAGGCCGTCCATCAGCGGCATGTTCCAGTCGACGGTGCACAGGTCGGGCGCCCAGCCCTCGTGCAGGACGTCGAGCGCCTGCTGCCCGTGCTCGGCCTGGCGGGTCTCGTAGCCGAACCCCTCGAGGATGCCGGTCACGATGCGCCGCATGGCGCGGGAGTCGTCGATCACCAGAGCGCGCACGGTCATGCCCCCTTCAGCGGGCGGTAGGCGGAGGTCCGGCCGAGGACGACGCGGCTCCAGGAGTCGTCGACGCCG
The DNA here is from genome assembly GCF_054050255.1 of Geodermatophilus sp. SYSU D00700. Classification (NCBI taxonomy): domain Bacteria; kingdom Bacillati; phylum Actinomycetota; class Actinomycetes; order Geodermatophilales; family Geodermatophilaceae; genus Geodermatophilus; species Geodermatophilus sp. SYSU D00700. Next base: position 282,008 of record NZ_JBJGZA010000002.1, on the reverse strand, counting down.
AGGGTGGTCTCGGCGGCACCGAGGAGCAGCCAGCCGTCCGGGCGCATGAGCTCGCGCACCCGGCGGAGGATCGCCTGCTTGGTGGGCAGGTCGAAGTAGATGAGGACGTTGCGCAGGTACACGACGTCGAACGGGCCCATCCGCGGCAGCGGCGCGGCCAGGTTGCACTCGCGGGCGGTGACCATGCGGCGCAGGTCCGGCGCGACCTCCCACTCGCTGCCCGCCCGCCGGAGGTGGCGGACCAGCATCGGGGCGGGCAGGCCGCGGTTGACCTCGAGCTGGCTGAACCGGCCGGTGCGGGTGCGCTCGACCATCTCGCGGGAGATGTCGGTGGCGGTGATCGACACCCGCGTCACGGCGTCGGGCAGCGCGTCGTCGAGCAGCATGGCGATCGTGTAGGGCTCCTGGCCGCTGGAGCAGGCCGCCGACCAGATCTGCAGCCGCTCCGCCGGGCCGCGGGCGGCCTGCAGGGCCGGCAGCACGGTGGAGGTCAGCGCGGTGAACGGGTCGCCGTCGCGGAACCACGAGGTCTCGTTGGTGGTGAGCGCCTCGACGATCAGGCGGGTGTCGTCCGGCCGCGGGCGGCTGCGGACGGTGTCGACCAGCTGGTCGACGTCGGCCAGCCCCATCTTGCGGGCCAGCGGCAGGAGCCGGGCCTCGACCAGGTACTCCTTGCCCGGGGCGAGCACGATCGCGCTCTCCCGGTGCACCAGCTGGCGGACCCAGTCGAAGCGGGTGGCGGTGAGGGTCATCGCAGGGCTCCCGTCGCGAGGGTCGGAGGTGCCGGACGCGGCGGGACGGCGCGGGACAGGTGGCGGGTGATGGCCTCGGCGATGCGGTCGAGGGACAGGACCTCGTCGGCCAGGCCGGCGGCGGCGACGGCGCCGGGCATGCCCCAGACGACCGAGGTGGCCTGGTCCTGGACGACGACGGTGCCGCCGGCGTCGCGGACGGCCGCCGCGCCGGCGCGACCGTCGGCGCCCATGCCGGTGAGCACCACGGACAGGACGGCGCCGTCGTAGGCGGTCACCGCGGAGCGGAACAGCGGGTCGACGGCGGGACGGCAGAAGTTCTCCGGCGGGCCCTGCGTCAGGGTCGTCGTCGCGCCGCGGCCGCTGCCGCGCACGGTGAGGTGGTGGTCGCCGGGGGCCAGGTGCACGGTGCCCGGGAGCAGCGGCGAGCCGTCGACGGCCTCGACGACGCGCAGGGCCGAGAGCCGGTCCAGGCGCTGGGCGAACTGCCGGGTGAAGACCGGCGGCATGTGCTGCACGAGCAGGACCGGCACCGGCAGGCTCGCCGGCAGCACCGGCAGCACCCTGGCCAGGGCCTCGGGCCCGCCGGTGGAGGAGCCGATCACGAGCACGGCCGGGGCCTTGTGGGGAACCGTGCGGGGCGCCGCCGTGCGCGGGGCGGGCGGCGCGGCGGCGGGACGGGCGGTGGCGGGACCGGCCGGGCGCCCGGTGAGGGCCTTGATCCGCGGGATGAGCTGCTCGCGCACGCTCTCCATCGACGCCGCGACGCTGCCGACGTTGGCCGGCTTGGTGACGTAGTCGTTGGCCCCGGCCGACAGCGCGTCGAGGGTGGCCGCGGCGCCGCGCTCGGTGAGCGTGCTGAACATGACGATCGGCACGCGGTTGCGCTGGGCGCGCAGGGCCCGGACCGCCTCGATGCCGTTCATCTCCGGCATCTCGATGTCCATCGTGACGAGGTCGGGCCGCAGCTGGTCGACCTTGCCCAGGGCGAGCCTGCCGTTGACCGCCGTCCCGACGACCTCGATCGCGGGATCGGAGGACAGCACGTCGGTCACGATCTTGCGGACGACGACCGAGTCGTCGACCACCAGCACCCGGATCGGGTCCACACGTCCTCCTGCTCCGGCGGCGCCCGGCCGGTCGGCCGTGCGTCGGGGGTCTCGGCAGCGGGGCGGGCCGGTGGGATCGGCCCCGGGCAGCCCCACCCGCATCGCCTGTCACAGGAGTTCTCGGCCGCCCCAGCCGCCGGGTTGACGCGGAGCGCCCAACCGTTACGGCACCGGCCGGTGACCGCCGCGGGCGCGGGCACATGTCGACCCGCCGCACGGTGACCTGCCGGGGCCGGCCGCGCGCTCACCTGCGGTTCGGGATGTGGGCGGTGGCTCGAGATGCGGCTCGTCGTCGCTCGTCGCGGCGTGTCCTCGCGTGTCGGCGCCACCAACCCGACGGTCGACGGGCAGGAGCGGGGTCTCAGCGGCCCGTCACGCGGCGCCAGGGAGCGAGGAGGACGCCGAGCGCGCCACCGTCGAGCAGGTCGCCCATGGCCAGCCCCTGGACGACGCCGGCGAGGGCGTTCCACGAGCCCGAGGCGCCGTCGCGGGCGTCGAAGCCGCCGGCGGCGAACGCGCGGACGGCGAGCAGCTGGGCGGTGGCCAGCGTGCGGGTGCGGCCGGAGACGTGCGCGGCCCAGGAGGCCTCGTGCATGGCGGTGGCCCACGGGCGCTGCTCGGCGCGGCCCTCGTCGACGGCGGTGCGCCAGCGGTCGCGGCCGCGGGCGTCGAGACCGGAGACGGTCGCCAGCAGGGAGGCGAGCTCGGGCGTGGCGGGACCGAGGTCGGCGCCGGCGCCGCGGGTGGGGGCGTCCGGGACGGCGGTGGCGAAGGGCTGCACGAGCTCGCGGCGGACCAGCGGCGGCAGGACGCCGGCGGCCCACTCCCCCACCACGGCGTCGGCCAGGACCTCGGCGGCCTGCTCCCGGACGTCGTCGTCGGCCTGGAGGACGGCGGCGTGCTCGGACCCGAGGACGTCCTCGCGCAGCACCCGCTCCACGGCGGCGGCGGTGCCGATCGTGCCGCGCTCGAGCTGGGCGACGAGGACGGCGGTGCGCTCGCCCTCGCCAGGGGTCACCGAGCGCAGCTGCGGGACGGCGGCGGCCAGCTCGCGGGCCCGCCGGGCGCGCACGGCCAGCACCGCACGCTGCTCGCGGTCTGCGCCGCGGGTGCGGCTGGCGGCGGCCAGGGCGGACAGCTCGGCCGGTCCGGCGGTCAGGCCGGTGAGGAGCACGTCGGCGGCGGCGCGGCCCCCGGGCAGGCGCACCAGGTCGAACCCCAGCGTCGCGGCACTGACCAGCGTGTACGGCACGTCTCCCCCTCCGACGGCACCGCCCTGGAGCAGGCGGCCCGTCCATGCTGGGGGTGATCACCCCGTGACGCCACGCGGCCGTCACCCGATCGCCGGAGGCGTCAGGGGCGACCACCGCGTGTCGAGCGCCGCCGGGCGAGGGAACGATCACGGCGGGTGACTGTCCGTCGGGGACACCCGGCCGACGGCGCCGTCGGCCGCGGTCCCGGGACACCGGGGGCCCTACCAGGGGAGAGGCGCCGCCTCCATACTGACGCCGCCATGCAGGCCGAGGTCCCCACCCCAGGAGCGCGGCGACCCCGTGGCCAGGCCGGGTCGGCGGCACCCGGAGGCGCGGCGCTGGTCGAGGCCGCCGTGGGGATGCTGCTCGCCGGTGCGCCGGTCGGCTTCGCGGTGCTCGACACCGAGCTGCGCTACGTGCGGATCAACCAGACGCTGGCGGCGGTCAACGGCGTCCCGGTGGCCGACCACCTGGGCCGGTCGGTGGCCGAGGTGCTCCCCGACGTGGCCCCGGAGGCCGAGCCCCTGCTGCGCCGGGTACTGGCCACCGGTGAGCCGATCACCGGCCTGGAGCTGGAGAGCGGGCCCACCCCGGGCGAGCCCGGCCGCCGCCGCCACTGGCGGGTCAGCTACTACCCGGTGCGGGCGACGCCGGGGGCGGGGCCGCCGGAGGGCCTGGGCGTGGTCGTCACCGACGAGACCGCCCGCCACGAGGAGCAGCAGGAACGTCGCCGGCTGCTGGAGGCCGAGCGGACGGCGGCGGCGCGGGTGCGGCACGCGCTGCAGCAGCAGGAGCGGCTGCACCGGCTGACGTCGGCCCTGGCGCGGGCGACCACGGTGCGCGACGTGGCCGCCACGATGGTGGAGCTCGCCCCGGGGATCCTGGGCGCCACCGCCGCCACCCTCAACGAGTACGAGCCGGGCACCGGGCTGTCGGTCCTCGCGGTGACCGGCCTGCCGCCCGAGGTGGCCCGACCGGGCCAGGTGATCCCGGCTCCCCTCCCGCCACTGGTGCGCGACGTCCTCGAGGGGGACGGCCCGGTGCTGGTGGGCAGCACCACCGAGCGCGACCAGCGGTACCCCGACATGGCGGGCTCGGGCGTGCGGCAGCAGGCCTGGGCCAACCTGGCGCTGTGCAGCCACGGCCGGCCGGCCGGGATCGTGGCGTTCGGCTGGGACGGTCCGCGCACCTTCGCCGACGAGGACGTGGAGCTGCTCACCGCGCTGGCCGACCAGTGCGCCACCGCGATGGACCGCGCCCGCCTCTACCGGGCCGAGCAGGACGCCCGGCTCGGCGCCGAGCGGGCGCAGCAGCGGCTGGACCTGCTGGCCCGGGCCGGTGAGGTGCTCAGCCGCTCCCTCGACGAGTCGGCCGTGCTGGACGAGCTGGCCGCCCTGCTGGTTCCGGAGCACGCCGACTGGCTGGTGGTCCTGCTCGCCGGCCGGCCGGGGCACCTGGTGCCCCGGTGCTCGGTGCACGCCGACCCGGGGATCCACGCGGCGGCGCAGGAGCTGCTGGCGGCGCGTCCGCTGCGCATCGACGGAGGCAGCGCGGCCGCGCGGGTCTTCCGCTCCCAGCGGCCCCTCGTGGTCGAGGACGCGCTCCCCTACCTGACCGAGGACGGCGGCCCGCCCGAGGTGGCCCGGTTCGCCCGGCTGCTCGGCCCCGGCCCCGGCCCGGGTCTGCTCACGCCGCTGGTGGTGCGCGGCCGGAGCACCGGCGTGCTGTCGCTGGTCGGCGCCTCCGCCGGCGGCTGGCCGCTCACCGACCAGCAGGAGCTCGTCGGCGACCTCGCCTCGCGCGTCGCGGTCGCGCTGGACAACGCCCACCTCTACGGCCGGCAGACCCGGATCGCCCGCCGCCTGCAGGACGGCCTGCTGCCCGCCCGGCTGCCCGAGGTCCCCGGCGTGGAGCTGGCCACCCGCTACGCCACGGCGGAGGAGGCGGTCGAGGTCGGCGGCGACTTCTACGACGTCGTCCCGCTCGACGGCGGCGGGTTCGTGCTCGCGATCGGCGACGTCTGCGGACGGGGCATCGACGCCGCGAGCACCACCGGGCTGGCCCGGCACACGCTGGAGGCCGTCGCGCGGGACCTGCCCCCGGCGGCCGCGCTGGTGCGGCTCAACGACGCCCTGCGCGCGCAGACCTCCCCCAACCGGTTCCTCACCGCGGCCTGCGCCCGGGTCACCCCGCGCCCCGACGGCACCGCCGCGGTGCAGCTCGCCCGCGCCGGCCACGAGCCCCCGGTGCTGGTGCGGGCCGACGGCAGCGCCACGCTGCTGGCCCCGGCCGGGCAGCTCCTCGGCATCCTCCCCGAGGTGACCGTCGAGACCCAGGAGCTCGTCCTCGGGCCCGGCGACGCCCTGGTCATGTACACCGACGGCATCACCGAGACCCGGGGGCGCGAGGGCCTGTTCGGGGAGGAGCGGCTCGTCGCGGCCCTCGCCGGGCCGCCCGGCCGCTCACGCACCGCCGACGACCTCGCCGACCTCGTCCTGGCCGCCACCGAGCGGTTCCGTGCCGGCCCGGCCGAGGACGACGCCGCCCTGCTCGTCGCCCGCCTGCGCCCGCGGTGACACGCTAGGCGCCGACCGCCTTCTGGACGTCGAGGGCGAGCAGCAGCGAGCCGTCGAGCTTGTAGGCGCCGCGGATGAGCTCGCGGGCCTGGCCGTCGAGGGTGTCCGGCGGGGCCTCGAAGTCGGCCGCGTCCACGTCGACGACGTCGGCGATCGAGTCGACCAGCAGGCTCACCGCCTCGCCGTGCAGGCGCACGACGATGACGACGGCGTCGGTGCCGGCCGGCCGCGGCGGGCGCCCGAGCCGCTCCCGCAGCTCGATGGCGGTCACCACCTGGCCGCGCAGGTTGATCAGCCCGGCGACGGCCGGCGGGGCGAGCGGCACCCGGGTCAGCTTCTGACTGCGCAGCACCTCCTGCACGTGCTCGACCTCGACGCCGTACAGGTCGCCGTCGAGCCGGAAGGTGGCCAGCTGACCGCTGGCGGCGCGGGTGGGGGTGTCGGTCGGGGTCGTCACGTCAGGCCTCCAGCCGAGCGGACGCGGGGGAGTGGTCGGGGGCCGGCAGCCCGGCGTAGAAGGCCGGGTCGGCGGCGAGGATCGCGGCGCGGACGTCGAGCAGCTCGGTCACCCGATCGCCGAGGACGGCGGAGCCGAGCAGGCCCAGGTCGTCGATGTCGCTGCGCACCGCGGCGCCGCCGTCGACGATGTCGAGGATCTCCTCCACGACGATCGCCACGCTGCGGCCGTGGTCGCTGTAGACGATCACCTCGAGCACCTCGCGCTCGCCGGAGCCGTAGGCGCCCAGGTGCCGGTCGAGCCGGACGATCGGGAGGATCGCGCCGCGGTACTGCACGACCTCGCGGTTGCCCACCCGCTCGACGGCGTCGGCCCGCACCTGCTCCAGGCGGGTGACGGTGTCCAGCGGGATGGCCACCCGCCGGCCCTCGCCGATGGCGGCCAGCAGCATCCGCTGCCGCTCGGTCTCGGCGGCGGCGGTGCGCTCCGCGGCCTCGCGGGCCTCCTGCCGCTCGGTGGTCTCGGTGCGCAGCGCCCGGCGCGCCAGCGCCTGCACGTCGAGGATCAGCGCCACGGCGCCGTCACCGAGGACGGTCGCGCCGGAGTACAGGCCGATCGCCTTGAGCTGGCCGCCGACGGCCTTGACGACGATCTCCTCGGTGTTGATGACCCGGTCGACGACGAGGCCGAAGCGCCGGCCCTCCGAGCGCAGCACCGCGATGACGACGTGGCCGTCGTGCCGGTCGGAGGCGAGGCCCAGGACGTCGGTGAGCCGGACGAGGGGGAGCAGCTCGCCGCGCAGCCGGTAGACCGGCGCGCCGCCGACCTCCTCGACGGCGTTGGCGGCCTTCTCGGCGTCGAGGCTGACCAGCTCCTGCAGGCTGATCTGCGGGATGGCGTAGCGGTCGCCGGCGCACTCGACGGTGAGCGCGGGGACGATCGCGAGGGTCAGCGGGATGCGCAGCCGGCAGACGGTGCCGCGCCCGGGCTCGGACTCCACCTCGATGGTGCCGCCGATGGCCTCGATGTTGGTCTTGACGACGTCCATGCCCACGCCCCGGCCGGAGACGTTGGTGACCGCGGCGGCCGTCGAGAACCCGGGCAGGAAGATCAGCTGCAGCACGTCCTGCGGGCCCATGCGGGCCAGCTGCTCGCCGGTGACCAGGCCGCGCTCGAGGGCCTTGGCGCCGATCCGCGACGGGTCGATGCCGGCGCCGTCGTCGGCCACCTCGACCACGACCTGGCCGCTCTCGTGCCGGGCGCGCAGCGTGAGCACGCCCTCGCCGGGCTTGCCGGCGGCGCGGCGGCGGTCGGGGGACTCGATGCCGTGGTCGACGGAGTTGCGGACCAGGTGGGTCAGCGGGTCCTTGACCGCCTCGAGCAGCGTCTTGTCGAGCTCGGTGTCCTTGCCCTCCATCTCCAGCCGGACGGACTTGCCGCACTGGATGCCGAGGTCGCGGACGACGCGCGGCAGCTTGGACCAGATGTGGTCGATCGGCTGCATGCGCGTCTTCATGACGCCCTCCTGCAGCTCGCTGGCGATGAGGTTGAGCCGCTGCGAGGCGCGCACCAGGTCGGTGTCGGTGGAGCGGCCCACGTACTGGACGATCTGGTTGCGGGTCAGCACCAGCTCGCCGACCAGCAGCATCAGCGAGTCGAGCAGGTCGACGTCGACGCGGATCGTGCTGTCGGCCACGCCGCGGCGGGCCTGCTGGCCGCCGGGGCCCTCGGGCCGCGCGGCACCGGCCGGCGAGCCGGGCTCGGCGTGCTCGTCGGGGTGCTCGTCGGGGTGCTCCTCGTGCGCATCGTCGGGCAGCTCCTCCGCCACCACCTCGGCGACGGGCTCGACGACGGGCTCGACGACGACGGGCTCGGGGACGATCGCGGCGGCGGGCTCGGCGGGCTCGGCGGGCTCGGCGGGCGCGGGGGAGGGGGCGGCGGCCGGGGCCGGCCGGTCCTCCATCGCCGCGCTGATCTCCGCGACGACGGCGGAGACGTCGACCCCGCCCTCGCCGCCGGTGGCCTCGATGGAGGCCAGCAGCGAGCGGACCGTGTCGACCATCCGCAGTAGCACGCTGGTGCGCTCGGGGGTCAGCGCGAGGACGCCGTCGCGGAGCCGGGAGAGCATGTTCTCCCCGACGTGGGTGACCTCCTCGAGCCGGCCGAAGGCGAGGAAGCCGCTGGTGCCCTTGATCGTGTGGATGGTGCGGAAGATGCTCGAGAGCCGCTCCCGGGAGTCGGGCTCCTGCTCGAGGGCGACCAGGTCCGTGTCGAGCTGGTCGAGGTTCTCGTGGCTCTCGACGAGGAACTCCTCGACGATGTCGTCCAGACCGTCCACCGCTGCCTTCTCTCTCAGTGCGAGGGGACCGAGGGGTCCCCGATGGGTCGTCGGGGGTGGGGGGGTGGGGGGGGGGGGGGGGGGGGTGGGGGTGGGGGGGGTGGGGGGGGGGGGGGGGGCGCCCCCCCCCCCCCCCCCCCCCCCCCCCCCCCCCCGCGGGGTCGGCCCCCTGCAGGGCCCGACGCGAGCCTGCGAGCGGCGGGGGCAGGGGGTCCTCCTAGTAGGTGAAGCGGGCGACGCCGGTGCGCAGGTCGGCCGCCATCCGGGACAGCTCCTCGACCGCGGTGCGGGTCTGGGTCAGCGCCTGGGTGGTGGAGTCGGCGGCGCTGGAGACCCCGGCGATGTTGTCGGCGATCTGACCCGAGCCCTGGGCGGCCTCGGCCACCGAGCGGCTCATCTCCGCGGTGGTGGCGGTCTGCTCCTCCACCGCCGAGGCGATGGTGGTCTGCCGGTCGGAGATCTGGGCGACGATCTGCGAGATCTCGCCGATCGCCCCGACGGCGGCGCCGGTGTCCTTCTGGATGGCCTCGACGCGGCGGGCGATGTCCTCGGTCGCCTTGGCGGTCTCCTGGGCCAGCTCCTTGACCTCGTTGGCCACGACGGCGAAGCCCTTGCCGGCCTCGCCGGCGCGGGCGGCCTCGATGGTCGCGTTGAGCGCGAGCAGGTTGGTCTGCTCGGCGATGCTCGTGATGACCTTGACCACGTTGCCGATCTCCGCCGAGGACTCCCCGAGCTTGGTCACCGTGGCGGTGGTGGTCTCGGCGGCGGTGACCGCGCGGGCGGCGACGGCGGAGGCCTCGGCGGCGTTGGAGGCGATCTCGCGGATCGAGGCGCCCATCTGCTCGGCCCCGGCGGCGACGGTCTGCACCGACCGCGACACCTCCTCGGCGGCACCCGAGACGACGCCCGACTGCGCGGAGGTCTCCTCGGCCGACGCCGAGATCTGCGCCGAGCTCGCGCTGAGCTCCTCCGACGACGCGGCGACGGCGTCGGCGGAGGCCGCCACCGAGGACAGCACCGAGCGCAGGTTCTCCTGGGCGGCACCCAGCGCGGCGGCCATCCGGCCCAGCTCGTCGCGGCCACGGACCTCGGGCGTGACGGTCAGGTCGCCCTGCGCCAGCGCCTCGACCGAGCGCTGCACGGAGCGGACGGTGCCCACCAGGCGCCGGACGACGAGGACGGTCAGCCCGCCGGCGACGACGATGCCGGCGACCAGGGACAGCCACAGCGTGGTGGTGGCCGAGGAGACGGTGGCCACCGCGTCGTCGGTGTCGGCCTGGCCGGCGGCGACCCGGCGGTCCTGCATGGCGGCGTACTGGTCCATGAGGGAGTCGGAGCGGTCCTGCAGCGGACCGGTGATCACGGCGGCGGCGGTGGCCAGGTCGCCCGCGTCGGCGGCCGGCACCAGCTGCCCGTCCGCGACCGCGTAGTAGTCCTCGACGACGGCGCGGAACTCGTCGAAGGCGGCCCGGTTGACCGTCACCTCGGCGTAGGCGTCGAGCTGCCCGTCGATGGTCTCCCGGCGCTCGGCCAGGTCGGCCCGCAGCGCGGCCCGGGTCTGCCCGTCGGCGATCGGGTAGGTGTTGTAGCGCGAGCGGTCGCCCTGCCAGGACCGCTGGATGTCCGCGAGGTCGGCCAGCGTGACCACGTTGCCGTTGATCCGGGTGGCGGCCGCCTCGACCGCGGCCAGCCGGCTCACGGCGAGGACGGTCATGGCGACGGCGACGACCGCGAGGACGGCGACGGCCGCGCCGATCTTGACGGCGACCGGTCGGTCGGCGAACCAGCCACCGGAGCGGCCGGCGCGGGAGGTGCTCATGGGGTGTGCTCCTGGATCTCGGGGTGGGGCGGGCGGGGTGACGGGCGGGGATCGGCCGCGGGCCGGGCGATCCGTCGGCACGGACTGTGACGGACGGGAATGGGGACCGCGCCCGTCCGGAAATGGCGTGTCGGTAACGATCCGGATACGACCGGAATTAGTCGACGGAACCGGGTCGGGGCGCCATTCCGCATCATGTGTCGACACGGTGCCGAGCAGCGGCGGTCGGCGCGATTGCTCTGTCGACATGGGCACACACGCCGCTCGGGGGACGTTCTGGGCCGTTTCCCTCCACGCGCCAGGAGGAGGTGCGGCCATTCGGGAATGGCTCCGCCCGACCGCAGGACAGCGGCCGGGCGGAGCCATTCCGGATCAGTGGGTGAAACGGGCGATGCCGGTGCGCAGGTCGGCCGCCATGCGGGACAGTTCGTCGACGGCGATGCGGGTCTGGGTCAGCGCCTGCGTCGTGGAGTCCGCCGCCGAGGAGACGCCAGAGATGTTGTCGGCGATCTGACCGGAGCCCTGGGCGGCCTCGGCCACCGAGCGGCTCATCTCCGCCGTGGTCGCCGTCTGCTCCTCCACGGCGCTCGCGATCGTGGTCTGCCGGTCGGAGATCTGCGCGACGATCTGCGAGATCTCGCCGATCGCCCCCACGGCGGCGCCCGTGTCGGCCTGGATGGCCTGCACCCGCCGCGCGATGTCCTCGGTCGCCTTGGCGGTCTCCTGGGCCAGCTCCTTGACCTCGTTGGCCACGACGGCGAAGCCCTTGCCCGCCTCGCCGGCGCGGGCGGCCTCGATGGTCGCGTTGAGGGCCAGCAGGTTGGTCTGCTCGGCGATCGAGGTGATCACCTTCACGACGTTGCCGATCTCCGCCGAGGACTCGCCCAGCCGCGCCACCGTCGCGGTGGTCGCCTCTGCCGCGGTGACCGCCCGCGCGGCCACCGCCGACGCCTCCGCGGCGTTGGTCGCGATCTCCCGGATGCTGGCGCCCATCTGCTCGGCCCCGGCGGCGACGGTCTGCACCGACCGCGACACCTCCTCGGCGGCACCGGCCACCACGCCGGACTGTGCCGAGGTCTCCTCCGCCGACGCCGAGATCTGCGCCGCCGACGCCGACAGCTCCTCGGAACTGGCTGCGACCGCGTCCGCCGAGGCCGCGACCGAGGCCATCACGGTGCGCAGGCCGTCCTGGGCCGCGTCGAGCGCCTCGGCCACCCGGCCGACCTCGTCGCGCTGCCGGATCCCGGTGCCCTCCGTCAGGTCCCCCGCGGCCAGCCGGACGGCCAGGGCCTGCACCCGGCGCAAGGGGCGGACCACCGAGTGCCCGACCAGCACCGCGCACAGGCCGGCGAGGACCACGGCGAGCACGCCGACGGCGCTCAGCAGCACCGTCGCGCTCCGCTGCGCGTCCGCCTGCTCGGCACGCAGCCGGTCGGCCCGCTCGGTGGCCGAGGCCTGGATCCGGTCGGCGAGGTCGAGGACCATGCCGTAGCCCTCACCGGCCTCGCCGCCGTTGATGCTCTCCAGTGCCGCCCGGGCGTCCTCCGGCGTGCCCGTGGACAGCCACTCCACCACCCGGTCGTCCCAGGCGAAGTAGTTGTCCCAGGCCGGCCGCAGCTCGGCGAAGGCCGCGGCCTCGTCGGCGTCCATCGCCGCGGTGTCGACCTCGTCCAGCCAGGCGTAGACGGCGTCCTTGCTCTCCAGCAGGCCGGCCCGGTTGTAGGAGTCCGGCGCCAGGGCGACCTCCGGGCCGAAGGTGACGGCGTCGGCGACGACCAGGCCCTGCCAGCCGGTCACGTCGGCGATCTGGAAGCGGGCGGTCTCGGCGTCGGCGAGGACGGCGTCGGCACGGCTCAGCTCCTCGGCGAGGTCGCGCTGCTGGGCCACGGCCGACAGCCCGGTCGCGGCGGAGACCACGACGAGGAGGCCGACCGCGCCGAAGGCGAGGGCGAGGCGGAGACCGACCCGCAGGTCGGAGAGCCAGGACAGGGACACGGTCGTGCCTTTCGGTGGTGAGGTGCGGGACCGGCCGCCCTGCAGGACCCCTCCGCCTGCGAGGCGTGGGGGGCAGGGTGGTCCGGGATCAGTGGGTGAAGCGGCCGACCGTGGCGCGTAGGCCGGCGGCCATGCGGGCGAGCTCGTCGACGGCGATGCGGGTCTGGGTCAGCGCCTGCGTCGTGGAGTCCGCCGCCGAGGAGACGCCGGAGATGTTGTCGGCGATCTGACCCGAGCCCTGGGCGGCCTCGGCCACCGACCGCGACATCTCGCTGGTCGTGGCGGTCTGCTCCTCCACCGCGCTGGCGATGGTGGTCTGCCGGTCGGAGATCTGCGCGACGATCGAGCTGATCTCCCCGATGGCGGTCACCGCGGCGGTGGTGTCGCCCTGGATGGCCTGCACGCGGCGGGCGATGTCCTCGGTGGCCTTGGCGGTCTCCTGGGCCAGCTCCTTGACCTCGTTCGCGACGACGGCGAAGCCCTTGCCCGCCTCGCCGGCGCGCGCCGCCTCGATGGTCGCGTTGAGCGCGAGCAGGTTGGTCTGCTCGGCGATCGAGGTGATCACCTTCACGACGTTGCCGATCTCCGCGGAGCTCTCCCCCAGCCGCGCCACGGTGGCGGTGGTGGTCTCGGCGGCGGCGACCGCGCGGGCGGCGACGGCGGAGGCCTCGGCGGCGTTGGAGGCGATCTCCCGGATGGAGGCGCCCATCTGCTCGGCCCCCGCCGCGACCGTCTGCACGTTCCGGGAGACCTCGTCGGCCGCGCCGGCCACCACGCCGGACTGCGCGGAGGTCTCCTCGGCCGACGCCGAGATCTGCGCCGAGCTCGCGCTGAGTTCCTCCGACGACGCGGCGACGGCGTCCGCGGAGGTGACGACGGCCCCCATGACCTCGCGCAGGCCGGTCTGGGCCCGGTGCAGCGCGTCGGCCATCCGGCCCACCTCGTCGCGGGAGTGCACCCCGCTCTCCCGGGTGAGGTCGCCCTGGGCCAGCGCCTCGAGGGAGGCCTGCACGGCGCGGACGGGGTGCACCACCGAGCGGGCGGTCAGCCAGCTCAGGCCGACCAGGAGCAGCAGCCCGAGCCCCGCCACCACCATCGCGACGGTCTCGGACCGCGTGGTGACGTCCTCGAGCTCGGTCGTGGCGGTGTCCACCTCGCGGATGAGCGTGTCCTTGGCCGTGCCGATGGCCGCGTCGGTGAGGTCGTTGGCGGCCTGGATGTCTTCCCACCGCGCCCGGGCCCCGGCCTGGTCGGCGACGGCGCTCTCGACGAAGGCCGTGATCGCGGCGGTGTACTCGCCGTAGGTGCCCATCAGCTCCTCGACCGCCGCGGCGCTGTCGCCGGTGAGCTCGACGCCGGAGAGCTCGTCGAGCAGCGCCTCGGGGGTGGCCACGTCGTCGGCCAGCTCGGGCAGCTGCGCGGCGGGGTCCTCGCGCACGAGGGCCTTGAAGCCGTCGACCTTGAGCTCGCTCGCGCGGGTGTCGAGCTGGAGGACGAGCTCCTCGGCGTGGTTGAGGTCGGTGAGGCGGTGCTCGGCGTCGAGGACGGCGGAGTTGCCGATCATCGTCGTCCCCAGCAGGCCCCCCACGGCCAGGGCGCCCACGGCGACGAGGGTGCCGAACTTGACGGTGAGGGAGCGATCGGCGAACCAGCCGGACGGGCCGGCGTGCGGGCGGGACGCGGCGTTCACGGTGGGGCCTCCTGGGTGCGTGTGCCCGCTGGGACGGATGTGGCGGGCGTGCAGGAGGAATGGTGGAGCCGCGGCGGCGCCGCGCCCGGACGCGCGGGAGGTCCGCGGGCGGATCGTTGTGCAGGAGGCGGTGACCGCCCGCAGCGCCGTCGTCAGGTCGACCCGGCCGCCCCGGCGACCCGCCGGCCGCGGTGGGCGGCGGGCGTGTCCGCGCAGGTGGCGGGGGAGGAGCCGTCGACGTGTCGACGGCCGGGGGAGCGGTCGCCGTCCGGCCGGCCGCCGGTCACCCGGGGCCGGGGGGCGACGCGCCCCGGCCGGTCAGCCGAGCAGGTCGCCGAGCAGCCCGAGGACGGCGACCACGGCGGCGGGGTCGGTCACCCGGTGACCGGCGAGGGTCGGGCCCTCGCCGACCTTGACGCCGACATCGGCCGGCCCGAGCCGGCGGAACACGTCCTCGTCGGTGACGTCGTCGCCGAGGTAGACGACGGCGGCGGCGCCGAGGTCGGTCCGCAGCCGGGTCACCGCGGTGCCCTTGTCGGCGTCGGTGACCGCGAGCTCGAGCACGTCCTTGCCCGGCTTCTTCGTCAGTGACGGATCCGCCGCCGCATCGGCCTCCGCCAGCAGCGCGGCGGCCGCGGCGCGGTCGGCGACCTGCCGCACGTGCACGGCGACGCTGGCCGGCTTGACCTCCAGCCACGCGCCCGGGACGGCGGCCACCAGCGGCGCCATCCGCTCGGCCAGGGCGTCGCGGCGGTCGGCGAGCTCACCGGTCAGCGGCCCGCCGTACTCGGCGCCGTGGCTGCCGACGAACCGGTAGGGGCCGGCGAGGCCGCTGACCCGCACCAGGTCGTCGACGCCGCGCCCGCTGACCAGCGCGACGGTGACGCCGTCGGCCGCGGCGACCCGGGCCAGCGCCTCGGCGACGCCGGGGGAGGGGACCGCGGCCGAGGGGTCGTCGACCAGCGGCGCCAGGACGCCGTCGTAGTCGGTGGCGACCAGCAGCGGGCGGCGGGCGGCCGCCCCGGCCATCGCCGTCGCCAGCGCGTCCGGGACGGGGCTCACGCCTGGGCCTGCAGCGCGTCGAAGAACGACGACGCCCAGTGGTCGAGGTCGTGCTTGGCCAGGTGCCGCCGCATGGCCCGCATCCGGCGGGCGGCCTCGGCGGGCTCGAGGCGCAGCGCGCGCAGCAGCTGGTTCTTCACCCCGGCGATGTCGTGCGGGTTGACCAGGAACGCCTGCCGGAGCTCGGCCGCGGCGCCGGCGAACTCGGACAGGACCAGCGTGCCGCCGAGGTCGCTGCGGGCGGCGACGTACTCCTTGGCGACCAGGTTCATGCCGTCGCGGTAGGGCGTCACGAGCATGACGTCGGCGGCGCGGTAGAGGGCGGCGAGCTCCTCGCGCGGCATCGACTGGTTGAAGTAGTGCACCGCTGGCCCGCCGATCGTGCCGAACACCCCGTTGATGTGCCCGACCTGCTGCTCGATCGTCTCGCGCATGTGCACGTAGTGCTCGACCCGCTCCCGGCTGGGCGTGGCCACCTGCACCATGACCGTGCCGGGCGCCTCGACGGCGCCGTCCTCGAGCAGCTCCTGGAAGGCGTTGAGCCGGACGCTGATGCCCTTGGTGTAGTCGAGCCGGTCGACGCCCAGGATCATCTTCTGCGGGTCGCCGAGCTCGGTGCGGATCTCCTCGGCCCGCTTCAGGACATCGGGCGAGTTCGCCAGCCGGTCGAAGGCGGCGACGTCGATGGAGATCGGGAAGGCCCGGGCGGTCACCACCCGGCCGTCGTACTCGATCGTCGCGCCGCGGGTGGGCAGCTCGTGCAGCCGGCGGGCCAGCTGGACGAAGTTGGCCGCCGCGCTGGGCAGCTGGAACCCGACCAGGTCGGCGCCGAGCAGCCCCTCGACGATCGCCGAGCGCCACGGGAGCTGGGTGAACAGCTCGTAGGGCGGGAACGGGATGTGCAGGAAGAAGCCGATCGTGAGGTCGGGGCGGCGCTGGCGCAGCAGCGCCGGGACCAGCTGCAGCTGGTAGTCGTGCACCCAGACGATCGCGCCCTCGGCGGCGACCTCGGCGGCCCGGTCGGCGAACCGCCGGTTGACCCGCACGTAGGTGTCCCACCAGGTGCGGTGGTACTCGGGCTTCTCGACCACGTCGTGGTACAGCGGCCACAGCGAGGCGTTGGACATGCCCTCGTAGTAGCGGTCGACCTCCTCCTCGGAGAGCTCGACCGGGACCAGCGAGATGCCGCCGGACTCGAAGGGCTCGGGCGCCTCGCCGGCCGAGCCGGACCAGCCGACCCAGGCGCCGCCGCGCCCGGCCACGAACGGCTCCAGGGCGGTGACCAGACCGCCGGGGCTGCGCTGCCAGCGCGTCGTCCCGTCGGGGTCGGTGACCTGGTCGACCGGCAGCCGGTTGGCCACGACGACGACCGGACTGTCCGCCTGCACGTCTCCCGCGTCTGCCCCGGCCATACGCCCCGACCCTAACGACCGGCCGTCGCCGTGGCACCCCCGGGCGCTCAGCCCGCCAGCAACCAGCCGGCCGCGGCGGCGCCCAGGCCCAGCACCAGGGTGGCGGCCAGGTACCCGAGCGCGCGGCCGAGGGCACGCTCCTCGACCAGCCGGACGACGTCGGCGCCGAGCGTGGAGAACGTGGTGAGGGTGCCGCAGAAGCCGGTGCCGACCAGCGCGAGCACCCAGGCCGGCACGCCGCCGAGCCCGAGCAGCACGCCCAGCACGGCCGCACCGGCGACGTTGACCGCCAGCGTGCCCAGCGCGGGGTCGCGGCCGGACCGGGCCGCGAGCCGGGTCGCCAGCAGCCGCAGGGGAGCGCCGGCCAGCGCACCGGCGGCGACGAGCAGCGGCGTCACGGGCCGCTCCGCCGCACCGCGAGCACACCGGCGGCCACCGCCAGCACCCCGCCGAGCACCGAGGCCGGCACGTAGGCCACGGCGACGAGGACGTGGCCGGCGTCGGCGAGACCGACGACCTCGACGGCGAACGCGGAGTAGGTCGTGTACCCGCCGAGCAGGCCGACGGCGAGGAACGGACGGGCCCACGCAGGCTCGGGGGAGCGGCGGGCCAGCGCGCCGACGAGGACGCCGATCAGCAGGCAGCCGGTGAGGTTGACCAGCAGCGTCGCCCAGGGCCAGCCGCCGTCCCGGGCGGGGAGGGCCTCCGCGACGCCCCAGCGGGCCAGCGCACCGAGGGCGCCGCCGAGCGCGGCGAGGAGGTACCCCACCCGTGCACCCCCCGCAGGCATAGGAAGCTCTCCCCACGTCTCGGGGCTGAGGACGTGGGGAGAGCTTCCTATGCCCGGCCCCCGGTCAGGAGGTGCGGGTCGGCTCCGGGGTGTCGCGCCGGCTGCCCCGCCGCCACAGCGGCTCGACCTCGGCCAGCTCCTCCTCGGTGGCGAGCCGGAACGGGGGAGCGGCCGGCGCCTCGACGGCGCGGCGGCCCTGGCCGCGGGTGGCGCGCAGGCTGGCCCACACCGCGACGCCGAGGATGGTGGCGATCACCGCGAGGCTGACGGTGGTGGGGATGTAGTAGAGGTCGATCTTGAGCAGCATCTTGACGCCCACCCAGATGAGCACCAGCGCCAGGCCGACCTTGAGGTAGACGAAGCGGTGGATCAGGTCGGCGAGCAGGAAGTACATCGCCCGCAGGCCCAGGATGGCGAAGGCGTTGGCGGTGAAGACGAGGAACGGCTCGTCGGTGACCGCGAAGATCGCCGGGATCGAGTCGACGGCGAAGACGACGTCGGTGACCTCGACGAGCACCAGCACGGCGAGCAGGGGAGTGGCCAGCAGGACGCCGCCCCGCCGGACGAAGAACCGCTGGCCGTGGTAGGCGTCGGTCATCGGCACGAAGCGGCGGAACAGCTGCAGGGTCCGCGACCGCGAGGGGTCGATGTGCTCGTTGCGCTGGCGGAGCATGCGCCAGCCGGTGACGAGCAGGAACGCGGCGAACAGGTAGAGCACCCACTCGAAGCTCTCGATGAGCGCCGCGCCGCCGGCGATGAACGCCCCGCGCAGCACGAGCGCGCCGAGCACGCCGTAGAACAGCACGCGGTGCTGGTACTCCCGGGGCACCGCGAAGAAGGTGAAGATGATCGCCCACACGAACACGTTGTCGACGGCGAGCGACTTCTCGATCAGGTAGCCGGCGTAGTACTGCTGGCCGAACTCGGCGCCGTATGCCCACCACACCCAGGCGCCGAAGCCGACGCCGATGGCCACCCACACCGCCGACCACAGGGCGGCCTCCCGCACGCCGATGACGTGGGCGCGGCGGTGGGCGAACAGGTCGACGGCCAGCATGCCGACGATGACGCCGAGCACGGCCAGCCAGAGCCAGAAGGGGACGTCCACGAAGAGCCTCCAGTCGGTGGTGCACCAACCGGAGGTCTCTCCCGGCCCACGCGGGGCCCGCTCCGCCGGACCCCTCCTGTGGGGCCGTACTGACGACGGCAGCGCTGCGGGGATACTCCCCTCCCGCCGACAAGTGAAGCAGATTTCACCTGTTGATGCCAGTAGGCGACGTGCTGGAACGGCCTCCCTGCAGGGGCCCGCCGCGAACCTGCGAGCGGTGGGGGGCAGGGAGGTCCTTCATCGCGCGCGGGTCTCCGGGAAGAGCAGGTCCACGAACCGCGCGGCGGTCGGTTGCGGCTCGTGGTTGGCCAGCCCCGGGCGCTCGTTCGCCTCCACGAACACCGCCTCGGACCCCTCGACGTCGGGCACGAGGAAGTCGATGCCCGTGACCGGGATGCCGATCGCCCGGCTCGCCCGCACCGCCGCCTCGGCGACGTCCGGGTGCAGCCGGTCGGTGACGTCCTCGATGGTCCCGCCGGTGTGCAGGTTCGCCGTCCGCCGCACCTGCAGCTGCTCGCCGTCGGGGAGGACGTCGTCCATCGCGTGGCCGGCGGCGCGGACGACGTCGGCGGTGGTGTCGTCCAGCGGGATCCGCGACTCCCCGCCGGTCACGCGTTCCCGCCGCCGGCTGGCCGCCCGCACCAGGTCGGTGACCGTGCGGCGGCCGTCGCCGACCACCTCGGCCGGCCGGCGCACCGCGGCGGCGACCACCTCGTGGTCGATGACCACCACCCGCAGGTCCTCGCCCGGGACGAGCTCCTCGGCGAGCACGTCGGGGCAGAACTGCCGGGCGGCGGCCACGGCCCGGACCAGGTCCTCCTCGGTCGTGACGCCGACGGTGATGCCCTTGCCCTGCTCGCCGCGGGCCGGCTTGACCACCAGCTCCCCGCACACGGCGAGGAGCTCGCGGGCCGGGCCGAGGTCGTCCTCGGGGACCGAGACGCCGCGGGCCACCCGGACGCCGGCGTCGGCCACGATGCGGCGGGTCACCCGCTTGTCGTCGCAGCGGCTCATGGCGACGGCGGTGGTGAACTCCGACAGCGACTCCCGGGTGAGCACCCGGCGCCCGCCGAGGGACAGCCGCAGCTCGCCGGACTCCGCGTCGGTGACCTCGACCCGGATGCCGCGGCGCAGCGCCTCGTCGGCGACGATCCGCGCGTAGGGGTTGAGCTGGTCGAGGCCGGGCGGCCGGGCGGCGAACAGCGGGGTGTTGATCGGGTTCTTGCGCTTGACGCAGAGGGCGGGCACGCGGACGAAGCCGAGCTTGCGGTAGAGCGCGATCGCCGCGGCGTTGTCGTGGATGACCGAGAGGTCGACGTAGGAGCGGCCGCGACCGACGTAGCGCTCGGCCAGCACCCGCACCAGCGCCTCGCCGGTGCCCGCGGGGGCGTTCTGCCCGTCGACGGCCAGGCACCACAGGCTGGTGCCGCTCTCCGGGTCGTCGAAGGCCAGCACGTGGTCGACGCCGGTCACCGTGCCGACGATCCGGCGGGTCCGGGTGTCCTCGGCGACGAGGTAGGTGAAGCAGCGGGTGCGGTGGTTGGCCCACATGGTCTCGGGGTCGCCGGTGACCATGCCGTTGCGGGCGTAGATCTCGTTGATCGCCTGCATCTCCTCCAGCGCCGTCACCGTGCGGACGAAGACGCCGCGGATGAGCTCGGGTCGCGGCCGGTAGCGGTAGAGGTCCAGGCGGTAGGTGTAGCTGGGGTCGATGAACAGCTCGTCGGGCGCCAGGCCCACCAGGACGTGCGGGTCACGGGCGTAGATGCAGATGTCGCGCCGGCCGGTCTCCTCGGCACGCAGCGCGGTGAGGATGTTGTGCATCTCGGGGAAGGTCTGGCCGAAGACCAGGCGCCCCCACGCCAGGTCGAGCACCACGTCGGTGCCCATGCCCTCGAGCTGGTGCGGCGCGGGCCGGGTCCAGTTGCGGCCGGTGAGGTCGGGTGTGCCGGCCACCGGCGTGCGACGACGGTGACCGGCGAGCCGGGGTGACACGGTCGGCCCTCCTCAGACCCCGTGGTTCTGCAGCCACAGCTCGACCAGCCCCAGCTGCCAGAGCTTGTTGCCGCGCAACGGCGTCAGCTCGCCGTTGGGGTCGTCGAGCAGCCGGGCGACGTACTCCGGGCGGAACAGCGCCCGCTCCCGCGCCGCATCGCTGGAGAGCGCGTCGCGCACCAGGCCGAGGACCTTGCCCTCGAGGTGGGTGATCGCCGGCACCGGGAAGTAGCCCTTGGGCCGGTCGATGACCTCCGGCGGGATGATCCGGCGCCCGAGGGCCTTGAGCACGCCCTTGCCGCCGTCGGCGAGCTTGAGCTCCGGCGGGCAGGCAGCGGCCAGCTCCACCAGGTCGTGGTCGAGGAAGGGCACCCGGGCCTCCAGGCCCCAGGCCATGGACATGTTGTCCACCCGCTTGACCGGGTCGTCGACGAGCATGACCTCGCTGTCGAGGCGCAGCGCGGCGTCCACGGCGGTCTGCGCGCCGGCCCGGGACATGTGGTCGCGGACGAAGTCCAGGCTCGGGTCGCCGTCGAGGGCGTACCGCTCGCCGACCAGCGCCCGCATGTCGTCGGCGCCGCGGTCGAAGAACGCCGCGGCGTAGCGCTCGACGGCCTCCTCGCGGCCGACGTCGGCCAGCGGCGGGTACCAGTGGTAGCCGGCGAACACCTCGTCGGCGCCCTGCCCGGACTGCACCACCCGGATCGACTGGCTGACCCGCTCCGAGAGCAGGTCGAAGGCGACGACGTCGTGGCTGACCATCGGCTCGGCCATGGCGCCGATGGCGTGGCCGAGCGCGGCGGCCAGCTCGTCGGAGGACACCCGGATGCGGTGGTGGTCGGTCGCGAACCGCTCGGCGATGACGTCGGAGTAGCGGAACTCGTCGCCTGCGTGGCCGCCGACGGCCTCGAAGCCGATCGAGTAGGTGGCCAGGCCGGTCTGCCCCTCCTGGGCGAGCAGGCCGACGATCAGGCTGGAGTCCAGGCCGCCCGACAGCAGCACCCCCACCGGGATGTCGGCCACGAGGCGACGGCGGACGGCGACCCGCAGCGCCTCCTCGATCGCGTCCTCCCAGTCGCGGGCCGACCAGCCGGAGTGCTCGGGGCGGCGCTCGTAGCTGGGCTCCCAGTAGCGGTGCTCGCGGCTGGTGCCGTCGGCCTCGACGACGCGGACGGTGGCCGGCGGCAGCTTGCGCACGCCGTTGAGCAGCGTGCGCGGCGCGGGTACGACGGCGTGCCAGGTCAGGTAGTGGTGCAGCGCGACGGGGTCGATGGAGGTGTCGACGTCGCCGGCGCGCAGGAGGGCCGGCAGAGAGGAGGCGAACCGCAGCCGCCCCGGCGTCTCGGCGAGGTAGAGCGGCTTGATCCCCAGCCGGTCGCGGGCCATGACCACGCGGCCGGTGTCGCGCTCGTGGATGACCACGACGAACATGCCGTGCAGGTGGTCGACGAAGTCGACGCCCCAGTGGTGGTAGCCCTTGAGCAGGACCTCGGTGTCGCTGGTGGAGAAGAACCGGTAGCCGTGGCCCTCGAGCTCGGCGCGCAGTTCCTTGTAGTCGTAGATGCAGCCGTTGAAGACCGCCTCGAGACCGAGCTCGCTGTCGATCATCGGCTGGGAGCCGCTGGCCGACAGGTCGATGACCGACAGCCGGCGGTGGCCGAACGCCACCCGGCCGGCGCTCCACTGGCCCTGGCCGTCGGGACCGCGGGGGACCAGCGCCTCGACCATCCGCGCCACCGCGGTGGTGTCGGCCAGGGAGCCGTCGAACCTGATCTCGCCGGAGAGGCCGCACATGGGATCGATCCAACCCCACGGACCTGGCAGCCGCGACGCCGCTACGTGATCGTCACACCGACGTCACACGGCTCGGTTCCACGTGGAACCGGGCAGGGTGGGGGCGTGCACGCCGATCCGGAGGGGGAGTCGCCCTGGGCGCTGCAACTGGTGGCCCGCGTCGAGCGGCGGGACCCGCCGACGCGGACGGCCGTGTGCGCGGCCGCGGCGGTCGCGGTGGTGCGACTGCTGGCCGACGACCGGGCGCAGCCCGGCGGCGAGTGGTCCCCGCAGGTCCGCCGGTGGACCGACGGGGCGATCCGCAAGCACTGTCGGCGGGCGCGCGGGGTGGCCTGGGAGCGGGTGGCCGCGCTGCCGGGTGTCACGGCACAGGTGGGCGGGGCGGAGGTCCGCGCGCTGGTGCCGGCGGCCCTCGACGAGCTGCCTCCCGAGGTCGGGCGGCTGCAGTTGACCGGCAGCGAGCTCGACGACCCGGACGCGTGCGCGGCGGCCGACCCGGTGCCGGGCGGGCCGGTCGTGGTGTCGGTCTGCCCGGAGCCCTTCCTGCCGCTGGGCAAGGCCGCCGCGGCCTGCGGCCACGCCGCGCAGCTGACCGCGATGCGGATGCCGCCCGCACGCCTGGCCACCTGGGCGGACGCCGGTTTCCCCGTGGTCGTGGAGCACCCCGACGCCGCCCGGTGGGCCTCGTTGCGCAGGCAGGCTCCGGTGGAGGTCGTGGACGCCGGCTTCACCGTGGTGGCACCGGGGACCAGCACCGCTCTCGCCCGCTGGGCGTAGGCGGACCCCCTGACGGGCTGACCCTCGGTCAAAACGGGGGGGTCGTCGTCCGGCTCGACGGATGGCGGTGGTGATCCGGTGTCGTCCGGCGGTGGCTCGGCTACCGGTGGTGGACGCGTGCCCGGTGGCCGGGTGGTCCTGGTGATGCCGGAGGGTGTGGTGACCGTCAGGGTGCCGTCGTCGCTCATGGTGAAGCGCCAGCCGCGGGCGAAGGTCTTGAGCCGGTGGTGGCTCCGGCACAGGCAGCACAGGTTGGCGCAGTCGGTGACCCCGCCGCGGGCGTGCGGGAGGACGTGGTCGGCGTCGGCCCAGCCCACCCGCTGCCCACAGGTGGCGAACCGGCAGGCGCGGTCGCGGGTGCGCACGAACGCCTGCTGCGCGGGCGTGGGGGTGTAGCGGTCGACCGGGTCGGGCCGGTCTAGCACCGGGCACCCGCAGTCCGGCTCGTCGGTGGTGTCGGGGTGGTCGGGGCAGCCGCGGGCGGCCAGTCGGCGCAGCCGGTCCAGCGTGCCGGTGGCCCGCAGCGTGCCGTCGGCGTCGGTCAGCGCCACCGTCACCGACCCGCCCTCCGGCGCCCGCACCCCGAGCGCGTCCAACTCGCGCAGCAGCTCGCGCAGGTGGGCGGCGGTGATCGGCAGCCCGTTGACCTCCCCGGCCTCCTCGCTGTCGCCGGCCAGCGCGGCCAGGGTGGCGATGATGGTCAGCTGCGCGGTCACCGCCGGGCCGGTCTGCCAGGGCCGCTGGATCAGGTCGGCGAGCACCGCGCAGCGCAGCTCCCCGATCGGCCGCTCATCGCCGTCGGCCTTGAGCATCCGGGCGAGTGAGTCGACCAGCGCGTGGCAGGCCGCGGCGACCTCGGCGGGCAGGTCGGCGGCCAGCGTGGCCATCCCCGCCAGCGGCGAGGGATCCACCCGCACGTCGGCGCGGCGCCGCGCCTGCTGCTTGCGCCGGCCGACGGCGTCGGCGTCGAGGTCGAGCAGCAAGGCGAGGGCCCGCTGCTCGAGCCGGCCCACCGTCCACTGCGCGGCCGCGGGCAGCAGCGCCGCCTCGATCCGCCGGGCGATCCCCGCCGGGGCGTGTTCGAGGACGTCGACCAGCGCCTTGGCGCGGGCCTCGTCCAGGTCACCGGCGGCCAGCGCGGCCCAGGTGGCGGGCAGGCGCTCCCGGTAGGTCCAGGCCCGGTGGGCCAGGTGGTTGGCGGTGCCCCGGCCGCAGTTGAGCACCATCGCCAGTTCGGCGGTGAAGAACTCCGAGACCCCGGGCAGCTCGGTGTCCGGCGCCCACGAACCCGTGCGCGCGCCGGGAGTGCCGGGCGCGGGGTCGTCGTCATCGGGCGAGTCGTCGGCCAGCCCGAGCACCAGCTCGGCCTCGTAGGCCGCGGTCATCGCCTTCAGCGCCGCGACCCGCTGCAGCTCGGCGGCCTTCTGCTCGCGGGACAGCAGTCCCACCGGCAGCCGGCGGAACCGCGCGGGCGTCGCGATCACCGCATCGAGCAGCGCCTGCTCCACCGGCGACCGGTGCTCCGCGACCTCCACGACACCGAACCTACGGCGGGGGTACGACAGAACCCGCAGGTCAGCGGGCCACAGGACCGACCTCCACTCCGACGACGGCGCCTCAGTGGTGGTGGACGTGCCGGCCGAGGGACTCCGCGGGGGTCACGCCCGGGCGGGTCCACTGCGGCACGGGGCGGCTGGTCGGGCCCCAGGAGGCGTTCCCCTCGGAGTCCGAGCGCCAGTACCAGCAGATCGGCGCGCCGTGCCCGCCGACCGGCGAGCCGACCGCAGGCGGCTCGGGCCAGCCCTCGGGGACGTCCTCCCACCCCTCGCGGCGGCCGTAGGGCGTCATGTCGAGCAGGCCGAGGGTCCCGTCGGCCGGCTCGTTGCCCCGGCCGGTGGTGGAGTAGGTGAGGAAGACGCGGTCGCCGTCGCGCAGGTAGCAGACGATGTGCCCCTCCTCCGTGGCGATCCGCTCCTCCACGCCCCGGACCGAGTACCAGGGCTGGGTGTAGCCCATGAACTCGACGTAGGGGGCCACCTCGTCCCACGCGCCCGAGGTCAGGACGGCGAACGAGACGCCGCGGGCGTTGAGGTACACGGCATCCCGCAGGTGCCAGAGGTTGAAGGTGCAGCCCTCGCACTGCCCCTGGTGCGGCGTGCCGTCGTACCACATCGAGTGGTAGACCACGAGCTCGTCGCGGCCCTGGAACAGGTCCCGGAAGGGGACCGGGCCGTCGGGTCCGACGACCTCGGCCGTCCCGTCGAGCTCCACCATCGGCAGCCGGCGGCGGGCCGCGGCGATGGCGTCGCCCTCGCGGGTGTGGGCCTTCTCGCGGACCAGCAGCTCGTCCCGGGCGGCCTGCCAGGTGGCCCGGTCGACGACGGGCGGGCGGCCGGGCAGGGCGGTGGTCGGGTCGTCCGGCGTGGTCGTCATGGCGTTCTCCGCGGGGATCTCGTGCCGGGCGGCATCGTCCGACGTCCTGCGAGGGTCACCAGGAGGGACTCGCGACCCGGCCGGAACTCATCGCGACCGGCCGGCGTCGGGCGGCTCAGCCGTAGTAGAGGGCGACCGGCCGGCCGTCGATCTCGCGGACGTCGACGGCCGTGTCGTAGACGGCCGCCAGCACCTCGGGACGGACGACGTCGCGCGCGGGCGCGTCCGCGACGACGGCGCCGTCGCGCATCGCGACGATCCGGTCGGCGTGGGCGGCGGCGGAGTTGACGTCGTGCAGCACGGTGACGACGCGCTTGCCGAGCTCGTCGGCCATGGTCCGGACCAGCCGCATCGTCTCGGCCATGTGTCGCAGGTCGAGGTTGTTCAGCGGCTCGTCGAGCAGCACGTAGCGGGTGTCCTGGGCGAGGACCATCGCGATGAAGGCCCGCTGCCGCTGACCGCCGGAGAGCTCGTCGAGGAACCGGTCCCGGTAGGCGTCGAGCTCCAGGTAGGCGATCGCCCGCTCGATCTGCTCGCGGTCGGCTCCGGTGAGCCGGCCCCGCGAGTGCGGGAAGCGCCCGAACCCCACGAGGTCGGAGACGGTCAGCCGCGCGGTGACGTGGTTGTCCTGCCGCAGCACGGCCAGCCGCCGGGCGAGCTCGTGCGACGGCGTCGTCGCGACGTCCATCCCGTCCACGGTGACCCGGCCGGCGTCGGGCCGGACCAGGCGGCCGACGAGGCCGAACAGCGTCGACTTGCCCGCGCCGTTGGGGCCGATGAGCGCCGTCACCCCCTCCTCGCCGAGGACGATCGTGACGTCGTCGACCACCGTCTGGCCGCCGTAGCGCTTGGTGACGCCCTCGAGCGCGATCACCGCGCCCCCTTCCGCAGGACAAGGTACAGGAAGAACAGGCCGCCGGCGAAGTCGATGACCGTGGACAGCGTGCCGCCGAAGCCGAGCGCCCGTTCCAGCACGAGCTGGCCGCCCAGCAGGCAGACCACGCCGAGCAGCACCGCGGTGGGCACCGTCCACACGTGCCGGGACGAGCCCGCCCACCAGTAGGCGAGGTTGGCGACGACGAGGCCGAAGAACAGGATCGGCCCGACGAGCGCGGTCGACGCCGCGACCATCACCGAGACGGCGGTGACCAGCGTCATCACCACGCGCCGGTGGTCGACGCCCAGACCGACGGCGGCCGGCTCGCCGAGGGTGAGCACGTCGAGGGTGCGCAGCAGCGGCACGACCAGCGCGCAGCCGAGGACGACCAGGCCCGCGGTGAGCGCCAGCAGCGCCTCGTCGGGGCGGGTGAGGGAGGCGAAGAACGCGTCGGAGAGCACCTGGAAGTCCAGCGGGTCGAGCATCCGCTGCATCCAGTCGCTGAGCGCGCGGAAGAACGTGCCGAGCACGATGCCGACCAGCAGCACGAGGTGGATCGACCGCCGCCGGCCACCGAACAGCCAGGAGAACAGCACCACGCTGGACACGACCATGACCGCGACCTGGACGGCCCACAGGACCCCCGGGTCGGCCGCCAGGAACGCCGCCGACCCGGCGGTGAAGACGACGACGGTCGACACCAGCACGTAGAACGCGTCGAACCCCATGATCGACGGGGTGAGCACGCGGTTCTGGGTGATCGTGTGGAAGACGACGGTCGACACCCCGACCGCCGTCGCGACGACGAGCACCGCGGCCACGGTCAGGCCGCGCTTCTCCAGCGCGTAGGACAGCGAGCCCGGGACGTCGGTGAACAGGTGGACGGCGGTCAGGACGACGGCGGCGGCACCGAGCACGGCCAGGCGCACCGCGGGCCCGGTCCGGCGCGCGCGGACAGCCACGCCGGGGCGGGCCGTCGTCGGAGCGGGGTCAGTGAGCACGGCTCCCCCTCCGCAGCAGCAGCCAGAGGAACAGCGCCGCGCCGACGATGCCGACGACGACCGACAGCGGGATCTCGTAGGGGAAGCGCAGGACGCGGGCGAGGACGTCGCAGGCGACGACGAGCAGCGCGCCGAGCGCGGCGACCCACGGGATCGCGCGGCGCACGTTGTCGCCGATGAGCAGGCTGACGACGTTCGGGACGACGAGGCCGAGGAACGGGACCAGGCCCGCGGTGACGAGCACCGTCGCGGTGATCACCGCGACGACGACCATGCCGACCGCGACCACCCGGCGGTAGGAGAGGCCCAGGTTGGTCGCGAACTCCTCGCCGAGGCCGATGACGCTGAACCGGTCGGCGGCTGACCAGGCGACGACGACCATCACCCCGGCGATCCACACGAGCTCGTAGCGGCCCTGGACGACGCCGGCGAAGCTGCCCTGCGCCCACTGCCCGAGGGACTGCAGCAGGTCCAGGCGGTAGGCGACGAAGGTCGTCACGGCGCCCACCACGCCGCCGAGCACGATGCCGACCAGCGGCACGAGGACGAGCTGGCGGACCGGCACCGCCCGCACCACCCGCAGGAACACCCAGGTGCCGGCCAGGCCGAACACCGCGGCGATGCCCGCCTTCCCGACGACGGCCAGCCCCGGCAGGAAGACCGTCGTCACGAGCACGCCGAGCGTCGCGAACTCGGTGACTCCGGTGGTGCCCGGCTCCACGAACCTGTTCCGCACGAGCATCTGCATGATCAGCCCGGCGATGCCGAGCGAGGCGCCGGCGAGGACCAGCGCGACCGTGCGCGGGATCCGGGTGGCCCCGAGCAGGAAGGCGGCGGTGCCGTCGGACCCGCCGGTCAGCACCGACACCGGGGACACGTCGGAGACGCCGGTGAACAGGCTCGCGACCGCGAGCACCGCGAGCAGCACGCCGACGAGCACCCCCGCGCCGGTGCGCCGGGGGCGCGCCGGGGCGGGGGTGCTCGCGGGACCCGTGTCGAGTGCCGTCACGGAGGAGGTGCCGGACTCAGCCGGCGATCTGCAGGACGTCGTCGATCATGATCCGGGTGGTGTCGATGCCCCCGAAGACGACGTACCAGGCGACCGGGTCGAGGTAGTGGATCTGGTCCTCGCGGGCGGCGGTCGTCTGCGCCACGACGTCGTTGTCGAGCACCGCCGCGGCCGCCTGCGCGCCCTGCTCACCGGTGGCCGCGTCGCGGTCGACGACCCACAGGTGGTCCGGGTCGGTCTCGAGCAGGAACTCGAAGGAGACCGGCTCGCCGTGGGTGGCGGCCTGGATGTCGTCGACGACGGGCTGCACGCCGAACGCGTCGTAGACGAGCCCGCCGCGTGCGCCGCGGGCGTCCGCGCCGTCGCCGGCCGGGGCCATCGCGCTGAGCTCACCGCCGGAGACCATGAGGCCGAGGCCGGTGCCCGCGTCGGCGGTGGCGGCCCGCGCCTCCTCGATCCCGGCCTCCAGGTCGGCGACGGCCGCGGCGGCCTCGTCCTCGGCGCCGAGCACCTCGCCGAGGAAGGTGGCATTGCGCTCGAGGGTCTCGGTGTAGGAGCCGCGCAGGCTCAGGTCCACCGTCGGCGCGATCTCGCTGAGGTCCTCGTACAGCGCCGCGGAGCGGCCGCCGATCACGATGAGGTCGGGCTGCTGCGACTCGATCTCGACCAGGTCCGCCTCGAACAGCGTCCCGGCGTCGAACGCGTCGTCGGCCAGGTACTGCTGCAGGTAGTCCGGCACCGACTCCAGCGGGGCGCCGGCGACCTCGCCGCCCAGGGCGCCGATGGTGTCGAGGCCGGCCATGTCGAACACGACGATCCGCTCGGGGTCGACGGGGACCTCGACCGTCGTCTCCTCGTACGCGGGCTCCTGGTCCTCGGCGGCGGTGTTGCGGTCCCAGGTCCAGGTGACCGTCCCCGCGTCGGTCGCGGCCTCGGCCGCCGGCCCGTCGGAGCCGCACGCGCTCAGGGCGAGCGCCGTGGCGAGGGACAGGGCGGCGGCCGCCGGCGGCCGGGTCGCGGTGCGCATGGTTCTCCTGGACGTGAGTAGGTCAGGCTGCCCTAAGTGAGCCTCGCCTAACCTGCCACACCCACCGGAGCAACGGAACGGCAGGGTCCCGTAGTGGCCGGTTGCCGCCGGGACCCGGAGGGCACCGAGCGGGTCATGCAGACACGCACCCTCGGGTCCCTGTCCGTCCCGGCCATGGGGCTGGGCTGCATGGGGATGAGCGAGTTCTACGGCACCGGGGACCAGGCGGAGGCCGAGGCGACCATCCGGCGGGCCCTGGACCTCGGCGTCACGTTCCTCGACACCGCCGACATGTACGGCCCGTTCACCAACGAGCGGCTGGTGGGCCGGGCCGTCGCCGGCCGGCGCGACGAGGTGGTGCTGGCGACCAAGTTCGGCAACGAGCGCGGCGAGGACGGCTCCTTCCGCGGGATCAACGGCCGGCCCGAGTACGTGCGCCGGGCGTGCGACGCCTCGCTGGAGCGCCTCGGTGTCGACGTCATCGACCTCTACTACCAGCACCGGGTGGACACCACGGTCCCCGTCGAGGACACCTGGGGGGCGATCCGCGAGCTCGTCGAGGCCGGGAAGGTGCGCGCGGCCGGCATCTCCGAGGCCGCGCCGGAGACCATCCGCCGCGCGCACGCCGTCCAGCCGGTGGCCGCGGTGCAGACCGAGTACTCGCTGTGGAGCCGCGACCCGGAGGAGAACGGGGTGCTGTCGACCTGCGCCGAGCTCGGCATCGGCTTCGTCGCCTACTCGCCGATCGGCCGGGGCTTCCTCTCGGGGCAGATCCGCAGCGTCGACGACCTCGCGCCCGACGACTTCCGCCGGTCCAACCCGCGGTTCCAGGGCGAGGCGTTCGAACAGAACCTGCGACTGGTGGACCGGGTACGCGAGATCGCCGACGAGAGGGGCGCGACGGCGTCGCAGCTGGCGCTGGCCTGGGTGATGGCGCAGAGCGGGCGCGGCGGCGGTCCGGACGTCGTCCCGATCCCCGGGACCAAGCGGGTGCGCTACCTGGAGGAGAACGCCGCGGCGGCGGACGTCGAGCTCACCGACGACGACCTGCGCCGGCTCGACGAGGCCGCCCCGGTCGGCGCCGCCGTCGGCGACCGCTACCCCGACATGTCCGGCGTCCACCGGTAGAGGTGCCTTTATCGCGACAAAGGCACCCGGGTCATGCGACGGCGGTGCGCGGGGCCGGACGGACGGCGGCGCGAGCGGCGACGGTCCCCAGCACGTCGGCGACGTGCGCCCGGGCGGCCGCCGCCAGCCGGGCGCCGGTGTCGGCCCACGCCTCGCGGACCTCGCGCGCGGGCCACCCCTCCGGCTGCAGCGCCGCGGGCAGCAGCGGGTCCGTGGCCAGCACCGCCCGCAGCTCGGCGCGCAGTCGCAGGTGCAGCGCGAGCGCCGACCGGCCCTCGGGCAGCCCGGCGCCGGCAGCGCGCAGCCGGTCGAGCACGCCGGACCAGGCGGCGGCCAGCCGGGGGAGGTCCCAGCAGCGGGCGGCGAGGTCGCCGTCGGACAGCCGGGGGTCGGCGACGCTGGCGGTCAGCAGGTCCAGCCGCGAGGTCGGCTCACCGGCGAGCTCGGCGTGCACCTCGTCGAGCGCCGCCCGGTGCGGCGACACCCAGGTGGCCGGCGCGAGCGGGCCGAACCCGGCGCGGGCCAGGCCGCGGCGCACCCGCTCGCGGGCCGCCCGGTCGGTCTCGGGGACGCTGTAGACGACCATCCGCCACTGCCCGTCCCACGGCCCCAGCCGCCGCTGCACGCGCTCGTCACGGGCGGCCACCGCCTCCCGCAGCAGCGCCGTCGGGGCGACCAGCGTCTCCCGCCCGCGCCGCGACCCGGTCAGCCACCCGGCCCGCCGCAGGGCGGCCACGGCCAGGCGGGTGCTGGGCTCGGCCACCCCGCACGCGGCCAGCAGCCCGACCAGCGTCTGCAGGGAGACCGGGTCGGCACCGAGGACGTCCAGGTGCTCGGCGGCGAGGTCCACCACCAGGTCGCGGACGGTCATGTCCCTCTCCCTACCCCGTCCCCGCGACCGCCTCCCGTGCCGGACGCGCGATCATGGAGCCGATGAACGCTTCCCTGGTGTGGGCGGCCACGGCGGTCGCGGTCGCCGTCGCGGTCGCCGGGCTGGCCTCGACGCTCGCCCGCCGGCGGATCGGCCTGGTCCACCTGGCCGGCGCCGCGGTGCTCGAGGTCCTGCTGGTCGTGCAGGCCGTCGTCGCCGGGGCCGCGCTGGCCGGCGGGGAGCGGCCGCCGGAGACCGCGACCTTCCTCGGCTACCTCGGCGGCGTGGTGCTGCTCCCGGTGGCCGGGGTGCTGTGGTCGCGCACCGAGCCCAGCCGCTGGGCGGGCACCGTCCTCGCCGTCGCCGCCCTGGTCACCGCCGTGATGGTCTGGCGGCTGGTGCAGCTGTGGGAGGCCCCGGGTGTCTGAGCGGGCGCGGGACCGGGCGGCACCGCGCGGCGGGACCGCGCCGGGCGGGACGGCGAGCGGGCCGGGCCGGGTGCTGGTCGCCGTCTACGCCGTGTTCGCCCTGGCCGCGGGCGCCCGCGCCACCGTGCAGCTGGCCACCCGGTTCGACGAGGCCCCGGTCGCCTACCTGCTCTCCGCGCTGGCCGCGGCCGTGTACGTGGTGGCCACCGTGGGGCTGGCCCGCGGCGGCCGGGGCGGACGGCGGACGGCGGTCGTCGCCTGCGCGGTCGAGCTGGCCGGCGTGCTCGTGGTGGGCACGCTGTCCCTGCTCGACCCGGCGGCGTTCCCCGACGAGACGGTGTGGTCGGCGTTCGGCCGCGGTTACGGCTTCGTGCCGCTCGTGCTCCCGCTGCTCGGTCTGCTGTGGCTGCGCCACCAGGCGCGGACGGCGGCGCCCGGGACCCCGGGAGGCCCGGGGCGCTGAGCGGTCAGAACTCCCCGCCGCCGAAGTCACCGCCGCCGAAGTCCCCGCCGGCGTCGTAGCCGTTGTCGGCGCCGCCGGCGAAGTCGGCCCCGGGGTCACCGCCGTAGCCGCCGTCGCCCGCCGCGTAGTCGCCGCCGCCCTCGCCGGCCCCGGCGCCGTCCTGGTAGCCCTCGGCGTAGGCCTCCTCGTCCCCACCGCCGAACAGGCCGCTGTCGCCCAGGCCGGTGTCGAACAGCGCGTCGGCCACCGCGGTCCCGACGACGAGGCCGCCGATGGTGCCCAGCAGGCTGCCGCCGAGCGAGCCGCCGAAGCCGCCCATCCGCGGTCCGTAGCCCCCGCCGTACGCGGGGCCGTAGCCCGGCCCGGGCCCGTACCCGGGGCCGTAGCCGCCGCCGAAGGTGCGCTCCAGGGTGCCGGGCTGGCGCAGCTCGGCGCGGGTGGCCACCCGGGCGAGGGTCTGCGCGTCGTCGCTGCGCGGTCGCTCGGCGGCCGGTACGGCGGCCGCGAGCTGGGTGAGCACCTCCTGCCGCTGCTGCGGCGTGAGCTGGCCGAAGGCCTCGGCGTGCGCCTGCTCGATCTGGTCGGGAGGCGCGGTCCGCAGCAGGTAGCGGTAGCGCTCGACGGCCTGCTGGTCGGTG
The DNA here is from genome assembly GCF_054050255.1 of Geodermatophilus sp. SYSU D00700. NCBI lineage: Bacteria > Bacillati > Actinomycetota > Actinomycetes > Geodermatophilales > Geodermatophilaceae > Geodermatophilus > Geodermatophilus sp. SYSU D00700. The sequence continues at coordinate 249,206 of NZ_JBJGZA010000002.1, read as the reverse complement.
AGCGGAGCACGCTGCCCCGACGCCGGCGGGCCGGGTGGGGGTGGGGGCGGCGGCGGTGCGGCGTAGCCGTCGTACCCACCGTAGGGCGCGGGCTCCGGCGCGCGGCGGCGGCCGAGGAGCCGGTCGAGCAGTCCCATGTCGTCTCCCTCCCGAGTACCTGCGGGAGGGGTGCCCGCCCGGGCGCGCGGCACACCTGCCGGCCGCCGACCGTCCCTGTCCGGGCGTCCGACCTGCGGCGCCGGTTAGATTCGTCGTGTGCGACCGGGAGGCCAGCCACCGCAGGAGCGAGCCCCGTCCGGGGCCCACGGGGACGTGCCGCCGGAGGCCCGGGGGGCCGTCGCACGGGCCGCCGTCGACGGTCGGGCCGCGGGCGACCGGCAGGCCGGCATCGTCACCGCCGCGAACGCCGTCGTGTCCGATCGGGGCCCGAGCGGCTCGGCGGCCGCGGCGCTGCCCGCCGTCCTGGCCGACGTCCCGGTCGCCGTCCTGCTCATCGACCAGAAGTCCGGCGCGGTCACCTACGCCAACACCGCGGCCGTCGAGATGGCGGGCAACGTGCGGCTCCCGGTCGACATCGACACCTGGGGCGCCTCGGCCGGCCTGACCGACCTCGGCGGCGCGCCGCTGGCCCGCACCAGCGGACCGCTGTCGCTCGTCGCCCAGGGGCAGCCGGTCACCGGCGAGGCGGTCCGCCTCTCGCCGGGCCGCAGCACCGACGCCGACCGGGCACGCGAGGACGACGGCGACGTCGACCGGCTGCTGTGGGTGTCGGGCTTCCCGCTGTCCCAGCCCGCCGACGCCGAGCAGCTGTCACTGGTGGTGCTGCTGGAGGTCGAGAGCGTCGGCCGCACCGCCGACTCCGACACCGAGCTGCAGGCGCTGCGCGAGCGCGCCGTCGTGGCCACCGACATCGCGTTCACCATCACCGACCCCCGCCGCCGCGACAACCCGCTGGTCTGGGTCAACCCCTCCTTCAGCCGGATCACCGGGTACTCCTACGAGGAGTCGGTCGGCCGCAACTGCCGCTTCCTGCAGGGCCCGGGCACCGACCCGGCGAGCGTGGCCGAGATCCGGCGGGCGCTGGCGGCCCAGGAGCCACTCACCATCACGGTGCTCAACCACCGCCGCGACGGCACGGCCTTCTGGAACCAGCTCGCGATCAGCCCGGTCTTCGACGGCGAGGGGGAGCTGGTCAGCTTCGTCGGGGTGCAGACCGACGTCACCGAGCGGGTGCGGGTGGAGGCCGAGCGCGAGGCGGCCTTCGCCGCCGAGCAGACCGCCCGGCAGGAGGCCGAGCTGGCCCGCGCGATCGCCGAGCAGGCGCGGGCCGACGCCGAGCGGGCCCAGCGCGACGCCGAGGGCGCGCAGGCCCGGCTGGCGCTGATGGCGGAGGCCACCAGCTCGCTCATCGCCACCCTCGACGTCGGGGACGTGCTCGACCGGCTGGCGACCCTGTGCGTGCCCGGGCTGGCCGACTGGGTGCTCGTCACCCTGGTCGACCCGTCCGGGGAGATCCGCGAGGTGGTGTACCGCGACCGCGAGCGGGAGCGCACCGAGCTGCGCCGCTACGACGGCGGGCACGCCCTGCGCCTCCCGCCCGGCTCCCCGGGGCAGCGCAGCATCGACTCGTCGCGATCGGTCCTCGTCGAGCGGCTGCCCGACCGGCTCGAGGACCTGATGGCCTCGCCGGTCGCCCAGGACGTCGCCCAGCGGCTGGGCGCGGTGAGCGCGCTGGGCGTCCCGCTGGTGGCCCGCCGCCGCACCCGCGGCGCCATCACCCTGGTGCGCACCTCCGACGAGCGCCCCTTCACCCCCGACGACGTCGGCCTGGTCGAGGACCTCGCCCGGCGGGCGGCGCTGGTCATGGACAACGTGCGCCTCTACCAGCAGGAGCACGCCGTCGCCGACACGCTGCAGCGCTCCCTGCTGCCCGAGCTGCCCGACATCCCGGGGCTGGAGGCCGCGGCGCACTACGTCAGCGCCTCGACCGCCGCCGACGTGGGCGGGGACTTCTACGACCTGCTGCAGCTCCCCGACGGCTCGGTGGCGATGGTGGTGGGCGACGTCGTCGGCCACGACGTCGCCGCGGCCGCCGCCATGGGACACCTGCGCGGGCTCATCCGCGCCTGCCTGTGGGACGCCCCCGACCCGCACCCGGGCGCCGTGCTGACCCGCGTCGACCGGCTGGTGCAGGGCCTGCAGGTGGCGTCGATGGCCACCATGGCCTACGTCCGCCTGCTGCCCCCGGCCGCGCCGGGCGGGCCGTGGACCGCGCAGGTCGCCAACGCCGGGCACCCGCCGCTGGTGCTGCGCGCGCCCGACGGGACGGTGCAGCCGGTCGACGGCGCCACCGGGATGCTGGTGGGCGTCGACGCCGAGGCGCAGCGGGTGGTGCGCACCGTGGAGCTCGCGCCCGGGTCGGTCCTGCTCGGCTACACCGACGGCCTGGTCGAGACGCCCGGCTCCGACCTGGACCAGGGCATCGAGGCGCTGCTCGGCCGGCTGGCGGCGCTGCCCGCCGGGGCCTCACCCGGGGAGCTGTGCGACGCCGCCGTCAGCGGCACCCTCGACGGCCGGGACGACGTCGCGCTCATCGCCGTCCGCTTCTCCTGAGGCAACCTCGTTGCTGGCTTCGGCCCGGCCGTAGCTGCCGCGGTGGAACAGCAGCGGCCGGCGATCGGGGTCGGCGCCGAGGTCGAGCACCCGCGCCGCCACGATCGTGTGGTCACCGCCGTCGTACTCGGCCCACAGCGTGCAGTCGATCCACGCCACGACGCCGTCGAGCACGGGCGAGCCGTACGGGCTGGGCCGCCATCGCACCCCGGCGAACTTGTCCACACCGGAGCGGGCGAAGGCCGCCGACAGCGCCGACTGGTCCTCGGCGAGCACGTTGACGCAGAACCGGCCTAGGTCGCGCAGCCGCGGCCAGGTCGTCGAGGTGCGGGCCGGCGCGAGCGCCACCAGCGGCGGGTCCAGCGACAGCGAGCTGAACGACTGGCAGGTGAACCCGATCGGCCCGTCGCCGGTGTCGGCGGTCACCACCGTCACGCCGGAGGCGAAGTGCCCCAGCACGTCGCGCATGACGCGCGGGTCGATGACCTCCACGGGACCGGTCAGGCGAGGGTGGCGGCGGCCGCGCGCGGCACCGACCGGCCGCCGGCCCGGTACAGCGAGCTGGGCAGCTCGTGGCCGACCGCGGACTCGGTGACCCGCGCCGCGGCCAGCACCGCGTCGAGGTCGATGCCGGTGCGCACGTCGGACTCCTCCAGCCAGTAGACGAGCTCCTCGGTGGCGATGTTGCCGCTGGCACCAGGGGCGAACGGACAGCCGCCGAGGCCGCCGACGGACGCGTCGAGCTGGGTCACCCCCGCCTGGATCGCCGCCAGCGCGTTGGCCTGGCCGGTGCCGCGGGTGTCGTGGAAGTGCACCGCGACCGGTGTCCCGGGGCAGGCGCGGCGGACGGCCTGCAGCAGGCGCACGACCCGCGCGGGCGTCGTCGTGCCGATGGTGTCGCCCAGGCACAGTGCGTCGGCGCCGGCGGTGACCGCGGCCCGGCAGACGTCGACGGTTCGGGCGATCGGCGTCCGGCCGTCGAACGGGCAGTCCCACGCGGTGGCGACGACGACCTCGAGCGACCCGCCCGCGCCGTGCGCCAGCCCGGCGACCTCGGCCACCCCGGCCAGCGCCTCGGCGGTCGAGCGGCCGGCGTTGGCGCGGCTGTGCCCGTCGGAGGCCGAGACGACCAGCTCCAGGTGCGCGAGGCCGGCGTCGACGGCACGCACGGCGCCCCGCGGGTTGGCGACCAGCGCCGACCAGTGCACGTCCGGCCAGCGGGAGAGCTCGGCGGCGACCTGGTCGGCGTCGGCCAGCGCGGGAACCGCCTTGGGCGAGACGAAGGAGGTGACCTCGATCCGGCGCACGCCGGTGGCCACCAGCGCGTCGAGCATCGCCAGCTTGCCCTCGAGGGGGACCGGCGCCTCCAGCTGCAGTCCGTCGCGCATGCCGACCTCGCGGACGTCGACCGCGGTCGGCAGGACGAGATCGAAGTCCGACGTCATGATCGTCCTCCTGGTCCGCACGGGTTGCAGGGCCCATCCTGCCCGGATGGGAGGTTCCACGTGGAACCGGGGAGGGAACACCCTGGTCACCACACGAGTCGGGGGGAGGAAACGGGAGGTGGTCCGTGGACGACGTCGAGTCCATGGGGACGGTGCGGCACCCCGACCTGGGCAGTGCCTTCACCAACTCACCCATGGGCGTCGCGCTGTGCACGCCGGACGGGGAGCTGATCGCAGGCAACCGCGCACTGGCTGACCTGCTCGGCAGGTCCCCGGAGGAGCTCCCCGGGACCACGCTCTCCGCGGTCACCCACCCCGACGACGTCGCCGGGGCCCGCACCGTGCTCGACGGCCTCGGGGAGAGCCACGGCCGGGCGCGGTACGAGTGCAGGTTCCTCCGTCCCGACGGCAGCGAGGTCCCGGTGCAGGTGACGACGTCGTGGGTGGAGGGCTCGCCCGACGGCACCATCCCGCACCTGGTGACGGTGGTGGAGGACGTCACCGACCGCAAGCGGCTCGAGGCCCGCCTGCTGCACCTCTCGGCCCACGACCCGCTCACCGGGCTGCCGAACCGGCTGCTCTTCCGCGACCGGCTGCGCCACGCCCTCGAGCGCGGTCACCGCGAGCACACGCCCACGTGCGTGCTGGTCCTCGACCTCGACGGGTTCAAGGCGGTCAACGACCAGTTCGGTCACCCCACCGGCGACGCCGTCCTGGTCGCGGTGGCCGGCCGGCTGACCTCGGTGCTGCGGGCCAGCGACACCGCCGCCCGGCTGGGCGGGGACGAGTTCGCCGTCGTCTGCGAGAACACCGAGCGCACCGACGCCGAGGCCCTCGCCATCCGGCTCCGGGAGGCGCTGCCGGGCACCCTGACGGTGGGGCCGACGACGGTGCAGGTCGGGCTGAGCATCGGCATCGGCTCGGTCGACGGCGGGACCGATCCCGAGCAGGCGCAGGAGACGGTGGTCCGCGAGGCCGACGCGGCGATGTACGCCGACAAGGCCCGCCGCCGCTGAGCCGCCGGGCCGCGGGCCCGGCCCGCGGGGGCTACCTGCCTGCGGCCCAGCCGACGGTGGCCGGGAGCCGGGCGAAGACCGCGGTGAGCACCGGCAGGGGCAGCGCGAAGACGAGGAACGCGGTGAGCCCGACCAGGTCGTCGGGGTCGAGCGTGCCGGCGCCCACGGCCAGCGCGAGGACCAGCACCGCCACGGCCGCCAGCGCCGAGGCGAACAGCGGCGTCGCGGAGTGCCGGCCCAGCAGCCGGATGCCGAAGGCGACCAGCGCGGCGCCGCAGGGGAGGCCGAGCACGAGCACCAGGGTCGGCGCGTCGTCGTCGCCGCCCAGGACGACGACCAGCAGGAACAGCGCCACCAGCGCGCTCAGGCTCCCGGTGACGATGCCGAGCACCCCCGCCGTGGTGGCCACGCCCGGCCGGCCGGGCCCCGCCGGCCAGGTCGGCGGGGTGAGCGGCAGGCCCCAGCCGTACCCGGGCGGGGGGCCGTAGCCGTAGCCGTGACCGGGGCCGTGGCCGGGTGGCGGGCCGTACCCGGAGCCGGGCGGCGGACCGTAGGGGAGCGGCTGCCCGTACGCGGTAGCGGGAGGTGTGCCGTACGGCGTCGTGGCGGACCCGGGCGGGACGACGTCCCACTCCTGCTCGTACGGCTGACCGGTCATGGGCCCAGTCTGGGGCCGCTGCCCGCCCGCGCCGTCCCCCGGGAGCCGTACCGCCCCCCGTCGGGGTGGGGTCAGCCACCGAGGGCGGCGTCGACCACGGCCCGCGCCTCCTCCTGCACCCGGGTGAGGTGCTCCGGGCCGCGGAAGGACTCGGCGTAGACCTTGTAGACGTCCTCGGTGCCCGACGGGCGGGCGGCGAACCAGGCGCTCTCGGTGACCACCTTGAGCCCGCCGACCGACGCGCCGTTGCCCGGCGCCTCGGTGAGCTTGGCGGTGATCGGCTCGCCGGCCAGCTCGGTGGCGGTGACGTCGGAGGGCGACAGCTTCCCCAGGGCCGCCTTCTGCTCGCGGCCGGCGGGGGCGTCCACCCGCGCGTAGGCCGACTCGCCGTACCGGGACACCAGTTCGGCGTGCAGCTGCGAGGGCGAGCTGCCGGTCACCGCCTGGATCTCCGAGGCCAGCAGCGCCAGCAGGATGCCGTCCTTGTCCGTGGTCCACACCCGGCCGTCCCGGCGCAGGAACGACGCCCCGGCCGACTCCTCGCCGCCGAAGCCGACGGTGCCGTCGAGCAGGCCGGGCACGAACCACTTGAACCCGACCGGCACCTCGACCAGCCGCCGGCCCAGCCCCGCGACCACCCGGTCGATCAGCGACGAGGACACCAGCGTCTTGCCGACGGCGACGTCGTCGCCCCACTCCGGCCGGTGCGCGAACAGGTAGGAGATCGCCACCGCGAGGAAGTGGTTGGGGTTCATCAGGCCGGCGTCGGGCGTGACGATGCCGTGCCGGTCGGCGTCGGCGTCGTTCCCGGTGGCGATCGCGTAGTCGGCGCGCTTGCCGATGAGCGAGGCCATGGCCGACGGCGACGAGCAGTCCATCCGGATCCTGCCGTCCCAGTCCAGCGTCATGAACCGCCACGTGGGGTCGACCAGCGGGTTGACCACGGTGAGGTCGAGGCGGTGTCGCTCGGCGATCGCCCCCCAGTAGTCGACGCTCGCGCCGCCCAGCGGGTCCGCGCCGATCCGCACCCCGGCGTCGCGGACGGCGTCGAGGTCGAGCACGGCGGGCAGGTCGTCGACGTAGGCGCCGAGGAAGTCGTGGCGCTGCGCGGCCGCGTGCGCGCGGGTGAAGGGCACCCGCCGGACTCCGTCGAGCCCGGCGGCGAGCAGCTCGTTGGCCCGGTCGGCGATGGCCTTGGTGGCATCCGTGTCGGCCGGGCCGCCGTTCGGCGGGTTGTACTTGAACCCGCCGTCGCGGGGCGGGTTGTGCGACGGGGTGACGACGATGCCGTCGGCGAGTCCGCTGGTCCGCCCCCGGTTGGCGGTGAGGATCGCGTGACTGACCGCGGGCGTCGGCGTGTACCGGCCGGCGGCGTCGACCAGCACCGTCACGTCGTTGGCGGCCAGCACCTCGAGCGCGCTGGCCCAGGCCGGCTCGGACAGCGCGTGGGTGTCGCGGCCGAGGAACAGCGGCCCGTCGTAGCCCTGGGCCTTCCGGTACTCGCAGATGGCCTGTGTGGTGGCCAGGATGTGCGCCTCGTTGAACGCGGTGTCGAACGACGACCCGCGGTGCCCGGAGGTCCCGAACGACACCCGCTGCGCCGGCTCGGCCGGGTCGGGCACCAGCGTGTAGTAGGCGGTCACCAGCGAGGCGACGTCGACCAGGTCGGACGGGGAGGCGGGCTGGCCGGCACGGGGATCGGTCACGCCGCCGATCCTGGCCCGCGGCCGCAGCTCGCGCGACCGGCCTAGCGCCGTCTTCGCGGTGTACGACCGGGGAGTGTCCGCAGCGCCGTCCGACCTCGAGGCCGACCTGACCGCCATCGACGGGGCCTTCGGCGTCCTGGCCGAGGAGGAGTCGGGGGAGCGCGGTCCAGATGCGCGCGCCGCCCGTCTCGAGCGGATCAGCCGCCTGTGATCCTGCTGGACAGCGACGTCGTGACCGCCCACCTGCGCGGGGTGCCCGCCGCCCGGGACCGGCTGCTCGACGCCCGCCGGCGGACCGGGCGACTGGCCACGAGCGCGGTGACGCTCACGGAGGTCAGCGGCGGGATGCGGTCTGCCGGGCGCCGAGAGGTGACGCGGTTCCTCTCCAGCCTGGAGGTCTTCCCCGTGACCGACCGGGTCGGCTGGCGTGCCGGCGAGCTGATGCGCACCCACCGGCGTTCGCACGGGGGATCGGTCCCGGCGACCACCTCGTCGCGGCAGTGGCCGAGGTCAACGGGCTGGAGCCGGCCACCCCCGACGTGCGCCACTTCCCGATGTCCACGGATCCGGCAGCGCCGTTCCCGCTGACCTGAGGATCCCGCTCAGCCGACCCGGGCGGTGCCGCGGCGGATGCGGAGGCCGTCGAGCAGCAGCCCGGCGGCCAGGGCGGCGCCGGCGCCCTCACCGGCCCGCAGCCGCAGGTCCAGCAGCGGCTCGAGACCCAGCGCCTGCAGCACGAGGTCGTGACCGCGCTCCCGGCTGCGCTGCCCGGCCACCAGGCAGGCCTGCGCGCCGGGCTCGAGCAGCACGGCGGCCAGGGCCGCCACCGAGACGGCGAACCCGTCCAGGACGACGGCGCTGCGCGTCTCCGCGGCGCCGAGCACCACGCCGGCGAGCAGCGCGAGCTCCGGCCCGCCCAGCTCGGCCAGCGCCCGTTGCGGGTCGAGGCCCGTGCCGGCGCGGGCGACGGCGGCGGTGACCACGCGGCGCTTGCGCTCCAGCACGTCGCTGTCGGCGCCCGCGCCCAGACCGGTGACCGCGGCGGGGTCGGCGCCGAGCAGCCCGGCGGCGAGGGCGGCTGCGACGGTCGTGTTGCCGACGCCGACCTCGCCGAGCGCCAGCAGGCCCGCGTGCCGGGTTCCCACGGCGCGGCCGGCGGCGAGCAGCCGGGCGACGTCGCCGGGCGTCATCGCGGGCGCGGCGGCGAGGTCGCCGCGGGGACCGGCCGGCCGGGCGTCGACCGCGCCGGGCAGCGGGTCGCCGGTGACCCCGGCGTCGACCACGACGGTGGCCAGCCCGGCCGCGGCCGCCGCGGTGGCGCCCACCGCCGTCCCGGCCAGCGCCGCCCGCACCACGTCACGGGTGACCGTCGCCGGGTAGGCCGACACCCCTCGCGCCGCCACCGGGTGGTCGGCGGCGGCCAGCACCAGCGTGCCGCCGGTGACCTCGCCGCGGCCCAGCGCCACCACCCGGTCGACCGCGCGGTCGAGCACGCCCAGCGAGCCGGGGGTGGTGAGCAGCCGGTCGGCCTCGTCGCGGGCGCCGACCACCGCCTCGCGGGCGGGCGCGCGCAGGTGCGAGGGAGGAGCGGCGGGGCCGCCGTCGCCGGCCGGCCAGCGGTCCTCGACGACGACGGCGTCCAGCGGCAGCCGCCGCGACCAGCCGGCGCGCTCCAGGCCCGGCGCGGGCGGGCGCTCGTCGGGCCAGCCCAGGCACAGCCAGCCCAGCGTGGCCACGCCGTCGGGCAGCCCGACCAGCCCGGCCAGTTCCTCCGGGCGGAACAGCGTCACCCAGCCCATGCCCAGGCCCTCGGCGCGGGCGGCCAGCCACAGGTTCTGGATCGCCGCGGCGCAGCTCCACAGGTCGGCGTCGGGGAAGGTGGCGCGGCCCAGGACGCCGGCCGCGGGCGTGCGCCGGTCGCAGCAGACGACGATGCCCAGCGGCGCCTCGCGGACGCCCTCCAGCTGCAGGTCCAGCAGCCGGCGGGCGGCGTCGGGCTCGAGCCCGGCGGCCTGCCGCAGCCGCTCGCGGTCGGTGAGGACCGCGGCGCGGTCGCGGACCGCGGGGTCGCGGACGACGAGGAACCGCCACGGCTGGCTGTGCCCGACCGACGGCGCGGCGTGCCCGGCGGCCAGCACCCGCCGGAGGACGTCGCCGGGCACCGGGTCGGGCCGGAAGCGGCGGACGTCGCGGCGGGCGGCGACGACGGCGTAGAGGCCCTCGGCGTCGTCGGGCATCGCCCACCCGGCGGGGTCGCCGGCCCGCTGCTCGGCCGAGGTCGCGTCGCCGATCAGCGGCACCGGCCGGGGGAAGGTCACGGGCGGGCCCGCCGCAGCCGGGCCGGGGCGCGGCGGGTCCAGGCGTCGTCGAGCAGGTCGGCGACCAGCGCCTCGTCGGCCCGGGTGAGGTCGACCTGCACGCCCGAGAGCCGCTCGCCCCACCACAGCAGCGACACCGCGCCGCCCTCGGCCGCGCGCGCCTCCGACTCCCCGACCACGACGTCGAGGATGCCCGGTGCCCAGAGCGTGGCGAGCACGGCGGTCCCCAGCCGGAACGACGGGCGGCCGTGGTGCTCGGCCTCGGTGACCTCCGGGAGGGCCAGGGCGAGGGCGCGGACGTCGTCCTCCGTCACGCTGCCTCCTCGCTGACGCTCATCGGCAGCGTGACGGGCCGTGCTGCGTACCTGCGTGACCTCGCGAGCTCGGTCACGTGCGGGGCGCGCCCGGGTAGTCGCCGACGCTCCAGCTGTTCCCCTCCGGGTCGCGCACGGAGAACTCCTCGCCGCCGTGCCCGGGCTCGGCGAGCGGCCGCAGCACCTCGACGCCGGCCGCCTGCACCCGCGCCCAGACCGCGGCGACGTCGTCGGTGACCACGTAGGCGCCGCTGCCGCCCGGGCGCACCGGCCAGCCGCCGTCGTCGCGGGCAGAGCCGAGCATCACGCCGCCGCCGGGCGGCCAGGCGAGCTCGGCGTGCACGACCAGGTCGCCGTCGCGGACGACGAGGGTCTCGGTGAAGCCGAGGACGTCGACCAGCCAGCGGATCAGGGCGGGGGCGTCGGCGGCGCGGAAGGCGGGCCACACGGTGGGCGGTGGGGTGCTCATGCCGCCGACCCTGCCGCGTCCCGGGCACCGCCGTCTTGGACGAATCCGAACTCCGCGGCCAGCCAGCGCAGCGGCGGGAGCCCGGTGAACGCCCGCCACTCGCGGGTCAGGTGCGCCTGGTCGGCGTAGCCGGTGGTCGCGGCCAGGTCCGCGAGGCCGGGCCGGGGACGGGTGACCAGCGCCCGGCGTGCGCGGTCGAAGCGGACCACCCGGGCGGCCTCCTTGGGGCCGAGGCCGGTCTCCGCGCGGAAGCGGCCGGTGAGGTGCCGCTCGGACCAGCCCACCCGGCGGGCGATCTCGGCGACCCGCAGCCGCCCGCCGCCGGCCACGGTGAGCCGCCAGGCCTCGGCGACCTCGGGGGCGGGGTCGCCGTCGACGGCCGTGCGCCGGAGCACCTCCTCGACGACGGCGAACCGCTCGGCCCAGGTCCCGGCGGCGCGCACCCGCTCGACCAGCTCGGTGCTGCCCAGGACGTCGGCGAGGTCGACGTCGAGGGCGGCGAGCTCCCCGGCGGGCACGCCGAGCAGCCGGCGGGCGCCCAGCGGGGACAGGGCGAGCTGCAGCCCGGTCTGCCGGCCGGGGTGGCGGATGAGCGCCGGGGTGGTGTGCAGCCCGCCGAGCAGGGCGTCGTAGCGGCCGGGCGGCTGCGCCGGGTCGGGGTGGGCGGCGACGTCGAGCGGCTCGTCGAGGGTGACGACCAGTGTGAGCGCGGGGGAAGGGAGCCCCCGGTGCGTGCCCGGCGCGAGGCCCTGCTGCCGGTAGCCGACGGCGCCGGCGACCAGCCCGCGCAGCGCCGGGTGCGGCCGGTGCGGCACGAAGTCGCTGGTCACACCGCCAGGATGGCAGCGGCGGGCGACGGCCTCCAGGCGTGCACTGCCGCGGAGGTGCACGGTTCGGCCGAAGGTCGCGCATCGTGATGCGGACGCGGGCGCATCACGATGTAGCCTCGGGTGGTGCGGACCACGGTGACCCTGGACGACGACGTCGCCGCGGCGATCGAGCGCCTGCGCCGCGAGGAGGGCCTGGGGGTCAGCGAAGCGGTCAACCGCCTCGTCCGCGCCGGCCTGGTCCCGCGCCGTGACGTCCGGCCGTTCCGCCAGCGCACCGCGGAGCTGGAGTTCACCGTCGACGTCCGCAACGTCGGGGACGTCCTCGACCTGCTCGACGGCACGACCTGATGCTGGTCGACGCGAACCTGCTGCTCTACGCCGTCAGCACCGCCGCGCCACAGCACGAGGCGGCGCGCGCCTGGTGGGAGACGACGCTCGACGGCGCGGGTCGCGTGGGCCTGCCGTGGCAGACGATCGGGGCCTTCGTCCGCATCGCGACCCACCCGCGGGTGACCCGTCGGCCGCTGACCGCCGAGGAGGCGTGGTCCTACGTCGTGGAGTGGCTCGAGGTCGACGGTGTCTGGGTCCCGGCCGCCACCGAGCGCACGGCCCGCATCCTCGGGGACCTGCTGCGTCGTACCGGCGCCACGGGCAACCTCGTCCCGGACGCACAGCTCGCCGCGCTGGCCATCGAGCACGGCCTCGCGGTGGCGACGGCGGACACCGACTTCGCCCGCTTCCCCGGCGTCCGGTGGGTCGATCCGCTCGCCTGAGCCACGGTCCGGCCCACGCGCTCAGCGCTCGACGGCGTCCAGGAAGGCCTGCAGGGTCCGCAGGAACACCTCGGGCTGCTCGGAGTGGACCCAGTGACCGGCGTGCTTGACCTTCACCAGCCGGGTGTGCGGGAAGAGCTCCTCCATGCGCCCGCGGTCCCCGGGGAGCACGTAGTGGCTCTTCGCGCCCGCGATCCACAGCACCGGACCGTCGAACGTGGCGCCCGGCGGCGGGTCGGGGAAGCCGCGCAGCTCGCCGAGGTCGCGCTCGAGGGTCTCCAGGTTCAGCCGCCACCGCCAGCGAGCCGAGCCGACCCCCTCGCGGGCCAGGCTCTGCAGCAGGAACGACCGCACCATCGTGCTCGGCACCGCCTCGCGCAGCGCCCGGTCGGCGTCCTCGCGGGTGCGCAGCGCACCGAGGTCCACCGCCCGCATCGCGGCGATGAACGCGCCGAACGGGGACGCCTCCTCGTCGGGATCGTCGGTCCGGCCGCCGGAGACCGGGTACTCCACGGGCGCGACGTCGACGACGACCAGCGCGCGCAGCAGCTCCGGTCGGCGCAGCGCCAGCTGCATCGCCACCTTGCCGCCCATCGAGTGCCCGACCAGCGTCACCGGCTCACCGAACGACGCCAGCTCCGCGGCGACCAGCTCGGCCATGTCCACGTAGTCGACCCGGTCGGTCCACGGCGAGTGCCCGTGGTTGGGCAGGTCCAGCAGCGTCACCCGGTGACCGTCGGCCAGCCCCTTCGCCGCCGTCGTCCAGTTCTTGCCCTGGCCGAACAGGCCGTGCACGAAGACGACCCGCGGTCCGGACTCCCCGACGGTGCGCGCCGCCAACCCCTCGTCAGACTGCGGCCCCATCCGGCGATTCCACCAGATGCCCGGCGTCCGGCGACCTACCGTGCCCGGGACGACGGGGGAGGTCCCACGATGCCCGGACGGCGCCGCGCCGCCACCACGACCAAGCGCCGGACGACCGAGCGGCGGACGCCGGCCCGCCGGCCGGCGGTGCCCGACCTGCCCACCGCGGGCCCGGGCGAGCGGGTGTGGGTGCTCGCCGTCCCGTTCCGGGCGCCCGCGCCGGGCGCCGCCTGGCACGCCGGGCTGCAGGCGCACGTGTGGGTCGGCGCGGACCTGCCCGCGGCGCTGGCGCCCTACGACCCGCCGCCGTACACGTTCGAGCGCTTCCTCGAGGACGAGCTCAACGCGACGCCGCGACCGCTGCCCGGAGCCCGTCCCCTGGTGCCGCGCGAGGAGCAGTGCACCGGCGCCGAGGCCGTCGTCGCCTCGGCCGCGGCCGGGCACCGGGTGTTCCTGCTCGGCGACGACCCCGGCGTCGGCAAGACCGGTACCGCGGTCATGGCCGCCCGCGAGATCTGCGAGCTGCGCGGCGGCGAGCGGGTGCTCGTCGTCGCCGACCGCCCGGCCGCGATCACCATCCCGCACTGGACCCGCTCGATCGCCGGCTTCGGCGACGGCGGGCTGCGCTGGTGCGTGACCACCTGGGACCGGCTGGCGAAGGTGTCGACGCTGCGGTTCGACGTCGTCATCGCCGACGAGGCGCACATGGTCCGGCACACGACGACGCAGCGGTGGAAGCACTGGAAGGCGGTCTCGGGCGGCGCCCGCGCCACCGACGTCCCCTTCGTCATCGCCGCCACCGCCACCCCCGCGCACACGCCGCTGGAGCTGCCCTACCTGGCGCCGCAGTTCGCCCAGGTCCACGGTGAGCCGCTCCGCGCGTGGGCGGACCTGCCGGCGAAGCTCGCCGAGCACGGGTTCCACGTGGAACGCGGCCGGTACGGCTGGGCCTGGACCGAGGACGCCGAGCGGCGGCGCACCGACCTCGCCCGGCTGCAGGGCTGGCTCACCGACGCCGACCCGCCGGCCACGCTGCACCGCCCGGCGCCGTGGGGACCGGTGTCGGTGACCGGGACGCCGGTGGCGCTGACCCCGGCCGAGCGGTGCGCCTACGAGTCGGAGTGGCAGGAGTTCCGGGCCGAGATGCAGCTGGCGCGGCGGGCCCGGCAGAGCGCGCGCGGGCGGGCGGCGCTGCTGCGGTTCCGGCAGAAGGCGGGGCTGATCCGCGCGCAGGCCACGGTCGACTGGGTGCGGGCGCAGGTGGAGGCCGAGCGGCAGGTGGCGGTGTCGGTGGAGTTCGTCGAGACGGCCGCCGACCCCATCCGCGAGGCGCTGCTCGACGCCGGGATCCCGGTGGCGGGCATCTACGGCCGGGACCGGTTCGACGTCGAGGCCGAGCGGCTGCGGTTCCAGACCGGCGCCGCGCCGGTGTGCGTGCTCACCGTGACCGCGTCGATCAGCCTGCACGCCGGCGAGCTGCTGCCCGCCGGGACGACGGCGTCGGCCACGCCGCGGGTCGGCCTGTTCCACCAGCCCCGCTTCTCCGGCATCCAGGCCCGCCAGGTCACCGGCCGCACCCACCGCGACGGGCAGGTCTCCCCGTGGCGGGTGGCCTTCGCCGAGGGCACCGTCGAGGAGCAGGTGGCGCGGGTCATGGTCGAGCGGCTGGCGGTCAGCGGGTCGACGGCGGGCGCGGACACGTCGTCGCTGCAGGAGATCGCCGAGCTGCTCGACGCCGACTGGCTGCCGCCGGCCGCGCTCACCGACGCCGGCTGAGCCCGGGCACCCGACCGAGCGGGTGCGCCGGCGCCGCAGTCCCCGGCCTGGAGCGTGGCTCGGGCGCACACGCTCGGGCCCCACGCGGCGGCGGCGCCGTCCGGTTGCCGCGCGGACGTCCCGGTCGCAGGGTGATCACCAGATCGTCCGAACCGGCCGGCTGACCGACGGCTGGGGGGAGCTGGACCGGACTCCGTCCCACGAGGAGCCCGTCGATGTTCGCCGGACAGCCCACCCCCTGGCAGCAGCGCCACGCAGCCGCCCGCGCCCGCGAAGAGCAGGCGAACGCCGCCTGGGTGCAGCGCCGCTTCGGCGGGTCCGTGTGGCGCACCGTCGTCCGGGAGCTGCCGTGGCTGCTGCTGCTGGCGCTGATCGGTCTGCTCACGCTGGGCTGGCAGGCCGCCGTCGTCAACGTCGCGGTGCTCCTGGCCGTCGTGCTCGGCTTCCGCGTCTGGGCGCGGCGTCGCTACGGCGTCGGCGGGAACCGGGCCGCCGAGGCGCCGTAGCGGCCCACGGGCGCGCCGGGCGGCGCCGACCGTCGTCAGCGGGTGTGCGGCCCGTGCCCGTCGGCGCTGCCGTCGCCGTCGGCGGAGGTCACCGGGATGCGGCTGACGCCGTCCCCGGTCCGACCGTCCGCGCCGGCCGCACCCGCGAGGCGGCGCAGCAGCGCGCCGACGTCGAGGCCGGTCAGGTCGCCGGACAGCTGCAACCCCTGGGCCACGTTGCTCGCCACCGACCGGCTCAGCGCGCTCGCGCCGTCGGCGGAGATGACCGTCATCCGGTCCACGGCCGACAGCGGGGCCGACGCCGCGCCGACGACGTCGGGCAGCACCTTCACCAGCAGGTCGAGGATGGCCGCCTCGCCGTACCGCTCGAAGGCCTCGGCGCGGGCGTCCATCGCGGTCGCCTCCGCCTGGCCGCGGGCGAGGATCGCGGCGGCCTCGGCGGCGCCCTCCCGCTCGACGGCGTCGGCGACGGCCTGCCGGCGCGACTTCTCGGCCTCACCGCGCTTGGCGCCCTCGACCGCCTCGGCCTCGGCGAGCGCCGACCGGCGCGCCCGCTCGCCCTCACCGGAGAGCCGGGCCTGCTCGGCCGCGGCCTGGGCCTTGGCGATCGTCGCCTGCCGGTCGGCGTCGGCGGCGAGGATCGCGGCGTTCTTGCGGGCCTCGGCCTCCTGCTCGACCTTGTAGCGCTGGGCGTCGGCGGGTCGGCGGACCTGGGTGTCGAGCTGCCGCTCGGTCAGGGCGGCGGTGCGAACGGCGACCTTCTCCTGCTCGCTGAGGATCGCCTGGTCCTGCGCGGCCTGGGCCAGCGGCCCGGCCGCGGCGGCCTTCGCCTTGGCCGCGTCGGTCTCGGCGCTGATCTCGGCCTGCCGCAGGGCCAGCTGCCGCTGCGCGACCGCGATCGCCTCGTCGGCGAGCAGCTGCTCCTGCTGCGCCGCCTGCCGGGCGCGGGCCTCGGCGATGGACGCCTCCTTGAGCACCCGCGCCGCCTCGGGACGGCCGAGGTCGGCGAGGTAGGTGCCCTCGGCCTGGATGTCCTGCAGCTGGAAGGTGTCGAGCACCAGGCCCTGGCCGGTCAGCGAGGACTCGGCCTCCTCGGCGACGGCGGAGGCGAAGGCCGCGCGGTCGCGGATGATCTCCTCGATCGTCAGCCGGCCCACGATCGAGCGCAGCGCACCGGCGAGCACCTCCGAGGTGAAGGTGTCGATGCCCTGCTGCTGGTTGAGGAACCGCTGCGCGGCCGCCCGGATGGCGCCCTCGGTGCCGCCGACCTTGACGATCGCCACGCCCTCCAGGTCGCACTTGACGCCCTGCTTGGAGACCGCGCCCCGGATGCCCACCGGGATCCGCCGGCTGGACAGGTCCATGGTGTGCAGCTTCTGCACGACCGGGAGGACGAAGACGCTGGCGCCCATGACCACCTTCTGGCCGGAGCTGTCCCGCGAGACGACGCCGGCCGGGTCGGTGACCTGCCGGCCCTGCCGGCCGGTGACGATGAAGGCCTGGTTGGGCCCGGCCACCTTGATCCGGCTGAGCACGAACAGCACGAGCACGATGACGAGGACGACGATGCCGCCCACGGCGAGCAACAGGGTCATGCGGGGTCTCCGAGGTCGGGGAGGGGGTCGGGGGCGGTCGACACGACGTGGACGGCGGTCTCGCTGAGCGCCTCGACGACGTAGACGGGGGTGCCGACCGGCAGCGGGGCGTCGCTGCGGGCGGCGTACTTCAGGCCCTGGCCGGCCAGCGTGAGCCGGACCTCGCCGAACCCGCCGGCCGGGACCGGGGACACGACGACGCCCTGCGCGCCGGCCAGGTGGTCGCGGGTCAGCGTCTCGGTGGTGGGCATGTCGCGGAGCGCGCGCGAGAGGCGCAGCGCGCCCCACGCCAGCGGGACGGCGGCGACCAGGCCCACCAGCAGCGCGACGAGCACCGTGACCGGCGTCGAGAGGTCCGCGGGCACCAGGGCCGTGGCCGCGGCGCCGCCGAAGCCCACGCCGCCGAGCAGCGCGGCGACCACCTCCAGCGACACCGGACCGTCGGCGTCCGCGGCCCCCAGGTGGGCGATCTCCCCGACGACCAGGGAGAACACGAGCAGGGCGACGCCGAGCCCGCCCACGACGAGGAACGCGGTGGCGACGGCGCTCACGGTCCTCCTGTCCGGTCGGGCTGGCGGGAGCTGCAGCCTCACAGCCACCGGCGCGGTGATCAACCGGTTCGGGTACGGCGCCGTGCCGGTTCACCCGGACGGTGCCCGCCGCGGGTCGGGCGTCGGCGCCGGGGCGGGTCGGCTGGCCGCGGCTGGCCTGCGCGCGTGGTCGCGGTCGCCGTCGTGGGTGTCGTCCTGCTCGCCGCGCTCACGACTGCCCGTGCGGCAGCACCCACCGGCGGATCGAGGACCCCCAGGGCCGGCTCGACGACGTCTTCACCTACGGCGCCCTGCGCGTGCACCCCCACGTGTTCCGGTCGCCGCTGTCCCGCAGGCGCGAGGTCGTCGGGTACCAGGTGCGCCAGACACCGCCCGGGGCCGAGGTCGCCGTCCACACCACCGGACCGCTGGACGGCGACGCCCTCGCCGCGGCCGTCGCCGGCGAGCTGGCCCGGCTCGGCGTCCCCGACCCGGAGGTGGGCGTCACCGCCGTCGAGCGGATCCCGCGGCCGCCGTCGGGCAAGCTGCGGCGTTTCGTGCCGCTCCCGGCCGCCTGACCCGTCCCGTCGTCCCGGCGTCGGAGAATGGGGGCGTGCGGCGGGAGGCGAGTGTGCTGCACCTCGACCTCGACGCGTTCTTCGCCGCCGTCGAGCAGCGCGACAAGCCCTCGCTGCGCGGGCGGCCGGTGGTCGTCGGGGGCACCGGCGGGCGGGGCGTGGTCGCCACGGCGTCCTACGAGGCGCGCGCCTACGGGGCCCGCTCGGCGATGTCGACGGCGGAGGCGCGGCGCCGCTGCCCGCCCGGGACGGCGTTCCTCGGCGGCCGGTTCGGCGCCTACCGGCGGACCTCCGACGTCGTCATGGGCCTGCTGCGCGAGCTGTCGCCGCTGGTGGAGCAGGTGTCGATCGACGAGGCCTACGTCGACCTCGCCGCCGGCCCCGGCCACGACCCGTCCGTCGCCGGCGTCACGGCGCTGGCCCGCGACCTCAAGGCGCGCATCGCCGCGGCCACCGGCGGGGTCACCGGCTCGGTCGGCATCGGCAGCTCCAAGCTCATGGCCAAGATCGCCTCCGACCTGGACAAGCCCGACGGCCTCGTCGTCGTCCCGCCCGGCCGCGAGCTCGACGTGCTGCACCCACTGCCGGTGACCCGGCTGGGCGGCGTGGGCCCGGCGACGGCGGAGCGGCTGCGCCAGGTCGGCGTCGGCACGGTGGCGCAGCTGGCGGCCAAGTCGCTGCCCGACCTCGTGGCGCTGGCCGGCCGGGCGCACGGCACCGGGCTGTACCAGCTGGCGCGCGCCGAGGACGACCGGCCGGTGGTGGCCGAGCGGGAGGCCAAGTCGGTCTCGCAGGAGGAGACCTTCGAGCGCGACCTCACCGACCTGGCCCAGCTCAACCGGCTGGTCGACGCGATGGCCGCCCGCGTCGGTGGGCGGCTGCGGGCCTCGGCGCTGTCGGGGCGGACGGTGACGGTCAAGCTGCGCCGCTACGACTTCACCACCACGACCCGCTCGCAGACGCTGCCCCAGCCCACCGACGACGCCCGGCAGGTCGCCGCGATCGCCCGGCGGCTGCTCGCCGAGGCCGGCACCGGCGGCGGCCTGCGGCTGCTCGGCGTCGGGGTGTCCGGTCTGTCGCAGTACGCGCAGGGCGAGCTGTTCGCCGACGGCGCGGGGACGGAGGAGCCCGAGGACGCCGCCGAGTCGGGCCCGGCAGCACCCGAGCCGCCGGCCGACCGGCGCTGGTGGCCGGGGCAGGACGTCGTGCACGACGAGCTCGGCGCGGGCTGGGTGTGGGGACGCGGGCTGGGCCGGGTGACCGTGCGGTTCGAGGGGCCGCTCACCCCGCCGGGCCCGGTGCGGACGCTGGCCGCCGACGACCCCGCGCTGCACCCGGGCGACCCGCCGGACTGGCGGGCACCGACGATGGAGCCGTGACGGAGAACGCCTGGGTGCGGATGACCGCGGCCGATCCTGGCCACTCGGCGGCGTACGTGCAGCGGTTCCGGGACCTGGCCGCGGGCGGGATGGACCTCGTCGGCGAGGCCCGGCTGGTGGACGCGATGCTGCCTCGCGGCTCGCGGGTGCTCGACGCCGGCTGCGGCCCGGGCCGCGTCGGCGGGCACCTGGCGTCGGTGGGCCACACGGTGGTCGGGGTCGACGTCGACCCGGTGCTCATCGCCGCGGCCGAGGAGGACCACCCGGGGCCGCTCTGGCTGGTGGGCGACCTCGCCGAGCTCGACCTGCCCGACCGGTTCGACGCGATCGTCTGCGCGGGCAACGTGGTGACCTTCCTGGCGCCGTCGACCCGGGGCGAGGTGCTGCGCCGGTTCCGCGGGCACCTGGCCGAGGGCGGGCGGGCCGTCGTCGGGTTCGGCGCCGGGCGCGACTACGACTTCGCCGTCTTCCTCGCCGACGCCCGCGCCGCGGGGCTGGAGCCCGACCTGCTGCTGTCGAGCTGGCACCTGCACCCGTTCACCGCCGAGTCGGACTTCCTGGTCGCGGTGCTGCGCCCCGGGTGACGGGCAGGTCTTCTGTCAGCGAGCGCCGAGCGCGAGGGTCAGCTCGAGGACCGTCTGCGGGTCGTCGAGGCGCTTGCCGTAGAGGTCGCGCAGCTGCCCCATCCGGTAGCGCACCGTCTGCGGGTGCACGTAGAGCTCGGCGGCCACCTGCTCGCGCCGGCCGTGGTGCAGCAGCCACGAGCGCAGGGTCTCGAGCAGCTTCTCCCGCGGGCCGGGGCCCAGGCCGTCCAGTGGGGCGAGCACCTGGGCGCGCAGGTCGGCCAGCGCCTCGGCGTCGGCGCGCAGCACGAGGTCGGCCAGCCGCAGCTCGGTGTCCACCGCCCCGTCGCCGTCGGGCAGCAGCTCCAGCTGCACCGCCCGCAGCGCCCGCGTGTAGGACGACCGCGCGTCCTGCCAGGGCCGCGGCGGCCCGACGACGGCGCCGCGACCGCTCAGCGAGGTCAGCAGCCCGGCCCGCGCGAAGCCCTCGGCGTCGGGCACGAGCAGCACGGCCCGCTCGGTCGACGGCTCGGCGCCGGGCAGGTCCTCGCCGGCCTGCAGGGTCCGCGCGTCCAGGTTCGCCATGGCATCGCGCGCGCCCGCCTCGGGCAGCAGGACGGCGGTCAGCGTCCGCGGCGGGGTCCAGTCCGCCCGCTCCGCCGCGGCGAGCAGCTCGTAGGGCGGCGCGCCGGCGACCAGCAGGCCGGCCAGCCGCTCGAGGTTCCGCCGCCGCTCGCGGCCGCTGGCGGCCAGGTGGTCGGCGTGGCCCGATGCGCTGGCGGCCGAGAGCCGGTCGATGTAGGCGAACACCAGCCCGGCGAAGCGGGCCAGCGACGCCGCGGGCATGCCCGCCGCCACCGCCGTCTCGCTCAGGTGCCGCCAGGCCACCCGGGCACCCACCCGGTAGGCGGCCAGCAGCGCGTCCATCGACCGTCCGGTGCGCGCCTCGCCGCGGCCCAGGGAGTAGGCGCCCTCGATCGCGGGGTCGATGGGCCGGCTGGCGTCCGCGCCGCCGGCCGACGTCGCCAGCTCCAGGAAGCCGGCGAGGGCGAGCTGGACGGCGTTCTCGATCTTGCGTCCCATGGGCCCGCGGAACGCCTCGGCGTAGCTGGGCACCTCGACGACGATCGCCGCGACCGTGCGCTCGGCCACCGCCGGCACCTCGGCGACCATCGCCGCCGCGATCTCCGGCGCGAACGTGCCCTGGTCGGGTGTCACCCGTGACCTCCTCGTGATCTCGGTTGTTCGCACGGAACAGTATCCGGCGCCACGTTCACGTCCAGAGCACAGGTAGTTAGACGTTCGGCAGGGAACTGTGGAGGTATGACCGCGACCGTTCCGCGCCCCTCCCCGGCCCGGCCGGGCCTGCGGGCGCTGCGCGACCGCGCGCTCCGCCTCGCCGAGCTCGTGACCACGCCGCTCCTGCCCGCCGACTACCTCGACCTGGTCGACCCGCTGCGGTCCGGCGCCGCCCTGCGAGGGCGCATCGAGGCGGTCCTCCCCGAGACCCGCGACGCCGCCACCGTCGTCATCCGCCCCGGCGCCGACTGGCGGCCGCACCGCCCCGGCCAGTACGTCCGCATCGGCATCGACGTCGACGGCGTCCGCATGTGGCGCGCGTACTCGATCACCTCCGACCTCGGCCGCGCCGACGGCTGCTTCACCGTCACGGTCAAGGCCATCCCCGGCGGCCGGGTGAGCAACCACCTCGTGCGCCGCGCGCGGCCGGGCACGATCGTCCAGCTCGACCAGGCCACCGGCGAGTTCTGCCTGCCCGAGCAGCACCCGGCCAAGGCGCTGTTCGTCACCGCCGGTTCCGGCATCACCCCCGTCATGGGCATCCTGCGCAACCACCCCGAGCTCACCGACGTCGTCCTGGTGCACTCCGCGCCCACCGCCGACGACGTCGTCTTCGGCGCCGAGCTGCGCGACATGGCCGCGGCCGGCCGCATCCGGCTGGTCGAGCAGCACACCGACACCGCCGGGATGCTCGACGCCGCCGCGGTCGCCGCCCTCGTCCCCGACCTCGCCGAGCGCTCCACCTGGGCCTGCGGCCCGGTCGGGATGCTGGAGGCGCTCGAGGAGCACTGGGCCGCCGCCGGCCTCGCCGACCGCCTGTACACCGAGCGGTTCCGCCCGAAGGTGCTGGTCACCGGTGAGGGCGGCACGGTGACCTTCACCAGGAACGGCACCTCGCTCGAGGCCGACGGTGCCACCCCGATCCTCGACGCCGCCGAGGAGGCCGGCGTCCTCATGCCCAGCGGCTGCCGCATGGGCATCTGCTACGGCTGCGTGCTCCCGCTCCGCGAGGGCGCCGTCCGCGACCTGCGCACCGGCGAGGTCACCACCGCCGCCCCCGGCGACGGCGTCCTCGTCCAGACCTGCGTCAGCGCCGCCGCCGGCGCCTGCGACCTCGACCACTGACCGTCTCGACCCCCAGGAGCACCGCATGACCGTTCTGCAGAAGAAGGCCGACAACCCGATCGAGCACCTCACCCCCGAGGACATCGAGCTCATCGGCAAGGAGCTCGACGAGATCCGCCAGGGCGTGATCGACAGCCGCGGCGAGTCCGACGCGCGCTACATCCGCAAGGTCATCGACGTCCACCGCAAGATCGAGCTCGGCAGCCGCGCCGTGCTCCTGGCCTCGGGCTTCCCGCCTGCCTGGATCGCCGGGACGATCGGCCTGTCGATCGCCAAGATCCTCGAGAACATGGAGATCGGGCACAACATCCTCCACGGCCAGTGGGACTGGATGCGCGACCCGAAGATCCACTCCACGACGTGGGAGTGGGACATGGCCAGCCCGGCCGAGCAGTGGAAGCACTCGCACAACGAGCTGCACCACACGTACACGAACGTCGTCGGCAAGGACAACGACCTCGGCTACGGCATCATGCGCGTCGACGAGGACCAGCCCTGGACGCCGATGTACCTCGGCCAGCCGCTGTGGAGCTTCGTCAACGCGTGCTTCTTCGAGTACGGCATCGCGGCCTACGACCTCGAGCTCGGCGCGGTCATCGCCAAGAAGCAGACCGGCGACCCCGAGTTCCGCGCGCGGGCGAAGCAGGTGTTGGTCAAGATCGGCCGCCAGGTGCGCAAGGACTACCTGGTCCACCCGCTGCTGTCGGGCCCGAACTTCCTGGCCACGCTGGCCGCGAACTTCACCGCCAACACCGTGCGCAACCTGTGGACCAACTCCGTCATCCTGTGCGGCCACTTCCCCGAGGGCGTCGAGACCTTCGAGAAGAAGTCGATCGACGGCGAGACCCGCGGCGAGTGGTACCTGCGCCAGATGCTCGGCTCGGCCAACATCTCCGGCTCGAAGGCCATGCACGTCATGACCGGCAACCTGTCGCACCAGATCGAGCACCACCTGTTCCCCGACCTGCCGAGCAACCGGTACGCCGAGATCGCGCCGAAGATCCGCGACCTGTTCGACCGGTACGGCCTGAACTACCACACCGCGCCGCTGCCGAAGCAGGTCGGCTCGGCCTGGCACAAGATCATCCGGCTGTCGCTGCCCAACGGCTGGCTGCAGAACACGACGGCCCGCAACCTGCCCTCGCAGCTGGTCAAGCTGTGGAAGATGACCACCGGCAAGCCCAAGGTCCGCCGCCGGCTGCTCCGCGAGCAGGCCGCCCTGGCCGCCGCCTGAGCGGACCGACCGCCGAGGAGGGGGTCCCGGCCGTCGAGGCGTCGCTGGAGGCGCTGGTCGCCGCCGTGGGCACCGCGGAGGCCGCCGGGCACACCGTCCAGACGGTGGTCGTCGACAGCTCCGGCCGCCACGAGGTCGCCGCCTTCCTGCGCCTGGTCGAGGGCGCCGAGGTCGTGCGGGCGCCGGCCGCGCCACCGCCCTGCTGCTGGGACTCGACCGGGCCGACGGCGACGTCGTCTGGGCCGGCGGTACCGAGGGGTGTGCCGTCCCGACGGCGGTCACCGCCCTCGCCGAGGCCGCCGCCCGCGACGGCGGGGTCGCCGTCGCCGCACCCGGTGACCCGGCGCCGCACGTCGCCGCGCCCACCGGCCTGCTCCGGGAGCGGTGGGGCGGCCCGGAGGACGCCGAGGGGACCGACCCGGTGCCGGACCTCGTGCGCCGCGCGGTGGCCGACGGC
This sequence comes from Geodermatophilus sp. SYSU D00700, assembly GCF_054050255.1. Lineage (NCBI taxonomy): Bacteria > Bacillati > Actinomycetota > Actinomycetes > Geodermatophilales > Geodermatophilaceae > Geodermatophilus > Geodermatophilus sp. SYSU D00700. The sequence goes on along the minus strand of NZ_JBJGZA010000002.1, from coordinate 225,158 downwards.
GTGCCGGTCACCGGGTGCGCGGGCGCCGGCAGCCTCCGCGAGCGGGTGCGCCGGCCCTTCGGCGGCAGCCCCGTCGTCGTCGCCGGTCCGGGCACCTACGCCGGCCAGCGGACGCTGGTGCAGACCTTCACGCCGCTGGACCGGGTGGAGCTCGGCGGCTACTGCTCGATCGCCGACGACGTCCGCATCGTGCTGCCCGGCGGCCGGGTGTACGACGCGGCGGGGGAGCAGGTCCCGCTCGACCAGCGCGGCCTGCACCGTCCCGAGACCGCCTCCACCTTCCCGATCGGGATCCTCGTGCCCGACGAGCCCTACGAGGAGCCCCCGGCCGGCGTCACGGGCGAGCGTCTCGTGGTCGGCGATGACGTCTGGATCGGCTACGGCGCCACGCTGCTCGGCGACGTCACCGTGGGCACCGGCTCGATCGTGGGGGCCGGGCGCTGGTCAACGCCGACGTCCCGCCCTACTCCGTCGTCGGCGGGGTGCCCGCCCGGGTCATCCGCCGGCGCTTCCCCGACGACGTCGTCGACCGCCTCCTGCGGGTCGCCTGGTGGGACTGGCCGCAGGTGGCGGTGCAGGGCGCGCACCGCTGGTTCGGCCGCCCGGTCGCCGAGTTCCTCGACCACTTCGACCCCGGCTCGCTGGCCCCGTCGCAGGCCTGAGCGCCGCCCTGGCCTGGACGCACGAGGGGCCCGGGACGACGGATCGCGTCCCGGGCCCCTCTGCCGTCAGCGGCCGGTCAGGGCCGCAGCGCCGGCTGCGGGAAGTTCAGCCCGAGCAGCACCGATGGGTCCTCGACCGGCACCTCCCACACGGTGCCACCCCCGTCGGGGTCGACGACCTCGCCCCGGCCGAGGAAGGCGGCCACCTGCGCCTGCCCCTGCGGCGCCGACGGATGCGGCAGCACCAGCAGGAACGAGTGCGGGTTGGGCAGCGGCGGCGTCGCCCGGTCGTTGCGGTAGACGCTGGTCCGCGACCACAGGTCCCCGGCGTCGACGATCGTGTACGACGTCGGGTTGGGCACCGTCTGGTCCCCGAACGCCACCTGCACCAGCACCCGCTCCGGCTCGATGAGCGGGGCGAAGGTCTCCGGGCTGCCCGGGCGGGACAGCCAGGTCGACCGGGCCAGGTACTCCTGGATCTCCACCGCACCGGGCACGGTCACCGTGACCGGGCCCTCGCCGCGCAGCGGCATCTCCTCCTGGAAGAAGTTGCGGGTCGGGTCGGTGCTGTTGAGCAGCCCGGCCGCCTGCAGCGCCAGAGTGGTGAGCCCGCGGAAGGACGGCGAGAGCCGGGCGATCTCGGTGACCGGACCACCGGGCACGTTGAGCACCGAGCGGGTGACCGCCGGGTCGACACCGGTCAGCATCGTGCCGTAGATGCCGCCGAAGCTCTGGCCGAAGTAGGTCACGTCCTCGCCGGAGAGGTCCGGCGTCCCGTCGCCGTCGACGTCGGTGCCGCCCAGCGAGCGGATCAGCGTCATGTTGTCGGCGACGGTCTGCCGCAGCGCGTCGCGGGAGGACTGGGCCGCGGCCGCGCCGGTGGCCGAGGACCCCTCGGTGGACTCGATGGCACCGTTGCGGTCCTGGTCGATCCCGCGGCCGTACGCGTCGAACGTCCTCGTCGTGCCGCCGCTGGTCACGACCCAGTCGCTCTCGGGCCCGTAGCCGTGGCCGACCACGTTGGTGCCGATGGTGGCGATGCCGTTCTTCGCGTTCTCCACGGCCGCGAGGAAGACGGCGTTGGTCGAGCTGGTGAACCCGTGGCCGAACACCGCGACCGGCCAGCCGCCGGGCGGCGGGGTGCCCGGCGGCAGGACGGCGACGAAGGGCAGCTGCTCGGCCCCGACCGGGCGGGGACCGGCGTCCCCGGTCGGCGTCTGCGGGATCGTGACCTCGGGCGTGAGCCAGGACGGCGCCTGGAACGAGCCGAAGACGACGGTGCCGCCGAGGGCGGCCGTGGGGACCGGCGTGGGCGTCGGCGCGGGGTCGGTCGTGCCGCGGTCGGTGGCCCAGGCGACCGTGGTCCCCCGTGCCGGGAAGGCGCCCTGCACCTGCAGGGACGGGTCGTCGATCCCCGCGGCGGCGAACGCGCTGCCGTCGGCGATCTGCCGCTGGAGGTCGAGCAGGCCGTCGGTGGCGCTCATCGTCGTGAACGTCTCGTGCGTGGCCTTGTTGTCCGGACCGCCCTGGACGCGCAGCCGGTAGGTCGTCGACGGCGCCAGCTGCTCGGCCGGGTGGGCGTAGAGCGTGTTGGTCGCCGGGTCCCACACCACGCGGTCGACGCCGATGCGGGTGTCGGTGCCGGCCGGCTGCAGGGTGATGCGCGCGGCGGTCGCGGCCGGGTCCACCGGCCCGCTGAACCGCACGGCGATCCGCGGGTCGAGGTCGAACCCGTCGAGCCGGTTGAGCTGCTGCACCAGACCGCAGGCGATCGGGGCGCCGCACCCCTCCGCCGGCAGCGCGACCCGGCGTCCGGTGAGCTGCGCGGGGTCGCGGACGGTGAGGGAGTCGGAGGGGAAGACCGAGAGCGGCTCGGGCTTGTCCGGGGCGGCCAGGGCCGGGGTGGCCGTGACCGACAGGGCGGCCGTCAGGGTCAGTGCACCGAGGAGCGACGAGGTCGCCCGGTGCCAGCGTCGTTGCTGCACAGGCATCTCCAGGTGGGAGGGGAGGACGCCTCTTCCTAGTCGACGGAGACTCGGATCACAATCTCGCAGCCGTTCAGTCACACGAGGTGATGGCCGTCGGCCCGTCCCGCGCGTCCCGGCGGTGATCCACGTGGAACACGGCGCGGCGCCGGAATGCAGCGGGCGGCGCCGGGGACCAGCGGCCCGCCGGCCGGACACAGCAGGGCCGGGGACCGAGGCGGTCCCGGGCCCTGCTGTGTCGTGTGCGGGGCGGTCAGTTCGCCATGTCGACGAAGCGGCTGTAGTGCCCCTGGAACGCCACGGTGACGTTCGCCGTCGGGCCGTTGCGGTGCTTGACCAGCATGATGTCGGCCTCGCCGGCCCGCGGGCTCTCCTTCTCGTACATGTCCTCGCGGTGGATCATCATGACCATGTCGGCGTCCTGCTCGATGCTGTTGTGGACGGCGATCCCCTCGGCCACGAAGTTGTGGCCGCCCAGCACCGTGGCGTCGTAGACCTCCTCCTCGACACCCTGCTCGATGGAGACGATCTCGTCCCAGAGCAGGTCGTTGACCGCCTGGATCTCGAGCTCCGCGTCGTCGAGGACGGCCGCGATCCGCCCCAGGCGCTCCCGGCTGGGGGCGTGCTTCCACATGGCGCTGCCGCAGAACGCCGAGTCCATGGCGGCGGCGAAGGCGCGGTGGCTCATCCCCTTCTCCTCCAGGACCGCGCGCACGCGCTCCCAGACCTGCACCGGCACCGTGTCGACGTTGGGGTTGCCGGACAGCTCCCGGACGATGCCCAGCAGGCGCTCAGCGGCGACGCCGCGGGCTCCGTGGACGCCGATCTCCCCGAGGAAGCGCCGCTGGTCGTCGCAGCCGCTGATGTCCAGCGTCCAGCCGTCCCGGTAGCCGGCCTTGCGGACCCGGCGGATCCGGCTGGAGATGCCGAAGCGCAGGAGCAGGCGGGAGACGTCGTCGACGAGCCGGCGGCTGGTCGAGGCGTAGTACACGCGCCCGCCTCGGCCGTTCCTGTTCACCGTGACGGAACCGTCGGTCGCCCACAGGTGCCGCAGGAACGCGGCGATCTGCTTCTTCGGCAGCGAGAAGACCGGCTCGGGCAGGAACTTCTCGTGGCTGCGCAGGCCGAACAGGCCCAGCTCGTCCAGCCACTCGGCGATCGGGTTGCGCCGGCCGTGGGTGAGCGGGAAGGGGGACCGCAGCCGCAGCGTGGTGCAGCGGGCGGCGGCGTAGTCGTCCCGCACTGCCACGACGCCGAAGTGCAGCGCCGCCGTGGTGACCGCCCGCAGGTTCTCCTCGTCGATCGAGGCGTACCGGAGGGGCTGGCGCCGGACGAAGCTGCCGTCGCCGATGAGGTGGGCGAGCAGGACGACCTTCTCGTCCTCCCACACCGTCATCCGGTCGGGCGCGGGCACGTGCCGAGGGACGGCGATGCGGTCGCCCGGCGCGAGCTCACCGAGCGGGCGGAACCCGTCGTAGGTCAGGAAGGGGTGGTTGGCCGTGGCCCGCACCGTCTTGCCCGACGAGGTGGTGAGCTGCAGCACCGGCTTGCGACCGGTGGAGAACACGTGGGTGAGGTGCCGGCGGACGTAGCGGAGGTTGTCGTCGAGAGCCCACACCGGGACGTCGGTGGCACCGCTCGCGAAGAGCTCGCCCATCGTCGTCTCGGCGCCCGTGTCGGCCCGGAGGATCCGGGTCTCCGCGGGGAGGCACCCCGACTCGCGGAGGTCGGAGAGCATCGGCTTCTTGTCCTGGCGCTGCTCGGAACCGCGGTTGAGCTGCGACATCGCGATGACCGGGACCTCGAGCTCCTTCGCCAGCAGCTTGAGGGCACGGGAGAACTCCGACACCTCCTGCTGACGGCTCTCGACGCGCTTTCCCGACGTCATGAGCTGGAGGTAGTCGATGACGACGAGCTTGAGGTCGTTGCGCTGCTTGAGGCGCCGCGCCTTGGCCCGGATCTCCATCATCGTCATGTTCGGCGAGTCGTCGATGTAGAGCGGCGCGTCGGCCACCTCGCCCATGCGGCGGGCCAGCTTCGACCAGTCCTCGTCGGACAGCGTGCCGGCCCGCATGTGGTGCAGCGGCACCTTCGCCTCGGCCGAGAGCAGACGCATGGTGATCTCGTGCTTGCTCATCTCGAGCGAGAAGATGCAGGTGGCCAAGTGGTGCTTCACCGCCGCCGACCGGGCGATGTCGAGCCCGAGGGTCGAGTTGTGCGTCGGGATGAAGCTGCGGCCGGCGAGGAACAGCGAGTCGGCGGCGTCGACCTGGATGCACCGCACCGGCACACTGGCCACCGGCCGCACGTCGGTGACGAAACGGACGCCGCGGGCGGTGTAGGTGCGCGCACCGCGCTCCTTGTGCAGCAGCTTCTTGCGCTCGAGGCGGAACACCTCGTCGTCGGTGCTGAAGGTCAGCGTGTAGCAGGTGGACGACGCCTCGGTGCGACCGCGCACCCGCTTGGTGCTCAGCTTCACCCGGTGCCCGAGACCGGCGATCAGTTCGCGGGTGTCCTCGGCGAGCCGTCGGTCGGTGACGGCGAACTGCACCGCACCGCTCGGCGTGACGGTGCCGTCGGTGTCCAGCAGGCCCGCGAGCAGCGCGCGCCGCTGGGCCACCGACGCGCGGAGGTAGGCCGCCGGGATCTGTTTGCCGCCGAGCACGCCCAGGCCGCGCAGGAGGCCCTTCACGGTGCCGTGGTCGTCCCGGCAGGGCTGGCACTGCGCCATCCCGCTCGACGGGCCACCGCAGTCGGGGCAGGTGGCCTGACGTCCCACCCCGCCGCTGGCCCGCAGGGCGCCGCCGCAGGCCTTGCCGCACGTCTGCACCTGCGAGGTCCTCGGCACGAACGGCTCGCCGCACATCGGGCACGGCCGCTCGGCCGGCGCGGGACGGGCGGGCAGGCGGAGCGAGTAGCGCCGGTCGACCCCCGTGGGCGTGACGACCAGGCCCTCTGCCTCGATGTAGGCGGCGATCTCCGGGTCCGCGCTCGTGTACTGGGCGGCGGCGGAGGTGCCGTCGCCCAGCCAGACGCCGAGCGCGTACGGCGGGAGCGGCAGGTCGGCGGCGGGGAGGTCCAGCGGGGCGGCGTTCGCCACGGCGTGGTTGAGGCGCCGGTGGGCCGTGGCGCAGCGGAGAGTGCGCGCCAGCTCCTCCGTCGTGCGGACCCGGGCCTCGCCGCGCTCGCCGAGCCGCCGGGCGGCGCGGTCGGTGGTGACCCACTGGTGCTGGGCGTCGGCGACGACCACCGACCCGTCGGAGAAGTGCACCTCGTAGCAGGGCCGACCGGTCATGACGTCGGTGGCGGCCACGACCGTCGTCGGCCGCCCGTCGGCGCCCAGCACCCGGTCGCCGACGCAGACCTCACCCATCGTGGTCCAGCCGGTGGGGGTGGCGATGGGGGTGTCCAGGGCCAGCGCCTTACCCACACCCGGACGGGCGGCGATGACGACCATCTGGCCCGCCTGGAGACCGTTCGTCAGCTCGTCCAGGTCACGGATGCCGGTGGGGACTCCACGGGCGGTGCCGCCGCGGGAGGCGATGGCGTCGAGCTCGTCCATCGTCGGCTGCAGGATGTCCTCGAGGCGCGAGTAGTCCTCGCTCATGCGCTTCTCGGTGACGTCGTAGATCTCCTGCTGCGCGCGGTCGACGATGTCGTCGACGTCGCCGCGCCCGCCGGCCGCGCCGTAGCCCAGCTGCACCACCCGGGTGCCGGCCTCGACGAGCCGCCGCAGCACCGCCTGCTCGGCCACGATGGCGGCGTAGTAGCCCGCGTTGGCCGCGGTTGGCGTGGAGGCGATGAGCGTGTGCAGGTAGACCGCGCCGCCCATCTTCGACAGCTGGTCGGTGCGGTTGAGCTCCGCGGCGACGGTGATGGCGTCGGCCGGCTCGCCCCGCCCGTACAGGTCGAGGATGCAGTCGAAGATCACCTGGTGCGCCGGCCGGTAGAAGTCGTTGCCGTGCAGCACCTCGACGACGTCGGCGATCGCGTCCTTGCTCATCAGCATGCCGCCGAGGACGGACTGCTCGGCCGCGACGTCCTGCGGGGGCTGCCGGTCGTACTCCGGCGCCGTCGCCTGCGGCCGGCTGAACTCGTCGGCCACCGCCACCTGGGTACCTCCCTCTGCTCATGGGCACGCGCGGCAAGCCCCGGCCGACCGACCGGGGCCCGGTGGGGGAAGCACCAGGACGCGCGATGCCCGCACTCGAACGCGCGTTCGAGCCCTGTGCTACCGGGAGCCACCGACAGTTCTCGCAGTTCCCGGTGCCGCAGAGGACGGTAGGAAGCGACGGCGGACCCGTCCAACACCCCATGTGCACCGCGTTCTGCACAACTTGTGGACAAGTCGGTGGACAGCCCGAGTCGACATGTGGAGACGGGCGGGACACCGGCCGGACATGCCGTGGTCCTGCGCGCGTCACCTGCGCGGTGACCACCCACCGGCTGTGGACACGAGAAAGACCGGCGTGCCGGACGCCCGGGCGTGTCGTGTCGTCCCGCCCGGCGCAGCCGTCACAGCACCGGCCGTGACGGCACGGGCGGCGTGTCGACAGGACCGCACGTCGTCATCCCGCCGGCCGCCGTCCGGCCAGCCCGAGGGCGGCGAGCAGCGCCGGCCAGTCCAGCGCGCCGCCGCTGTCGGCGAGGACCGCGGCGAGCTCCCGGTCCACCGCCTCCACCACGGCCAGCCCGTCGGCCAGCAGCCGACGCCCCGGACCGGTGACCCGCAGCCCCGCTCGCCGGCCGCGGCCCGGGCCGGCGGACTCCACCGCGCCGAGCTCGACGAGCCGGCCGACGGTCGCGTGCATGCTCTGCGTGGTGACCCGCGCCCGGCGGGCCAGGTCGGAGTAGGACAGCCCCTCGTCGCGGGCCAGGTGGCCGAGCGCGCCGAGCAGCCGCAGCGAGAGCCCCAGCGGCGCGAGCCGGGCGGTGAGCAGGTCCTCCATGGCCCGACCGGTCACCACCAGGGCCATCGCGGTGCTGGTCGGTGGCGGGCCTCCCGTTCCCTCCGCTGCCGTCACGTCCGCATGATCGCAGGCCGGTTGTTTCAGTCTGGCTGATACTGTGGGTGGCACCGACCGAGGAGGTCCCGTGGCTGCAGTGCTGCTCAGCGTCCACGTCGTCGTGGCCGTCGTCTTCGTCGGCGCCGTGACGATCGCGGTGAGCCTGTTCCCCCGCTACGCCCGGCAGGCGCTGGAGGGGCGCGACCCGGCCGCGGTGCCCGCGCTGCGCCTGCTGCACCGGGTCACCCGCGTCTACGCCGTCCTGTCGCTGGCCGTGCCGGTGTTCGGGATCGCGACGGCGAGCTCGCTGGGGGTGCTCACCGACGCCTGGGTGCTGGCCTCGATGGCCTTGACGCTGCTCGCGGCGGGCGTGCTGGTCGGCGTCGTCCTGCCGGGCCAGCAGGAGGTCCTCGCGGCCGCCGCGGGGGAGGGGACGGACGGTGGCGAGGGAGGCCCGGGCGTCGGGACCGTCGCCGGCACCCTCACCGGCAGCACGACCCGCGTGCGGCGGCTGGCGATGGCCTCGGGGACGTTCAACCTGGTCTGGGTGGTCGTGGTGGTGCTCATGGTCGTCCGGCCGGGCTCGACGACCGGTGTCTGAGTCACCGACCCGCTGGCTGGCGCTGGCCACCGCGGCCGAGCTGGTCACCCTCACCGTGCTGCTGGTCAACCTGGTGACCGTGCACTGGGCGCCGCTGGCCTCGGCCGTCGGGCCGCTGCACGGCACCGCCTACCTGGTCACCGCGGTCCTCGCCTGGCAGCTCCCGCTGCCCCGGGCCGTGCGGCTGCGGGGCCTCGTGCCCGCCGTCGGCGGACTGCTGGTGCTGCACGCGGCCGGCCGCGCCGATCCCGACCCCGCACCGGGGAGCTGACGGGGCCGGAGACGGCAGGAGGGGCGCCGGACGACGTCCGGCGCCCCTCCTGGGCGGTGCTCCACGCCTCCCCGCAGGGAGGCGGCGTCAACCGGCGACGACCTCGATCGCCAGCTGGGTGGTGACCTCCGGGTGCACCCGCACGGTGACGGTGTGCTGACCGGTGGTCTTGATGCTGCTGGGCAGCTCGATGCGGCGGCGGTCGAGCTCCGGGCCACCGGCGGCCGTGACGGCCGCGGCGACGTCGGCGGTGGTGACGCGGCCGAAGAGGCGGCCACCGTCGCCGGCGCGGGCCGGCACCCGGACGGTCAGGCCGGAGAGGCGCCCGGCCACGGCCTGGGCCTCCTCGAGCGACCGCACGTCGCGGGCGGCACGCGCCCGGCGCAGCGACTCGACCTGCTTCTCGGCACCGCGGGTGGCGACGATGGCCAGGCCGCGGGGCAGGAGGTAGTTGCGGGCGTAGCCGCCCTTGACCTCCACGGTGTCACCGGAGGACCCGAGACCGGTGACCTCCTGCGTCAGGATCAGCTTCTGGGTGCTCATGGTCAGCGCGCCGTCGAGGTGTAGGGCAGCAGGGCCATCTCACGGCTGTTCTTCACGGCCGTGGCGACGTCCCGCTGGTGCTGGCTGCAGTTGCCGCTGACGCGGCGGGCACGGATCTTGCCGCGGTCGGAGATGAACTTCCGCAGCAGGGTCGTGTCCTTGTAGTCGATGTAGGTCGCCTTGTCCTTGCAGAACTGGCAGACCTTCTTCTTGGGCTTGCGCACGGGGGGCTTGGGCACTGGGTTCTCCAGGTACGACTAGTGGTGGGGAGATGGAACGGCCCTCTCGCAGGGGCCCCCGCCGCGCGGAGCGTGGCGCGGGGAGCGAGGGGGTCCTTTCTCAGAAGGGGGGCTCGTCGGACGGGCCGGCGGGCGTCGACCACGGGTCGCTCGCCCCGCCACCGCCACCGCCGCCGCCGCCACCGAAGCCGCCACCGCCGCCGCCGCCGAAGCCGCCGCCACCCTCACCGCGGGAGGCACGGGTGACCTTCGCGGTGGCGTAGCGCAGCGAGGGGCCGATCTCGTCGACCTCGAGCTCGACGACGGTGCGCTTCTCGCCCTCCTTGGTCTCGAACGAGCGCTGCTTGAGGCGCCCCGAGACGATGACCCGCGAGCCGCGGGTGAGGGACTCGGCCACGTTCTCGGCCGCCTGCCGCCAGACGTTGCAGCGGAGGAACAGCGCCTCGCCGTCCTTCCACTCCTGCGACTGCCGGTCGAAGGTGCGCGGCGTCGAGGCGACGGTGAAGTTGGCGACCGCGGCCCCCGACGGCGTGAAGCGCAGCTCCGGGTCGGAGGTCAGGTTGCCGATGACGGTGATGACGGTCTCGCCGGCCACGGTCAGTGGACCTCGGGCCGCATCAGCTTGGTCCGCAGGACCGACTCGTTGAGGTTGAGCTGGCGGTCGAGCTCGGCGACCGCGGCGGGCTCGGCCTGGATGTCGATGACCGCGTAGATGCCCTCGATGTTCTTCTTGATCTCGTAGGCCAGGCGGCGCCGGCCCCAGATGTCGGTCTTGACGGTGCCACCGGAGTTGGTGACGACGGTCAGGAACCGGTCGAGGGAGGGAGCGATGGTGCGCTCCTCCAGGTCGGGGTCGAGGATGACCATCAGTTCGTAGTGACGCACGGAGAACCCCACCTCCTCTGGTCTGTGGCGGCTGCAGGACGTCTGCAGCAGGAGGGTCGTACACGCGTCGCGCGCCCGGTCCCGCCGGGACGGCGGACGGACGCGCCCCTCCAGGCTACCAGCGCGGCCGGGAGCCCCGGTCACCGTCACCGGGCCTGACTACCGTCGCCGGGGTGAGCACGCAGCCGATCGGCGTCCACGTCGGACCCGGACTGACCGAGGACAACGAGCTCGACGCCGGCGGTCCGCTGGCCCGGGCGGCGGAGGTGGACGCCGACGCGGTGCAGGTGTTCCTCGGCGACCCGCAGGGCTGGAAGCCGCCGCCGCCGCGTCCCGACGCCGAGGCCCTGCTCGCCGGCGACGTCGCGGTGTTCGTGCACGCGCCCTACGTGCTCAACGTGGCCTCGACCAACAACCGGATCCGCATCCCCAGCCGCAAGAACCTCGCCGTGCACGCGCGGGCGTCGTCGGCGATCGGTGCCCGCGGGATGGTCGTGCACGGCGGGCACGTGCTGGCCAAGGACGACCCGGCCGCCGGCTTCGACAACTGGCGCAAGACGTTCGCCCGGCAGGCCGACGACGGCGGCTTCCCGCTGCCGCTGCTGATCGAGAACACCGCCGGCGGCGAGAACGCGATGGCCCGCGAGCTGGGCGCGGTGGCCCGGCTGTGGGACGCCGTCGGCGAGTTCGGCGCGGGGTTCGTCCTCGACACCTGCCACGCCTGGGCCGCCGGCTGGGACCTCGCCACCGCCGTCGAGGACGTCCGCGCGATCACCGGCCGGGTCGACCTGGTGCACCTCAACAACAGCCGCGACCCGCAGGGCTCCGGCCGCGACCGGCACGCGCCGCTGACGTCGGGCGAGATCCCGCTGGAGCTGCTGCTCGGCGTGGCCCGCGCCGCCGGCTGCCCCGTCGTCCTCGAGACCCCCGGCGACCCCGCCTCGCACGCGGAGGAGGTCGCGCTGGTCCGCGAGGCGCTCGGGTAGTCGCCCGCCCGGACCGCCGTCCTCCCTCACCCTGCGACGTCCTCCCTCGTGGCCGGACGTGAGGGAGGACGCCCGACGATCAGGTCACCTGATCCCGGTGCCGGCGGCGCAGCACCACCCGGTCGGCGGCGCCGTCGAGGGGGCCGCCGGCCGGGTCGTCGACGGCCGGCCACGAGGTCCGGACGACGTCGCCGTCGGGACGCCACACGTCCCGCACGACCAGGCCGACCAGGACGCAGACGGCGAGGTCGCGGACGCCGACCGCGAGGAAGAACCACTCGACGCCGACGCCGCGCTCGCCGGTGCCCAGGTACCAGAGCATCCGCACCACCCACAGCACCACCTCGGTGGCCTGCCAGAGCAGCAGCGAGCGCCAGCGCGGCCGGGCGAGCACCGCCAGGGGCAGCAGCCACAGCGAGTACTGCGGGCTCCACACCTTCGTGACCAGCAGGAAGCCGGCCACCAGCAGGAAGGCCACCTGCGCCACCCGCGGGCGCACCGGTGCGGCCAGCGTCAGCCAGCCGACGGCGGCGACCACCAGCAGCACGCAGACCGCCACCAGCGCGTTGAGCACCACCGGCGTCTCGCCCTGGGCGAGCGGCCCGTCGAACAGGTCGCCGCCGGCGGCGGTGATGGCCATGTTCCACAGCGTGTCCGGATCGGCCGGCCGGGAGCTGTTGAGCCGGAAGAACAGCGACCAGTTCTCCGGGGCCAGCAGCGCGACCGGGACGTTCACGGCCAGCCAGGCGGCCCCTGCCGCCAGCGCCGCGCGCAGCCACACCCGCAGCCGCCCCGCGCGCAGGCAGAGCAGGAACAGCGCGAGGAGCAGCAGCGCGGGGAACAGCTTCGCGGCCGCGCCCAGGCCGAACAGCACGCCGGCCGTCACCGGCCGGTCGCGCGCCCAGGCCCACAGCCCGCAGGCCGCCAGCGCGACGGCGAGCAGGTCCCAGTTGGTGAACGCGTGCACGAACAGCAGCGGCGAGAGCCCGATCAGCGCCGCGTCCCACGGGCGGTGACCGGAGGCGCCCAGCACGGCCCGGACGGTGACCAGCGCGCACAGGCTCAGCAGCAGGCAGGTGGCCACGTAGTAGGCCTGCACCGGCGGGACCTGGGGGAGCAGACCGGCCGCCGCTGCGAGGCTCTCGTAGCCGCGGCCGAGCACCGCGGCGAGCGCCATGAGCGCGCCGGTGAGCACCGGGTACTCCACGGCTGCGTCGAGGTAGGGGACGGCACCCTCGCCGAGGCCGTGGATGCCGAACAGCGGGACGGCGTCGGAGTAGCAGAGGTGCGTGTACTGCACCGACCCCGCCCAGTTGCCGTCCGAGCACGGGGACTGCTTGAGCCACGCGGCGGCGAGCACGACGGTGGCGTAGAGCAGGCAGACGCGCAGCGGCGTCCAGAACAGCGCCCGGCCGGTGACCGCGTGCCGCCCCCACGGGCCGCCGACGGCCTCGCTGGCCTGGGCGGCCACCGGGTCCGACCAGGTGGGCACCACCCGGTCGGGACGGCGGCCGGCGCCGGGCCCGGGCGTCCCCGCAGACGCCGCGGGCCCGTCCGCCGGCTGGGGTGCCGGAGCGGACGGGCCCGTGGGGGAGGAGCTCACCGGGTCAGTGTGCCCGGGGCGGTCAGCCGGTCGGTTGCGCCTGGGTCTCCGGCGCGGGAGCCGGCGACCCGCCCTGGTTGCCGCCGCCGGTGCCGCCCCCGTTGCCGTCCTGCCCGCCGCCCCCGTTCTCGAAGACGTCGGGGACCCCGTTGTTGTTCTCGTCCCCGGGCGGCCCCTGATCCGCCGGCGGCGGGGTGGTCGTCGTCGGTGCCGGCGGCGTGGTCGTCGTCGGCGGAGCCTCGGTCGTCGGCGGGGCCTGCGTGGTCGGCGGGGCCTGCGTGGTCGGCGGGGCCTCGGTGGTGGGCGCGGGGACGCCGTTGCCGGTGTCCCCGCGGATGACCGCCCGGTCGGGCAGGTCCTCCTCGGGCGTGCCGGCCAGGGCGGTGTCCATGAACTGCTGCCAGATCGCGCCCGGCAGGCCGGCGCCGTAGATGATCGCGCCGTCGGCGTTGCGGATCGGCTCGTAGCCGTCGGTGCCCATCCACACCGCGGTGGACAGGGAGGGCGTGTAGCCCACCATCCACGCGTCGGAGTTGTCGTCGGCGTCGATGCCCTGCGTACCGGTCTTGGACGCCGCCTCCCGGCCGCCCTCGAGGGCGCGGCGGGAGTGCTGCGCCACGCCCTTCAGGGCGAAGGTGGTGTCGGCGGCGACGTCGGGGTCGATGACCTGCTCACCCGGGCCGACGCCGCTGTCCAGCAGGACCGCACCCTCGGTGTCGGTGACCCGGGCGACGAAGTGCGTCGGCTGGCGGACGCCGCCGTTGGCGAGGGTGGCGAACCCGGCGGCCTGGTCGATCGGGCGCATCTCGTACTCGCCGATGCCGATCGAGGAGCCGGTGACGCCCGAGCCCGGCGCGGTCAGGGTCGGCTCGTCGTCGAGCAGGCCACCGTTGGCCGGCCAGGTCTCGGGCATGCCCGTGGCGGCCAGCGCCGTCTCGCGGACGTTGTCCGGGCCGACCTCGTAGGCCAGGCCGTAGAACGTCGTGTTGAGCGAGCGGGTCATGGCCTCGACCAGGGTGCAGGCCCCGCAGGAGACCCCGCCGGAGTTGCGCACCGGCGCCTCGCGGTCGGGGAAGGTCTGCGGCGAGCTGCCGTCGCGGCGGGAGTTCACGCCGATGCCCTGGTCGAGCGCGGTGGCCAGCACGTAGGGCTTCATCGACGAGCCGGGCTGGCGGCGCGCCTGGGCGTAGTCGACGGCGCCGTCACCGGCACCGACGCGGCCGCCGTAGTACGCCCGCACCGCGCCGGTCCTCGGGTCGACGGCGACCAGCGCCTGCCGGAGGTTGTCCGGCTGGCCGTCCATGACGTCGTCGACGGCGGCGATCGCGGCGTCCTGGGCCGCCTTGTCCACGGTCGTGGTGATGCGCAGGCCGCCGGCCCGGATCTGCTCGTCGGAGTAGCCGCGCGCCTCGAGCTCGTCGATCGCCTGCGAGACCACCAGGCCCTCGGGACCGGTGGGGATGCCCAGCGCCGAGGACTCCGGCCGCGGCAGCACCGGCGGGTAGACCGACGCGTCGCGCTCGCCCTGCGTCATCCACCCCTCCTCGACCATCGCGTCGAGGACCAGGCCCCAGCGGTCCTGGGCGCCCTCGGGGTTGCCCTCGGGGTCGTAGGAGCTCGGGCTGCGCACCAGGACGGCGAGCACCGCGCCCTGCTGGGGGGTCAGCTGCGCGGCGGGGACGCCGAAGAAGGTGTTCGCCGCGGCCTCGATGCCGTAGGCGCCGCGGCCGAAGTAGATGGTGTTCAGGTAGTTCTCGAGGATCTCGTCCTTCGAGTACTGGTTGTCCAGCTTGACCGCCAGGAAGAGCTCCTGGAACTTGCGGCTGAACGTCTGCTCGTGGCTGAGGAAGGCGTTCTTGACGTACTGCTGGGTGATCGTCGAGCCGCCCTGCGTCGAGCTGCCGGTGAGGTTGTTCCACGCGGCCCGGACGATGCCGGTGAAGGAGATGCCCGGGTCGGAGTAGAACTCCTTGTTCTCCGCGGCGAGGATGGCGTTGCGGGCGCCCTCGGAGACCTGGTCCAGGCCGACGTTGGTGCGGTTGGTGTCGCCGAGGCGGGCCATCTCGGTGGTGCCGTCGGCGTAGTAGACGACCGTCGTCTGCGCGTTCTGCACCGAGTTGGGGTCGGGGACCTCGGTGGTGGCGTAGACGACGCCGACGAAGACGCCGAGCAGCACGAACAGCCCGCCGAGGGTGGCCAGCGCGACCTTGAGCCGGCGACGGCGGCGCTGCTTCGTGGTGCGCGCCTTCTTGCCGGCCGCGGGGCGGGCGCCGGGGGGCCGGGACCCGCCGGGGCGGGCGCCGCCGGTCCGTCCCGCCGTCGTGCGGCCGCGGTCACCCCCGGACGGCCGGCGGGCACCTCCGCCCGCGGCGGTCGTCCGGGCGGACGGCCGCCGCGGCGGGCCGCCGGACGGCCCGACCGGCGAGGTCTCGTCGTGGGGAGGCACCAGGGAGCCCCTCCTCGGTAGTCGGTGGGCAGGACGGGATCCGGCCCAGCGTGGCGTTCTCGGCTGTGTGCACCGGGGAGGACGCGCGGAACGCGCCGCGTCCCCGGGACGCGTGTGACGGACGGGTCCGCCGGTGGTGCAACCGCCGGAGCGGCGGTGCTAGTCCGTGGCAGCGCGGCGGCGCCGGCGCGGCTGCCGTCCGGGCTCGGGCTCCGCCCCCAGGACGTAGGAGCAGTCCAGGTGGTTCCACCCGCACCCGCGGCACACCTCGACGGTGTACACGGAGAACTCCTCCTGCGCGGCGTCCATCCGGGCGAGCTCCGCCTCGGTCTTCGCCTGCCCGGACACGTGGCCCAGCCCTTCACCGTAGACGTAGTTCACCAGTGCGAGGCGCTCGCGGCGGCAGACCGGGCAGGGGAGGTCGGTCTGCTGACCGTGGTACCTCGCCGCCCGGGTCAGGTAGGGGCTGGCGTCACAGACCTCGAAGAGCCCGGTGCGCCCGGCCTGGACGTCCGCGAGGACCGCTCGCCGGTGCAGCGAGTAGTCGACGACGGAGCGACGTCCGGGCACGGCCGCCAATGTACGCAGGTGCGCCGGCCGCCGGGAGCCTCACGAGGACCCGCGCCGGCCCGCACCGACCGGCGGCGGACCGGCGCGGCTGCCGGGTCCCCCGGTCGGGCGACGCACCTCGACCGGTCGGGCGACGCACCTCGAGTTGCCCACGCGTTCACCCCCCGATGTATCGTCTCGATACATCGACCGGCAGGGACCGATGGGGGGCGAGGTGCTCGAGTTCGCCATCCTCGGGTTGCTGCAGCAGTCCCCGATGCACGGCTACGAGCTGCGGAAGCGGCTCGCGGAGGTCCTCGGCGGGCTGCGCAGCATCTCCTACGGCTCGCTGTATCCCGCGCTCAAGCGGTTGCACGCCGCCGGGCTGGTCACCACCGACGAGCCCGACCGGCGCACGCCGCTGCCGGCCGACGCACCGCCGTTGACCGGCCGGCGCGGGAAGGTGGTCTACACGATCACCGCGGAGGGCAAGGAGCGCTTCGCGGAGCTGGTCAGCCAGGCCGGTCCCGAGGCGTACGACGACGACAGGCTGTTCGGCGTCCACCTCGCCTTCTTCCGGCACACCGCCGCCGACGTGCGGCTGCGCATCCTCGAGGGGCGCCGCCGCACGGTCGAACGGCAGCGCGACGGCCTGCGGTCCTCACTGGCGCGGACCCGCGAACGGCTCGACCGCTACACGCTGGAGCTGCAGCGGCACGGCCTGGACTCGGTCGACCGGGAGGTGCGCTGGCTGTCGGAGCTGATCGACAGCGAGCGCCGCCGGCCCGACCCGGACCCGGACCCGGCGAGCCGGACCGGGGAGGACTGACCACGGCACGACTGCAGGCACCACCGGCTGCGCCGCCACCGCAGCCACCGCCAGGACCGGAACGGTCCCGCGACACGGACCACCGGGTCCAGGGAGAAGGGAAGACCATGGGAGCTGTCAAGGTCGCCATCGTGGGCGTGGGCAACTGCGCCGCCTCGCTGGTGCAGGGCGTGCACTACTACCGGGACGCCGACGAGACCAGCTCGGTGCCCGGCCTCATGCACGTCCGCTTCGGCGAGTACCACGTGTCCGACGTGCAGTTCGTCGCCGCCTTCGACGTCGACGCCAAGAAGGTCGGCCGCGACCTCTCCGAGGCGATCGTCGCCAGCGAGAACAACACGATCAAGATCTGCGACGTCCCCCCGCTGGGTGTGACCGTGCAGCGCGGTACCACCCTCGACGGCCTGGGCAAGTACTACCGGGCGACGATCGAGGAGTCCGACGAGCAGCCGGTCGACGTCGTCGCCGCCCTGCGCGAGTCCGGCGCCGACGTCCTGGTCTGCTACCTGCCGGTCGGGTCGCAGCAGGCCGCCGAGTTCTACGCCCAGGCCGCCCTCGACGCCGGTGTCGCCTTCGTCAACGCCCTGCCGGTCTTCATCGCCGGGACCAAGGAGTGGGCGGACAAGTTCACCGCCGCCGGCGTCCCGATCGTCGGCGACGACATCAAGAGCCAGGTCGGCGCCACCATCACCCACCGGGTGCTCGCCAAGCTCTTCGAGGACCGCGGCGTGCAGCTCGACCGCACGATGCAGCTCAACGTCGGCGGCAACATGGACTTCAAGAACATGCTCGAGCGCGAACGGCTGGAGTCGAAGAAGATCTCCAAGACCCAGGCCGTCACCAGCCAGGTCGACCGCGACATGGGCACCGACAACGTGCACATCGGCCCGTCGGACCACGTGCCGTGGCTGTCGGACCGCAAGTGGGCCTACGTCCGGCTCGAGGGCCGCGCGTTCGGCGACGTCCCGCTGAACCTGGAGTACAAGCTCGAGGTCTGGGACTCCCCGAACTCGGCCGGCATCATCATCGACGCCGTCCGCGCCGCCAAGATCGCCAAGGACCGCGGGATCGGGGGCCCGATCCTCTCCGCGTCGTCCTACTTCATGAAGTCCCCGCCGGTGCAGTACAGCGACAGCGAGGCCCGCGACGCCGTCGAGGCCTTCATCCGCGGCGACGTCGTGTAAGGACCCCCGTCCAGCACCTCACGCAGGCCCGTCCCCCGCACCGGGGGGCGGGCCTGCGGCCTGTCGGGAGCCGCGGGCCGCCGCCGCGCTGCATACGCTGGCCGCCATGCCGCGCCGCCTGCTCGCGACCGCGCTGGTCCTGCTCGGCGTCGGGCTGACCGGCTGCTCGGGCGACCAGACCGACCGGCAGCCCGGCGACCCGGTGACCGCCGAGGAGGCCGAGGTGCTGGCCGGGCTGCTCGCCCGCGGTGTCGAGGAGGAGGGCGGCGCCGACGTCGTGGTCACCGCCCCGTTCGGCGAGGACGGCCTGCTCACGCTCACCGGCGAGGTCGACCTGGCCGGTGGAGCCGGCCGGGCCCGGGCGGTGACCTCCTACGGGGACGAGCGGCCCGACGACGTCCGCACGCTGTTCTTCACCCGCGACCAGGTCTGGTTCGGCGACGTGCCGGGCCTGCCCGAGGCGCTGGCCGCCGCGGGCCTGCCCGACGTCCCGTTCGTCCGCCGCCCGCTCGCCGCCGGGCCGGACGCGGTGCCGCTGACCGACGTCCTCGTGCAGGTGGTGCTCAACCTGGGCGCGGAGGAGGCCGACGAGGCGGCCGCGTTCCTCGACGGCGCGGCGACGTGGGAGGGGCAGCGCTCGATCGACAGCCGGCTGGCGTCGGTCTACGCCTCGGAGGCGGGCTGGTCGGTGGCCGTCGACGACACCAGCGACCTGCTGCTGCAGTACGAGGCCGCACTGCCCGGTCCGGAGACCGAGGTGACGGTGACGCTCGCCGACCACGGGCCGCGGACGATCGCGCTGCCGGAGGAGGGGCAGACCCTCGACGCGGTCGCGCACCCGGAGGTCGCCGCCGCCCTGGGCCTGTGAGCGGGTCCGGACATGGGGGGAGGGGGCGGCCTCTTCCCCAGACCGCCCCCTCCGGGGATGTTCCTACCAGAACCGGTCGGCAGGCGCAGCACGACGGCGTGTCCCGGGGAGTCGGACCACCCGGGAGGGTCAGTTCGCCGACGGGTCGGCCGGCGCCGTCGACAGCACCGCCAGCCGGCCGGTCTGGCGGCCCAGCACCGCGCGCCACAGCTCCGGGCCGGAGAGCTCGCTGAGGACGTCGCCGGGCGTCCCCGGCACGCACGCCCACGCGCCCTCGGCGATCTCGGCGGCGAGCTGACCGGGCGACCAGCCGGCGTAACCGGCGAACACCCGCAGGCCCGCGACGCCGCCCTCGAGGGCGTCGGGGTCGGCGTCGAGGTCGACGAGGTAGACGTCACCGGCCACCCGGCGCAGGCCCTCCGGCTCGGTGCCGTGCCCGGGGCAGGCGGCCAGGCACAGCGCGGTGTCGGTCTCGCACGGGCCGCCGACGTGGAACACGCCCGGCTCCACGGCGAGGTCGCACCAGCCGGGCAGCACGTCGCGGATCTCGACCTGGCTCGGCCGGCCCAGGACGACGCCGAGGGTGCCGCTGTCGTTGTGGTCGAGCACGTAGACGACGGTGCCGGCGAAGTTGGGGTCGCTCAGCGCCGGCATGGCGACCAGCAGGGATCCCGGGGCGACGTCGTCGAGCGTGCCGGTCGACAGCGTGGGGACCGCCGCGCGACGCCGGCCCCGGGCCGCCCGGGCGGGCCGGCCGGAGTCGGGGTCGGGTGACGAGGGCACCGAGGACATCGGAACCAGTGTGCATCAGTCCGGCGCCCGGGGGAGGGTGGGGCCGCCCCGTACGGTGATCGGGTGCAGCAGGCCGACACCACCGTGCGGCACCTGTTGGCCCGCGGGGACTTCCGCCGCCTGCTGGCCACCCGGCTGCTCGCCCAGTCCGGCGACGGCGTGCTGCAGGCGGCGCTCGCCGGGACGGTGCTGTTCAACCCCCAGCGGGCGGCCGACCCGGTCGACGTCGCCGCGGCCTTCGCCGTGCTGCTGCTGCCGTACTCGGTGGTCGGGCCGTTCGCCGGTGTCTGGCTGGACCGGTGGAGCCGGCGCCAGGTGCTGGTGCGGGCCAACGTGCTGCGCGCCGGGCTGGTCGCCGTGGTCGCCGCGCTGGTGCTGGCCGGGGACGCGGGACCGCTCTTCTACGTCGCCGGGCTCGCCGTCTTCGCCGTCACCCGGTTCCTGCTGGCGGCGCTGTCCGCGGCGCTGCCGCACACCATCGACCCGGCCTCCCTCGTGCCGGCCAACGCGCTGTCGACGACGTCCGGGGCGGTGGCCACCGTCGTCGGCGGCATCACCGCCCTGGGGCTGCTGCAGCTCGGGACGGCCGGGGACGTCGCCTACGCCGCCGTGGCGGCCTCGGCGGCCCTGCCGTACCTGGCGTCGGCCGCCGTCGCCACGGGGTTCGGCCGGCAGTACCTCGGCCCCGACTCGGGTGCCCGGTCCGCCCACCTGCCGGCCCGGGCGGTGCTGCGCGGGATGGTGGCCGGCGCCTGGCACGTGGCCGAGCACCCGCCGGCCGCCGCGGCGCTGGCGGCCATCGGGGCGCACCGCGTCTGCTACGGCCTGCTCACGCTCATGACCCTGCTGCTGTACCGGAACACGCTCACGGAGGGGACCGGCCCGCTCCCGGGCGGGCTGGCCGGCCTCGGCGTGGTCCTGGCGGCCGGGTCGGCCGGCACCCTGCTGGCGGCGGTGACGACGCCCGCGGCGGTGCGCCGGCTGGGGACCCGCGGGTGGGTGGTGCTGCTGCTGGCCGGCGGCGGGGCGCTCCAGCTCGCGCTCGGGCTGACGTTCGCACCGCCCGGGTGGGTGGCCGCCGGTCTCGTCCTCGGCTTCGTCGCGCAGGGCGTGAAGATCTGCGTCGACGCCACGCTGCAGCAGTCGGTCGACGACGACTTCCGGGGCCGGGTGTTCTCCGTCTACGACACCCTGGTCAACGTCGCCTACGTGGCGGCCCTGGTGGCCGGCGCCCTGCTGCTGCCCGCGTCGGGACGGTCGGTGACCGGCCTGGCCGTCGTCGCCGCGGTGTACGCCGTCACGGCCGCCGGCTACGCCCGGATCACCCGCGCGCACGCGCCCTGACCGGTCCCTACAGCGTCGGCTCGCAGGCGCCCCGGCCGAGCCGCGCCAGGCCGGCACGGTCCCCGGGGCCCAGGTCGAGCTGCCCGTCGTTGGCCCCATGCATGAGCTCGCCGGGGTCGTCGACGTGGGCCAGGCCCAGCACGTGCGCGAGCTCATGCACCAGGACCGCCCGCAGCGCGGCACGGCCCGCCGGTGTGGCCGCCGCGCCGGCCGCCCAGTCGGCGTCGACGACGACGCTGCCGGTCACGTAGACCGCCGGCCCGCCCGCGGAGACGGCCTCGCTGCCGCCGCGGGCGGCGACGCCGCCGCCGACGTCGGGGTTGCCGGCCGGCAGCTCGAAGGAGACCAGCACCGGCGCCCAGCGGTCCCCGTAGCGGGCGGGCTGGTACGCCGGGCGGTCGCGGCCGACCCGCTCGTCGGTGCGACCCTCGGACACGAACCGCAGGCCGGTGGCCGCGGCGACCTCCGCGACGGCGTCGGCGACGAGGACCTCCGCGTCCGGTGGGGCATCGCCGACGCGGACGACGTAGTGGACGGCGCGGCAGGGGTCGTAGGCGACCGGCGTGACGCCGTCGGCCTGGTGGTCGAGGAACGCCCAGCTGCCGCCCGGGGCCGGAGCCGGCGGCGGGACGCCCAGCGGCGACGGCGCGGCACCGACCCCCGGGGTGGGCCGCTGGCCCGGGACCGCGGCCGGCGCCGTCTCCGGCGAGGCGCCGGCGGGGTCCTGGACCGACCACGCGGTCAGCGCGAGGACCAGGCAACCGACGGCGACGGCGGTCGGGCCGGGGCGGCGCGCTGCCCGGAGGAGCCCCCGGCCGTGCACTCGCCCGTGCACACATCGCCCGTGCACCCGTCCCCCGTCCCTGCGGCCCGGCCGTCGGTCCTACCGGCGTCCGGCGCGGCGGGGGAGACCGCGCGGGGTGGTGTCACCCGGGCGGAGGAGGGATCAGGAGCGGGCGGCCCACCAGGCGCGCAGCTCGGCCTCGGCCTCGTCGGGGTCGAGCGGGCCGCGCTCGAGGCGGAGGTCCTTGAGGAAGCGCCACGCCTCGCCGACCTCGCGGCCCGGGCCGATGCCGAGGATCTCCATGATCGCGTTGCCGTCGAGGTCGGGGCGCACGCGGGCGAGGTCCTCGGCCGCCGACAGCTCGGCGATCCGCCGCTCCAGCGAGTCGTAGGTCGCCGACAGCGCCGCCGCCCGCCGCTTGTTGCGCGTCGTGCAGTCCGACCGCACCAGCTTGTGCAGCCGGGGCAGCAGGTCGCCGGCGTCGGTGACGTAGCGGCGCACCGCCGAGTCGGTCCACTCGCCGCGGCCGTAGCCGTGGAACCGCAGGTGCAGGAAGGTCAGGCGGGCGACCGCCTCGACGACCTCCTTGGGGTAGCGCAGCGCGGTCAGCCGCTTGCGCACCAGCTTGGCGCCGACCACCTCGTGGTGGTGGAAGGACACCCGGCCGCGCGGCTCGTGCCGGCGGGTGGCGGGCTTGCCGACGTCGTGCAGCAGCGCGGCCAGCCGCAGCACCAGGTCCGGCGACGGGGCGTCGGGATCGGCCCGCTCCAGCGCGATGGCCCGGTCCAGCACGGTCAGCGAGTGGGAGTAGACGTCCTTGTGCTGGTGGTGCTCGTCGATCTCCATCCGCAGCGCCGGCAGCTCCGGCAGGACGACGTCGGCGAGGCCGGTGGACACGAACAGCTCCAGCGCCGCGCGCGGGGCGTCCTGCAGCAGGGTCCGGGACAGCTCGGCCTGCACCCGCTCCGGCGTGATCCGGGCCAGCTCCCCGGACATCGCGGTGAGCGCCTCGACCACCTCGTCGACGGGCGTGACGCCGAGCTGGGCGACGAAGCGGACCGCGCGCAGCATCCGCAGCGGGTCGTCGGCGAAGGAGTCCGTGGCCGCGCCGGGGGTGCGCAGCCTCCGGGCCAGCAGGTCGCCGAGGCCGCCGAAGGGATCGGTCACCGTCCGGTCGGGGCCCAGCGAGACGGCCATGGCGTTGACCGTGAAGTCGCGGCGGGCGAGGTCGTCGCGCAGCGACGTCCCCCAGGCCACCTCCGGATTCCGCGACTCCCGGTCGTAGCGGTCGGCGCGGAACGTGGTGATCTCGACCCGGGTGCCGCGGATCTCGGCGCCCACGGTGCCGAAGGCGATGCCCTGGTTCCACGTGGAACCCGCCCAGCCGCGCAGCAGCCGCAGCACCTGCTCGGGCCGGGCGTCGGTGGTGACGTCGAGGTCGCCGGCGGGGGTCGCGGCGCCGCTCCCGGCGGCCAGCAGCGCGTCGCGCACCGAGCCGCCCACCAGGTGCGCCTCGAAGCCGGCCGCGGTGAACCGCTCGCCGAGCTCGACGAGCACGGGCGAGACGTCGACGAGGTCGCGCACGGTCTGCTGGACCGCCGGGGGCACACCGGACACGACGAGCCAGGGTAGTGCGGCGTCTCGCGCTACCCTCCTGGCATGGGAGGGACCGGTGGACGAGGGCGCCCCGGCCGCCGACTGCGCCGGGTCGACGAGACCTCCGCCGGGGGCCTGGTGGTCGCCGACGACGGCATCTCCGGCCCCCGCGCCGCGCTCATCGGCCGCACCGACCGCCGGGGCCGGCTGCTGTGGTCGCTGCCGAAGGGGCACATCGAGGAGGGCGAGACCCCGGAGGACACCGCGGTCCGCGAGGTCGCCGAGGAGACCGGGATCATCGGTGAGGTCCTCGCCCCGCTCGGGATCATCGACTTCTGGTTCGTCGCCGAGGGCCGGCGGGTCCACAAGACCGTGCACCACTTCCTGCTGCGCGCCATCGGCGGTGCCCTCTCCGACGCCGACGTCGAGGTGACCGAGGTCGCCTGGGTGCCCCTCGACGAGCTGAGCGACCGGCTGGCCTACGCCGACGAGCGTGCGCTGGTCGAGCGGGCGCCGGCGCTGCTCGCCGACAGTGCGTGACCGCTCGCGCGAGGTCCGTCCCAGGCACAGCACCCCCGCCGCCGGGGCCGGCCGGCGCGGGAGGGCCGGGACGCGCCGCGGTGACCGCGTCCGCCGCGTCCTGACCACCGCGCTGCTGGCCCTCCCGCTGCTCGCGGGGCCGGCGGCGGCGCCGGCCGCCGCCGCCCCCACGACGCCGCCCACGCCGACCGCGCCGTCGCGGCCCGCACCCCCCGTCGACCCCGAGCGCCCGGTGACCGTCGAGCTGACCCGCCTCGACCCGCGCACGGTCGCGCCCGGTGGCACGGTCACGCTGGCCGGCACGCTCACCAACGCCGGCGACGAGACGCTCACCGACCTCGGCATCCGCCTGCAGCGCGGCGAGGTGGTCACCACCCGGGCCGAACTCCTCGCCGCCGACGTCGACCCCGACCCGGTGTCGGCGGCCGTCACGCCCTTCGTGCCGCTGCCCGCCCCGCTGGAGCCCGGCGCCTCGCTGCCGTTCACCTACACGGCCTCCACCGCCGACCTGGCCATGGACCGCGACGGCGTCTACCCGGTGCTGCTCAACGTCAACGGGACCGGGGCCGACGGCGACCCGCGGCGGGTCGGGGAGGTGACCACCTCCGTGGTGCAGCAGACCGCTGCCCCCGCCGCCGCGACCGCGGTGGCCTGGCTGTGGCCGCTGGTCGAGCGCACCCACCGCGACGCCTCGGGCGGGTTCGTCGACGACGACCTCACCGGCCTGGTGTCCGAGGGCGGCCGGCTCGACCGGGCGCTGGAGGTGCTCGAGCGGCTGCCCACCGCGCTCGGGCCGGGCGCGCCCACGACCACCCCCGTCGCCCCGGTCAGCGTGGCCGTCGACCCGGCGCTGGTCGAGGAGCTCGCGCTCATGGCCGAGGGGCCCTACGACGTCGCGGGCGAGGAGGGCGCGGGCACCGGCACCGAGGCGGCCGCGGCCTGGCTCGAGCGGCTGCGCGCCGTGGCCGCCGAGCACCCCGTCGTCGCGCTGTCCTACGGCGACGTCGACGCCGACGCGCTGCAGTCGGCCGGCCTGCCCGCGGCGCTCACCCGCAGCCTGCCCGCGGCCGCTCCGGCGCCGGCCACGGGGGAGGGCGGGGACCCCACCGACGGCAGGCCCGAGGGCACCGTCTCCGCCGACTCCCCGGGACCGGCCGGTGCCGCCCTGGTCGAGGAGGTGCTCGGCGTCGCGCCGCGCACCGACCTCGCCTGGGCCGCCGGCGGCTCGCTGCGGCCCGAGACCCTCGACACGCTCCGCGGCGGCGGCGTCGAGCAGGTCGTCGTCGCCTCCGGCGCCCTGACCACGGGTGAGGCCGCGCTCGGCCTCGCCGGCGGCGGCGCGGCGGCCCGCACCACCCTGCCCGGCGCCGAGGGCCCGGTCGAGGCGCTGGTGGCCGACAGCGGCCTGTCCGGCCTGGCCGGCGCCACCCGGAGCACCGCCGGCGGGCCCCGGGTGGCCGAGCAGCGCTACCTCGCCGAGCTGGTCCTGCTCTCCCAGCAGCCGGTCGCCGACCCGGCCGGCCAGTCGGTGCTCGTCGCCGCGCCGCGCGACGTCGACCCCGACCCCGAGACCGTCGCCGCGATGATCGCCGACACCGCGCTGCCGGGCCTGCGCCCCGCCTCGCTCACCGACCTCGCGGCCGGGCCGGTCACCGACGCCGGCACGCCGCTCGAGCCCGCGGACGCCGCCCTGCTCGACCCCCAGGGCCTGGCCGACGTCGTCGCCGCCGCGAGCCTGCGCGACGACCTCGCCGGAGCGGTGACCAGCGACCCCGCCACGGAGCTGGCCCCGTACGACGCCGCGCTGGCCCGCACCGCGTCGTCGGCCTGGCGCGACGAGCCGGCCGCCTTCCGGACGGCGGCGGCCGACCTGCGCGACACCGTCGAGGACCTGCGCCGGCAGGTCACCCTGCTCGCTCCGGCCGACGGCACCTACAGCCTGGCCTCCAGCGACGCCCCGCTGGTGCTCACCGTGCAGAACGACCTGCCCTTCCCCGTGCGGGTGCTGTTCGACGTCCGCACCCGCGACAACGTCGGCCTGACCATCGGCGACCCGGGCCCGCAGGAGGTGGCGCCCGGGCAGCGGACGACGGTGGAGATCCCCATCGAGGTCCGCCAGTCCGGGCGGTTCGCCGTCACCGCGGGTCTGACCACGCCCGGCGGCCGGCCGCTGGGCGAGGACGTCGCCATCCAGGTGCGCAGCACCGCCTACGGCACCATCTCGCTGTCGATCACCATCGGCGCCGCCGCGCTGCTCGGCCTGCTGTTCCTGCGCCGCGGCGTGCGGTACCTGCGCCGGCGCGGCCGCGAGCAGGACGCGGCCGAGCCGGCCGGCGCGTCGTTCCCGCCCAGCCGGAGCCCGGTGTGAGCGGCGGGCCCCGCAGCGAGGAGGACGCCCCCGCGCAGCGGCCGCTGCCGCCGGTCCCGCCCACCTCCGGTGCGCGGGACCACACCGAGCGTCCGGACCGCACCGAGCGCTCGAGCCGGCCGCCGCTCCCCCCGCCGCCCTACCCGGTCGCGCCGCCGCCGGACTCGCGGCTGCCCGCCCCGCCGGCCCGCCGTCCGGTACCCCCGGTCCCGCCGCCGGCCCGGCCGCGCCCGGACGCGGCGCCCGGGCGCTCCCCGGCCGGCCGGCCGCCCTCCCCACCGCCGCGGACCGGCGCCCGGCCGCCCGCCGCACCGCCCGCGGAGGTCCGGCGCACCCCCCGGCCGCTGCCGCCGGTGCCGCCGCCGGTGCGCCACCGCTTCCTGCCGGCCGAGGAGACCCAGGTCCTCCCGATGCTGGTGCTGCCGCCGGTGCCGCGGCCGCCGGAGGGGGAGACCGAGGAGGAGGCCCGCCGGCGGGAGGGCACCCCCGGCGCCAGCCGGGGCATCCTGCGCGCGGCGGGCACGATGGCGGTGGCCACGCTGGTGTCCCGCGTCACCGGACTGCTGCGCACCGTCGTGCTGGCCGCGGCGCTGGGCGTCGGCCTGGTCAACGACGCCTACAACACCGCCAACACGCTGCCCAACATCGTCTACGAGCTGCTGCTCGGCGGGGTCCTCACCTCGGTCATCGTGCCGCTGCTGGTGCACGCCCAGGAACGCGACCGGGACGGCGGGGTGTCCTACGCCCAGCGGCTGTCCACCGTGGCCATCGCCGGGCTGGTGGTGGTCACCGCCGTCGCCGTCGCGGTCGCGCCGCTGCTCACCGCGCTCTACGGCATCCAGGGCGACGAGGAACAGGTGCGGCTGGCCAACTGGCTGGCGCGGATCCTGCTGCTCGAGATCGTGTTCTACGGCATCGGCGCACTCGCCCAGGCGATCCTCAACTCCCGCGGCGTGTTCGGGCCGCCCGCCTGGGCGCCGGTGCTCAACAACCTCGTCGTCATCGCCACCGGCGTGCTCTTCCTGATGGCCGCCGGGCCCGGTGACCTCACCCCGGCGACCATCACGCCCGGCCAGGTCTGGCTGCTCGGCGGCGGCACGCTGCTCGGGATCGCCGTGCAGGCGCTGGTGCTCGTACCCCTGCTGCGCCGCGCCGGCGTGCCGCTGCGGCCCCGGTGGAACCTGCGGGGCATCGGCCTGCGCGAGGTGGGCGGCCTGGGGCTGTGGGTGGTCGGCTACGTCGCCGTCAGCCAGGTCGGCGTGGTGGTGGCCACCCGCATCGCCAACGCCGCCACCCGCGAGGGCGGCCTGGGGTCCAGTGCGCTGGCCATCGCCAGCCTGCTGTTCCAGATGCCCTACGGGATCATCGGCGTCGCGCTGCTGACCGCCCTGGTGCCGCGGATGAGCCGCGCCGCCGCCCGCTCCGACGTGCCCGGCGTCGTGCAGGACCTCGCCCTGGGCACCCGGCTGTCGGCGCTGGGGCTGCTGCCTGTGGCCGCGGCGCTGACCGTGCTGGGCCCGGAGCTGGCCACCGTCGCCTTCGCCCGCGGCAACACCTCGGTGGAGGAGGCCCAGGGCATCGGCGCGGCGCTCGCGGTCGGCGCGTTCGGCCTGCTGCCCATGGCGGTGACGCTGCTGCAGCTGCGGGTCTTCTACGCCATGAAGGACGCCCGCACGCCCACGCTCATCCAGGTCGGCATGGTGCTGGTCCGGGTGCCGCTGCTGCTTCTCGTCCCGGCGGTCGTCGGGCCCGAGCACGTCGTCGCCGGGCTGATGCTGGCCACCAGCGTCACCTACCTCGCCGGGTGGGTGTTCGGGCACGTGGCGCTGCAGCGCAGGCTCGGCGGGCTGCGCACCCGCGAGACCCTCGGCCCGGTGCTGTGGATGGTCCTGGCCTCGGTCGTCGCCGGCGTGCTGGGCTGGCTGGTGACCGGGGTGACCGAGGACGCCTTCGGCACGTCCGTGGCAGGCTCGCTCGGCACCCTCGTGATCGGTACCGTGGTCGTCGGTGTCACGGCCCTGGCCGGGTTCGTGCTCGCCCGCGTCCCGGAGCTCCGGGAGCCCCTCGCCGCCGTCCGCGCGCGGCTGGGCCGCGGATGAGCGCCGACCGGCCGGCGGGCGACGGCACCGGCCCCGGGGCAGCACGCCACCGGCCGGACAGCGACAGGGGGTCGGCAGCGTCCGTGACGTCCACGATCACCGGGCTCCCCGACCGCTACCGGCCGCTGGACCAGCTCGGCCCCGAGGAGCGGACCGGCACCGGCGTCATCCACTGCTGGCGGGCCCGCGACCGCGTCCTCAACCGCGACGTCGCCATCCGCGTGCACGTGCCCGGCGGGCCGGCGGCGCGGGCCTGGATCGCCCGTGCGCTGACCGCCGGCGGGCTGGCCACGCCCGCCCTGGCGATGGTCTACGACGCCTCCGAGGGCACCGGCGGTGCGGGCGGGGTCGCCTACGTCGTCAACGAGTGGATCGAGGGCCAGACCCTCGCCGACCGGCTCGCGGACGGCCCGATGGACGAGCGGCAGGCCCGCACGGTGCTGCGCCGGCTCGCCGAGGGCGTCGCCGAGGCACACCGGGTCGGCCTGGCCGTCGGCGGGCTGAGCCCCGAGACCGTCGTGCTGCGGCCCAACGGGCTGGTCGGGCTGCGCGCCGTCCCGGCCGCCACCGGCAGCGTCCAGGAGGACATCGCCGCGCTGGGCGCCCTGCTCGAGTACTGCCTGACCGGCCGCCGCGCCGGCCTCGCCGGTCCCGACGGCGTCACCGCGCCGCCCCCGGTCATCGCCCAGCCCGACCTGGCCGCCCTCGTACGGCGGGCGCGGTCCACCGAGCCGGGTGCGGGGCTGGCCAGCGCCGCCGCGATGGCCGCCCTGCTGGCCGAGCGGCCGCGCAGCGGGGGCCACGCCTCCGTGCCGGTCCGCGACCGGGACGAGAGCGACAGCGGCTGGCTGCGCCGGCTGCGCGAGTACCGGGACGCCGAGCAGGCGGACAGCGCGGGGGACGCGACGGTGGCGACCCCGGTCGTCGCACCGGAGCCCGACGACCGGCCGCAGCGGATGGGCCCCGGCGTCCTCCCACCGGTCCCGCCCCTGCGCTCTCCCGACGACGACCCGGTCCTGCTCGACGCGGCCGACGACGACGAGGGCGGCGGCCGGTCGCGGTCCTCCCGCCGGCTGCTGGTCGCCGGGCTGCTGCTGGCCGCGCTCGCCGTCGTCGTGCTGCTGGCCTGGTGGGTGGGCACGAACCTGCTGTCGGTGGCCGACGACGTGGACCGCCGGCCGGTCACGCCGTCGCCGTCGTCGAGCAGCGCCGCGGCCTCGGCGAGCGCCGCGCCCCCCGCGACCCCCGGCGCACCCCTGGCCGTCGCCTCCGGCGCGGTCTTCGACCCCTTCGGTGACGGGGCGTCCGAGAACGACGACGACGTGCCGCTGGCCGTCGACGGGGACCCGGCCACCGCGTGGTCGACGCTGAGCTACCGGGGCTCGCCCGCCTTCGGCAACCTCAAGCCCGGCGTCGGGCTCGTCCTCGACCTCGGCGCGGCCCAGCCGGTCGGCGGGGTGACCCTGACGACGACCACCCCGGGCATCGCCGTGGAGGTCCGCACCGGCGAGGCCCCCGACGGCGACCTGGAGTCCTTCCCCGTCGCCGCCGCCGGCACCGTCGACGGCACCGCCGAGCTCTCCTTCGACGAGCCGGTGACCACGCGGTACGTGCTGGTGTGGGTGACCGGTCTGGTGCCCGCCGAGGACGGCTTCGCCGGGGCCCTCGCCGAGGTCGCCGTCACCCCCGCCGAGTGAGCCACACCGCCCTCCACCGGCCCTGATGGGGGAATGCGGCACTAGGATGGGGCGTTGTGCCGCGCGTGACCCACCCCCAGCCGACCCCTGGCCCCGCCACGACCACCGAGATCACCGCGCCGGTGATCCCGCCGGCGGAGCACGACGGCGTCCGTGACCTGATCATCATCGGGTCGGGCCCCGCCGGGTACACGGCGGCGGTCTACGCCGCGCGGGCCAACCTGCACCCGCTGGTCTTCGAGGGCTCCCAGTTCGGTGGCGCCCTGATGACCACGACCGAGGTCGAGAACTTCCCCGGGTTCCCCGAGGGCATCCAGGGCCCGCAGCTGATGGACGACATGCGCACCCAGGCCGAGCGCTTCGGCGCCGAGCTGGTCGCCCGCGACGTCACCGAGGTCGACCTCACCGCCACGCCGAAGGTGGTCAAGGTCGGCGACGAGGTGCACCGGGCGCACGCGGTCATCGTGGCCACCGGCTCGAAGTACCGGTACCTGGGCCTGGAGAACGAGCAGCGCCTGCTCGGCCGCGGCGTGTCCGCCTGTGCCACCTGTGACGGCTTCTTCTTCCGCGACCAGGACATCGTCGTGGTCGGTGGTGGTGACTCCGCGATGGAGGAGGCCACCTTCCTCACCCGCTTCGCCCGGAGCGTGACGGTCGTCCACCGCCGCGAGGAGCTGCGCGCCTCGAAGATCATGCAGAAGCGCGCCCAGGACAACGAGAAGATCCGCTGGCAGCTCGGCAAGCAGGTCACCGACGTCCTCGGCGACCAGACCGTCTCCGGCGTCCAGCTCACCGACGTCGTCAGCGGCGCCACCGAGGAGATGCCGACCTCCGGCGTGTTCGTGGCCATCGGCCACGACCCGCGCAGCGAGCTCTTCGTCGGCCAGCTCAAGGTCGACGACGAGGGCTACATCCAGGTCGAGCACCCCACCACCCGGACCAACATCGACGGCGTCTTCGCCTGCGGTGACGTGGTCGACCACGTGTACCGCCAGGCGATCACCTCGGCCGGCACCGGTGCCGCCGCGGCCATCGACGCCGAGCGCTGGCTGGCCGAGACCTTCGACGAGCGCTGATCCGGGCATACCCCACGGCACTCCGGGGTTCTCACCCCCGGAGGCCCACCCCAGACCTCGACAGACCGAGAGGGAGAACGACCATGGCAGGCAACACCGTGACGGTCACCGACGCGACCTTCGCCAACGAGGTGCTGGGCAGCGACAAGCCCGTCCTCGTCGACTTCTGGGCGGAGTGGTGCGGGCCGTGCAAGATGGTCGCCCCCGTGCTGGAGGAGATCGCCAAGGAGCACGGCGAGAAGCTCACCATCGCCAAGCTCAACATCGACGAGAACCCGCAGATCGCCCGGGACTACCAGGTCATGTCGATCCCGACGATGACCGTCTTCCAGGGCGGCAAGCCGGTGAAGAGCATCATCGGCGCCAAGCCCAAGGGCGCGATCCTCTCCGACCTCGCCGACTACATCCGGTAGGACCCCTCTGCCAGGGCCCGTTCCTCCACCCGGGGGAGCGGGCCCTCGCCGTCTCCGGGGACGCGCAGGGGAGACCCCGCTGGGCCGGTCGGGGTCGCGCACGGGACAATCGTCGGCACGATGGGTAACGACAGCAGCATGGAACCGCTGCGTCCGGGAGACCACGGACCGGCGGTGGCCGACGTCCAGTCCGCGCTGCGCAGCCTCGGCCTGCTGCAGCCCGCCGCCGGGGCGGCGACCGAGGTGTACGACCAGGCCACCGAGCTCGCCGTCCGCCACTTCCAGCAGGTGCGCGGGCTGTCGGTCGACGGCCGGGTCGGCGAGGAGACCTACCGGGCGCTGTCGGAAGCGCGCTGGTCGCTCGGCGACCGGCTGCTGCACCACGACCCCGAGCGGCCCGTGCGCGGCGACGACGTCACCGGCCTGCAGGAGCGCCTGCTCGAGCTCGGCTACGACGCCGGCCGCGCCGACGGCATCTTCGGCCGGGAGACCGAGACCGGGCTGCGGGCCTTCCAGCGCGACTACGGGCTGACCCCCGACGGCACGTGCGGGCCGGCCACCCTGCGGGCGCTGCGCCAGCTCGGCCGCAAGGTCACCGGCGGCCGCCCGCAGCTGCTCCGGCAGAGCGCGAGCCTCGTCGACAGCGGGCCGCACCTGATCGGCCGGCGGATCGTCGTCGACCCCGGGCACGGCGGCGAGGACACCGGGTTCACCGCCGGCGAGACCACCGAGGCCGACCTGGTGCTCGACGTGGCCCGCCGGATCGAGGGCCGGCTGGCCGCCGCCGGCGCCACGGTCTACCTCACCCGCGGCCGGGACCAGGACCCCACGCCCGAGCAGCGGACCGCCTTCGCCAACGACGCCCGCGCCGACCTGTTCATCTCGCTGCACATGGACGCGCACGGCTCACCGCACGCCCGCGGGGTGGCCAGCTACTACTACGGCACCGGCTCGGGGACGTCGTCGACGGTGGGGGAGCGGTTCGCCGACCTCGCCCGCCGCGAGGTCGTGGCCCGCACCGGCATGCTCGACCTGGGCGGGCACCCCAAGACCTGGGACCTGCTGCGGTGGACCCGCATGCCCGCCGTCCGGCTCGACTGCGGGTACCTGTCCCACCCGGTCGACCGGCTGCTGCTGCTCGACGCCCGGCTGCGCGGCACGGTCGCCTCCGCCGTCCTGGCCGCCGTCCAGCGGCTCTTCCTGCCCGCCGAGGCCGACCCGCCCACCGGCACCTTCGTCCTGCCCCAGCGGGCGTAGCGCACCGCGCACTCCTGGGGCGCGTGGGACGACGGGACCGGACGGGTCCGTCTCACCCGCCGTGTCGGAGGAGGCGCACCCCGCCCGTCCCTACACTCGGTCCGTGGCCTCCCTCCCGCCGTCGCACGGCCAGCCGCACCGCACGCCGCCGCAGCAGCACGGGCACGTGGTGCCCCGCCACCCGCGGCTGGACCCGCTGGCCGACCGGTACGCAGCCCGCACGCACGGCATGAAGAGCTCGGAGATCCGCGCCCTCTTCTCGGTCGTCAGCCGGCCCGAGGTGGTCTCGCTGGCCGGCGGCATGCCCGCGGTCACCGCGCTCCCGCTCGACGCCGTGGGCTCGATGATCGGCGAACTCGTCAGCGGGATGGGCGCACAGACCCTGCAGTACGGGTCCGGCCAGGGCGACCCCCGGCTGCGCGAGCGCATCTGCGACGTCATGGCGCTGGAGGGCATCACCGACGCCTCGCCCAGCGAGGTCGTGGTGACCGTCGGCTCCCAGCAGGCCCTGGACCTGGTCACCCGCGTGTTCGTCGACCCCGGCGACGTCATCCTCGCCGAGGGCCCGTCCTACGTTGGCGCGCTCGGCGTCTTCCAGGCCGCCGAGGCCCGGGTGCGGCACGTGACCATGGACGACGACGGGCTGGTCCCCGAGGCGCTGGAGCAGGCGCTGCTCGAGTGCCGCGCCAACGGCGACCGGGTCAAGTTCCTCTACACGGTGCCCAACTTCCACAACCCGGCCGGCGTGACGCTCTCCGAGCCGCGCCGCCAGGCCGTCATGGACATCGCCGACCGCTACGACCTGCTGGTCATCGAGGACAACCCCTACGGCCTGCTCGGCTTCGACCACGAGCCGATGCGCGCACTGCGGGCCCGCAACGCCCAGCGGGTGGTCTACCTCGGCTCGTTCTCCAAGACCTTCTCCCCCGGGCTGCGGGTCGGCTGGGTGCTCGCGCCGCTCGCCGTCCGCGAGAAGCTGGTGCTCGCCACCGAGGCCCAGGTGCTCTGCCCGCCCTCCCTCACCCAGTACGCGGTCGCCCGGTACCTGGACACCCAGCCCTGGCGCGAGCAGATCAAGCTGTTCACCGAGCTCTACCGCGACCGCCGCGACGCCACGCTGGAGTCGCTCGACGCGCTCATGCCCCCGGGCACCACCTGGACCCGCCCCGACGGCGGCTTCTACGTGTGGCTCCGGCTGCCGGACGGCCTGGACTCCAAGCTCATGCAGCCGCGGGCGGTGGGCGCGCACGTCGCCTACGTCCCCGGCATCGGCTTCTACGCCGACGGGTCGGGCCGCGAGTACATGCGGCTGTCCTACTGCTACCCCGAGCCCGACCAGATCCGCGAGGGCGTGCGCCGGCTGGCCCGCGTCATCGAGGCCGAGCTGGACCTGCACTCCACCTTCGACACCGTCGACACCGGCACGTTCCGCGCCGTCGGCCGGTCCGGTGCCGGCCCGGCGACGATGGTCGGCCCCGCCAGCAGCGACCGGATCGAGGACCCCCACCCGTGAGCGAGCCAGCCGCACCGCCCGCCCCCACCCCAGCCGCCGAGGAGACCCCCCTGCGCGCCGTCGTCCTGGCCGGTGGCCTGACCTTCGAGCGCGAGGTCAGCCTGTCCTCGGGCACCCAGGTGGTCGAGGAGCTGTTCCGCGTCGGGGTCGAGGCCGAGCTCCGCGACGCCGACGCCGACCTGCTGCCCGGCCTGGCCGCCGCGCCCGCCGACGCGGTGTTCATCGCCCTGCACGGCGCCACCGGAGAGGACGGCGCCCTGCGCGCGGTCCTGGACCTCGCCGGCGTCCCCTACGTCGGCTCCCCGGCCGCGGCCTGCCGCCTGGCCTGGGACAAGCCGGCCGCCAAGTCGGTCGTGCGCACCGCGGGCCTGGCGACCCCGGACTGGGTCGCGCTGCCGCACAGCACCTTCCGTGAGCTGGGCGCCGGCGCCGTGCTCGACCTCATCGTGGCCCGCCTCGGGCTGCCGCTGATGGTCAAGCCCGCCTCCGGTGGCTCCGCGCTCGGCGCGCAGAAGGTCACCCGGGTCGAGGACCTGCCCGCCGCGATGGTCAGCTGCTTCGCCTACGGCGACACGGTGCTGGTGGAGCGCTTCGTCGACGGCGTCGAGGTGGCGCTGTCGGTGGTCGACCTGGGGGAGGGCCCCGAGGCGCTGCCCGCGGTGGAGATCGCGCCCGAGTCCGGCGTCTTCGACTACACCGCCCGGTACACCCCCGGCCTCACCGAGTACCACGCTCCCGCGCGGCTGGCCGACGACGTCGCCGCCCGCGCGGCCGACCTGGCGGTGCGGGTGCACCGGGCGCTGGGGCTGGCCGACCTCTCGCGCACCGACGCGATCGTGGCTCCCGACGGCGAGGTGCACTTCCTCGAGGTGAACGTCTCCCCGGGGCTGACCGAGACGTCGATGTTCCCCATGGCGGTCGAGGCTGCCGGCCGCGACCTCGGCGAGGTCCTCTCCGAGCTGCTCACCCGGCGGGCCCGCACCTCCCGCTGAACGCAGCGAAGCGGCCCGCTTTCCATCCGTGACGGAAGGCGGGCCGCTTCGTGGTTCCCGGGGTCAGGACTCCTCGCGCCGCCCCGCGACGTCGGGGGCCATCTGGCCGATGATGCGCTGCAGGTCGTCGACCGAGCCGAACTCGACGACGATGCGTCCCTTGGCCCGGCCGATCTGGATCTTGACCTTGGTCTCGAACACGTCGGAGAGCCGGCCGGCGAGGTCCTCCACCCCCGGGGCGCTGATCCGGCGGGCGCGCCGGCGCGAGGCCGGCTGCTCGGCCGCGGCGAGCGCGACCGCCTCCTCCGTCGCGCGCACCGAGAGCCCCTCGGCCACGATCCGCGCGGCGAGCGCGTCCTGGGCCTCGGCGTCGTCGAGCCCGAGCAGCGCCCGGGCGTGACCGGCGGAGATGACGCCGGCGGCGACCCGGGTCTGCACCCGCACCGGCAGCTTGAGCAGCCGGATCGTGTTGGTGACCTGAGAGCGGCTGCGGCCGATGCGCTGCGCGAGCTCCTCGTGGGTGGCGCCGAACTCCTCGAGCAGCTGCTGGTAGGCCGCAGCCTCCTCCAGCGGGTTGAGCTGGACCCGGTGGATGTTCTCCAGCAGCGCGTCGCGCAGCAGGGCGTCGTCCTCGGTGTCGCGGACGATGGCCGGCACGGTCTCGAGGCCCGCGGCGCGGGCGGCCCGCAGCCGCCGCTCGCCCATGATGAGCTCGTAGCCACCCTCGGCCCGCTCGCGGACGACGATCGGCTGGAGCAGGCCGAACTCGCGCACCGAGTGGGTGAGCTCCTCGAGCGCCTCGTCGTCGAACACCTGGCGCGGCTGCCGCGGGTTGGGCACCACCTCGGTGACGGCCACCTCGCGCAGCTGTGCGCCGGGGACGCCGACGGCAGCCACACCGGACGACACGGCCTGCGCCGCGACGCTGGCGGCCGCCTGCGCGGCCGGCGGCAGCAGGGTGACCGGGGCGTGGGTCCCACCCACCTCACCGGTCTCGGCCGTCTCGGACGCGGCGGCCGGGCGGTCGGCCTCGGGCAGCGGCGGCTGCTCCACCGGCGGGGCGCTGGTGGGGATGAGCGCCGCCAGGCCCCGGCCCAGGCCGCCACGCTTGCTCATCGGGTCTCCTCGTCGACGGAGGTGGGAACGGGCACGACGGCGGCGTCGGACTCCGGGAAGGCACGCTGCAGCGGGCCGGACGGCGGGCCGGACTGGGGCCGGACCGCCGGCATCGGCGCGGTCGCCGGGGGCGGCGGGGGAGGTGGCGGCCCCATCGGCCGCGGATCGGACTCCGGCACCAGGTGGACGCCGCGCTCGGCGAGCTCGCGGGCGGCCTCGACGTAGCTGGTCGAGCCGCGCGAGCCCGGGTCGTAGGTGAGCACCGACTGGCCGTACCCCGGCGCCTCGGACACCCGCACGTTGCGCGGGATGACCGTCGTCAGCACCAGGTCCCCGAAGTGGCTGCGGACCTCCTCGGCGACCTGGTCGGCGAGCTTGGTCCGGGCGTCGTACATCGTCAGCAGGATGGTACGGACGGCGATGCCCGGGTTGAGGTGGGCCCGCACCAGCTCGATGTTGTTGAGCAGCTGACCCAGGCCCTCCAGCGCGTAGTACTCGCACTGGATGGGGATGAGCACCTCGTCGCCGGCCACGAGCGCGTTGAGGGTGAGCAGACCCAGCGACGGCGGGCAGTCGATGAGGACGTAGTGTGGCCGCTCCTCCTCGGGCAGCGCGCGGATGTAGCCCTCGATCGCCCGCCGCAGCCGGTACTCGCGGGCGACGACGGAGACCAGCTCGATCTCGGCGCCCGCCAGGTCGATCGTGGCCGGCACGCACCGCAGCAGGGAGCTCGCCGTCGTCGGGTGGACGACGTCGGCCAGGGAGCTGTCCCCGACGAGCGCGTCGTAGATCGACGGCGTGCCCACCGTGTGCTCGACGCCGAGCGCCGTGCTCGTGTTGCCCTGCGGGTCGAGGTCGATCACCAGCGCCCGCAGCCCGTACAGGGCGAGCGCGACGCCGAGGTTGACCGTCGAGGTGGTCTTCCCGACGCCGCCCTTCTGGTTGGCCACGGTGATGACGCGGATCCGGCCCGGCGCGGGGAAGGGCTCCTGGTCGGCGGCGTGCAGGACCCTGGTGGCCCGCAGCGCCTCCATGGCGATGGGGCTGTCGAACTCCACGGCGCTGGCCGCCGAGTCGGCCGCGAGGCTGCTGCGCAGCCGCTGGCCCGGGTCGGTCATCGCAGGTCCTCCCTGCCGCCCCGTTTCACGTGGAACGGGTCGGGTGTCGGTGCTGGTTCCACGTGGAACGGGTTGCCGTGGAACGCGGTGCGCCGGCTCCGCGGCCTCACCGCGGGCCACGCGTCATGACCACCACGGTAGTGGCAGCCTCGCCCAGCCCCGTGCCGACAGCCCGGGCGTGCACGTCCCGCATCCCCGCCGCGTGCAGCCGCGGGAGCATCCCCGGCAGCTCCGCGACCGCGCGGGCCCCGACGAGGGCCACCAGCCGGGCGCCGGGCCGCAGCAGGCCGCGGCACCAGCCGACCAGGCGGGGGAGGGCGGCCA
The DNA here is from genome assembly GCF_054050255.1 of Geodermatophilus sp. SYSU D00700. NCBI lineage: Bacteria > Bacillati > Actinomycetota > Actinomycetes > Geodermatophilales > Geodermatophilaceae > Geodermatophilus > Geodermatophilus sp. SYSU D00700. Next base: position 187,472 of record NZ_JBJGZA010000002.1, on the reverse strand, counting down.
CCGCCCGGGCGGTGACGACGTCGACGGGTCCCACCGCGGTGACCACCGAGCGCTCCTCGGCGCGGCCGCGGACCACCCGCCAGTCGGTCCCCAGCTCGGCGACGACCTCCTCCAGGAACTCCACGCGGCGGGCCATCGGCTCGACCAGCGTCAGCCGCAGATCGGGCCGGGCCAGCGCCAGCGGGACGCCGGGCAGCCCGGCGCCGCTGCCGACGTCCACCACCCGGGCGTCGGGCGGCACGGCCTCGGCGACCGCGGCGCTGTTGAGGACGTGCCGCTCCCACAGCCGCGGCACCTCGCGCGGGCCGATCAGCCCGCGGGTGACGCCGTCGGAGGCCAGCCGCGCGACGTAGCGCTCGGCCTCGGGCAGCGCCGTCCCGAAGACGGCGGCCGCGACCTCCGGGGCGGGTGGGGCGGACGGGACGGGGGTGTCGCTCACCGCTCCGGCAGGACCACGACGCGCCGCTGCGGCTCCTCGCCCTCCGACTCGCTGCGGACGCCGGCGACCCCGGCGACGACGTCGTGGACGACCTTGCGCTCGAACGGGTTCATCGGCGCCAGGCGCTCGGGCTGCCCGCTCGCGGCGACCCGCTCGGCGGCGTCGGCGGCCATGGCCGTGAGGGCGGCCCGGCGGCGCGCGCGGTAGCCGCCGATGTCGAGCATGAGCCGGCTGCGCACGCCGGTGGACTGGGCCACGGCGAGCCGGGTGAGCTCCTGCAGCGCCTCGAGCACCGCGCCGTCGCTGCCCACGAGGTCGTCCAGCTCGCCGCCGACGATGGCCACCGACGCCCGGTCGCCCTCCACGTCGAGGTCGATGTCGCCGTCGACGTCGAGGATGTCGAGCAGCCGCTCGAGGTAGTCACCGGCCACGTCGCCCTCGCGGACGAGCAGCTCGGTGCCGCCGGCGCGGGCGGGGGCGGGAGCCACCTCGTCGGCGGGCTCGAGCGAGGCGTCGGCGCCGGTCTCGTCGGTGTCGGGCAGGTCGGTGGGTCCGTCCGGGGTGCCGGTCGCGGGGCTGAGGACGGCGCCGGCGGTGACCTCGGCGGTGGCGGCGGTGGCGGCGGTGTCGGTGGATCGGTGCGGAACGCTCACGGAGGGACCTCCAGTCGGTGCGGGCAGCCGGGGCGGACCCGGGGGTCGGGGGCCCGGCCGGCGTCGTCGCGGGACGGCGGCCGGGCGGGGGGCGTCCGGGGACGCAGGTCCTCCGGACGCGGGGCTCAGCGGCGCTTGCGCTTCCCGCCGGTGCCGGCGGGGCGGCCGTGCGGGGCCCGGGCGGCCGGGCGGGTGCCCTTGCCACCGCCGGCGCGGCCGCCCTTGGGCGCGCCCGTGGAGCCCGCGGCGGTCGCACCGCCACCGGAGGGAGGCGGCGGGGAGCCGGTGGGGGTCTGCCCGCTCACGCCGTCACCGCTCGCCGCGCCGTCGGGCGCGGCCGTGTCGGGTGCGGGGGTGTCGGGTGCGGAGCCGTCGGCACCCTTGGTCAGGGCGACGCCGGGACCGGCCGGACGGCCGCCCTTGGTGGTGCGGACCGGCTTGGCGCCGGGCTTGGGGGCCAGCGTCTTCGGGTCGACGGCGGGCTTCTCGGCCGCGGCCTTGGCCTTGGCGGCCGGGGAGCCGGGCGGGGGCATCTTGCGCAGGAAGAAGAACTGCTGGCCCAGCGTCCACAGGTTGTTGGTCATCCAGTACAGCAGGACGCCGATCGGGAAGAAGAAGCCCGTGACGAAGAGGCTGATCGGCATGCCGTAGAGCAGCAGCTTCTGCACCATCGCGGCCTGGCCCTCGACCGGGCCGGAGCGCTTCATGATCTGCTTCTGCGTCACGTAGGTGGTGACGCACATGATGACCATGAGGATCAGCGCGACGGTGCGGATGCCGGCCTGGCTCACCCCGGGCAGCGCCAGGATGTCCTCGGCCTTCTGGCCGGACATGAAGAACGACGCCGAGATCGGCGCGCCGAACAGCTTGGCCGTGGCTGCCTGCTGGGTGAGCTCGTAGCTCCAGCTGTAGAGCCCCTCGGCACCCGGCCGCAGCCGGCGCAGCACGTGGAAGAGCGCGAGGAAGACCGGGATCTGCGGCAGGATGGGCAGGCAGCCGGCCAGCGGGTTGACCCCGCGCTCCTTCTGCAGCTGCATCATCGCCTGGCTGAAGCCCTGGCGGTCGGCGCCGTACTGCTTGCGGAGCTTCTGGATCTCCGGCTGGATCTCCTGCATCGCCCGCTGGCTCTTGATCTGCTTGACGAACAGCGGGAACAGGATCAGGCGCACGGTGACGACGAGGAAGGCGATCGACAGCGCCCAGGTGATGCCCGAGGCGGGGTCGAGGAACGTCGAGAACACCGAGTGCCACGTCTTCATGACGAAGGCGATCGCGGTGTACAGCCAGTCAAGCAACGCCAGCCTCCTGCTGCGGGGACCGGCGGTCAGCCGGCGGGGTCTCGGGGGCGGGTCGACGGGCACCGTCGGCGGCGGCTCCCGAGGAGGGTGCCGCTGTCATCGACGTGCGGCCGTCGCCGCCGGTTCCAGGGGTCGTCCGCCCGGCACGCCGCGCCGGGACCGGGTCGAACCCACCAGGGTGCCAGGGTGCGCACTTCAGCAGCCGCCGCAGCGCGAGCCAGGACCCGCGGGCGGCGCCGTGCACGGCGACCGCCTCGGCGGCGTAGGCGCTGCAGGTGGGCGCGAAGCGGCACCGCGGGGGCAGGGCCGGGCTGATCGCCCGCGAGTAGAAGCCGATGGCCGCCAGCAGGGCCCGGGCGAGGGGACCGCGGCGCGCGGACGCCGGCGACGCGGCGCTCACGAGGACCGGCTCCGCTCGGCGAGCAGGCGGTCGAGGCCCGCGGCGAGGTCGCGGCGCAGCGTCGCCGAGGACGCCGTGCCGGCCTCGGGCCGGGCCCGGACCACCAGGTCCGCGGTGGCGGGCAGCCGCGGCAGCTCCTCGCGGACGGCGGCGCGCAGCCGCCGGGTCACCCGGTGGCGGACCACGGAGTTGCCGACGGCCCGGCCGACGACGAAGCCCGCGCGGGCGCCCGGTGCGCCGTCCCCGGACACGTCGAGACCCCCGGTCGGGGGGACCGGGGGTCGGACGGGGAGGTAGTGGAGCACCATGGTCGGCCGACCGGCACGCCGACCCGACCGGACGACCGCGGTGAACTCCGGACGCCGGCGCAGGCGGGCCTGCGCGGGCAGCACCTCAGGCGGAGAGCTTCTCGCGACCCTTGCGGCGGCGGCCGGCGAGGATCGCGCGGCCCGCGCGGGTGCGCATCCGCAGCCGGAAGCCGTGGGTCTTGGCCCGGCGGCGGTTGTTCGGCTGGAAGGTGCGCTTGCTCACGGGGTACTCCTACGGCAGGACGTCGACGGTGCGGGCCGGCCGGGGGGCAGGCACGCGGGCGGGGCACGGACGATCGGCGCGAGCCGCGTGCCGGGCCCCGGAGGCGGGTCTCCGCGCACCTGCCCGCTCCGACGGCGGGCACGGGTGCACGGACTCCGCCCATCATAACCAGGGGCGGGGCGGTCGCCGCGGCCCGGCGCCGGACCGTTCTCTCCCGCCGGGTGGGCGGGGGGTCCCGCCGGAGCCGACCCGCCAGGCTGCACCCCCCGGGCGGACGGATGGTGTCGGCACGCCGACCGCCAGGGGACGACACGCCGAACGACACGCGCACCGGGCGTCCCAGACGTCCCCGGACGTCGTTGCCGGGCTGTGGACGGGGCTGTTAGCGTCGCCGTCGCTCCGGTCCGGGTGACAACCCGGCACGGGGGCCGACCACCCGGTCGACCTGACCGCCGTCCGCCTCGAGCCGTATCACGACCTCCCTCCCGACCAGCGACGACACCGGGTCCGTCCCGCAGCAGCGGGTCGACAAGGCGCCCTGTCGCCAGTCGTGCACAGCCTGTGGACACTCGTGTGGAACCCGTGTGTCCGGATGTCCACAGCCGGACCCCGGACACCGGGACGTCGGTCACGGGCACGAGACAGCTTGGGGAGGACACGGTCATGGCCGATGCCACGGTGGACCTGGCGGAGGTCTGGGACTCGGTCCGCGAACGGCTGGCGACCAGCCTGACCCGGCAGCAGAACGCGATGCTCAACCTCACCCGGCCGGTGGGCCTGGTGGGCGGGACCGCGGTGCTCGCCGCCCCCAACGAGTTCACCCAGACCGTGCTCGAGTCGCGCATGCGCCGGGTGCTGGCCGAGGCGCTGTCCGAGCAGCTCGGCCGCGACATCGGCGTCGCCATCCAGCTCGAGGACAGCCCGGCCGGTGCCGCGGCGCCCGAGCCGGAGGCCCCCGTCCGCCGGCCCTGGACGCCGCCGGCCGACGAGCCCACCGACGAGGACCGCGAGCGGGCCGACGACGGCCGCAGCGCCTTCGGGGTCCGCAGCGACGCCCGCCCGCTGGAGCGGTCCGCCTTCGAGGCGGCCGACGGCGGGCGCGGCCCCGCGGACGAGAGCCGCTACGGCGGCGATCCCCGTCCCGGTGCCGGCTACGGCGGTGACCCCTACGGCGGCCGCTACGAGCCGGTCCGCACCGACGGCCGGCCTCCGGCCGAGGCGCCGTACGAGACCTACCCGCCGGCCGGCGGGCCGGGCGCCGGGGAGCCGGCCGGCGAGGCCGCGGAGGAGTGGGGCGGCACCGACTGGAGTCCGGCGGTCCGCTCGCGCGGCACCGGCCGCCGCCGCGGCGTGCGCCCCGGCGAGGGCGCCGAGGTGCTGCCGTTCGACCTCGGCGACGACGGCGCCGACCAGGCACCCGACCCGGTCGCCGACCGCACCGACGCGTCCCCGCGGCGCCCGGGGAGCCGCACCGGCGGCGCGGTGCCGCTGTTCGGGGACCGCCGTCCGCCGGCCGGGCTGGACCCGGGGCTCAACCCCAAGTACGTCTTCGACAGCTTCGTCATCGGCAACAGCAACCGCTTCGCCCACGCCGCGGCCGTGGCCGTCGCCGAGGCCCCGGCGCGCGCCTACAACCCGCTGTTCGTCTACGGCGACTCCGGGCTGGGCAAGACGCACCTGCTGCACGCCATCGGGCACTACGCGGCGCGGATGTTCCCCAACGTGCGGGTGCGCTACGTCAGCACCGAGGAGTTCACCAACGAGTTCATCAACCTGGTGCACTCCGGACGGGCCGAGGACTTCCGCCGGCGCTACCGGGACATCGACTTCCTGCTCATCGACGACATCCAGTTCCTGGAGCGCGCCGAGCGGACGCAGGAGGAGTTCTTCCACACCTTCAACACGCTGCACAACGCCAGCAAGCAGATCGTCATCACCTCCGACCGGGCGCCGAAGAAGCTGACGACGCTGGAGGACCGGCTGCGGACGCGGTTCGAGTGGGGGCTGATCACCGACGTCCAGGCGCCGGACCTGGAGACCCGCATCGCGATCCTGCGGAAGAAGGCCTACGGCGAGCGGCTGCAGGTGCCCGACCCGGTGCTGGAGTTCATCGCGAGCAAGGTGCAGACCAACATCCGCGAGCTCGAGGGCGCGCTGATCCGGGTGACCGCCTTCGCCAGCCTGAACAAGCAGCAGGTCGACCTGCCGCTGGCCGAGCTGGTGCTCAAGGACCTGATCAGCGACGAGCAGGGCCCGCAGATCACCGCGGCGATCATCATGGCGGCGACCGCGGAGTACTTCTCCGTGACGATGGAGGAGCTGCAGGGCTCCAACCGCAGCCGCACGCTGGTCAACGCCCGCCAGATCGCGATGTACCTGTGTCGCGAGCTGACCGAGCTGTCCCTGCCGCGGATCGGCGCGTCCTTCGGCGGCAAGGACCACACCACGGTCATGCACGCCGTCAAGAAGATCACCAACCTGATGAGCGAGCGGCGCGCGACGTACACGCAGGTCACCGAGCTGACCGCGCGCATCAAGAGCCGCGCCCGCCAGTAGCGCCTGCCGGCAGCCCCGTCCCCGTCGCCGTCCCGCGCCGGTGGACGGCCGCCACCGGCTGTCCACAGCCGGGGACCGGCCCGGGATGGCCGTCCTGCCCCGTGCGGCCGCGGTTCCGCGGGCGGTCGACGGCCTGCGCGGTGTCGACTCGTCGAGGAGTTGTCCCCAGGGATGTGCACACCCTGGGGAGATCGTGATCGTGACGTGACCGGCGGTGCAGGTCGGCGGGCCCGACCGCGCGCCGTCCCCAGGTCACTCCCCAGCGTGTGCATCCCGGTGTCCTCCGCGCGCTGACCTGCACGTTCGTCCCGGCGGCGGGCCGTCGTCCCCGGCTCCGGACGGGACCGACGGACGGCCGGAGGTGGGCCCCGACGGGGACTGGGCACGGACTGGGGACATCCCGGGGGAGGACCGGGGACAGCGCGTGGACGGCGGGGGGTCGCTGTGCACGGCCGTCGAGATGTCCACGTGTCGACAACAACGAGACGCCGGTTCCCCACAGCGGGCCAACATGTCGACTCGGGCGCTGACCTGCACGAAGGGCCCCGATCCCCAGCTTCCACACCGGTGATGACGGAGATGAGGGATTGATCTCGAGGAGTTCTCGAACCCCAGTAGGGCTGGGGACGCTCCGGTCCGGGGCCCTGAGAGGCACAGCGAGGAGCAGGGAGAGGAGCGACCTGGAGGGACGGGAGTGGACACCTGATCGGGTCCCGGGTTCCCCCACCCACGCCCCGACGGGCACGATGAACTCCGCAACAGGCGAGAGAGCACCGCCCCCGGTCCTGCACGGACGCCGGGGACCACGGGTGCGCAGACGACAGCAGTGGACCGTGCAGAGCTGGGGTGGGTCGGTCATGGAGTTCCGGGTGACACGCGAGGTGCTCGCCGATGCCGTCGCGTGGACGGCGCGCAGCCTCCCGCCGCGCCCGTCGGTGCCGGTGCTGGCCGGCATCCTGCTCGAGGTCGACGGCAGCCAGTTGTCGGTGTCCGGCTTCGACTACGAGGTCTCCGCGCGCGCGGAGGTCGACGTGCAGGCCGCCGAGAGCGGGCGGGTCCTGGTCCCCGGCCGGCTGCTGGCCGAGATCACCCGCGCGCTGCCGCCGCACCCGGTCGACATCCGCGCCGAGGGGCCCCGGCTGTCGATCACCTGCGGCAACGCCCGGTTCAGCCTGCCGACCCTGCCGGTGGAGGACTACCCGTCGCTGCCGGCGATGCCGTCGTCGGCCGGTGTGGTCGACAGCGACGTCTTCGCCGAGGCGGTCGGCCAGGTCGCCGTCGCCGCCGGGCGCGACGACACCCTGCCCATGCTCACCGGCGTGCGCCTGGAGATCGAGGACGACCGGGTGACGCTCGCCGCCACCGACCGCTACCGGCTGGCCGTGCGCGAGTTCGCCTGGCGCCCGGAGACCCCGGGACTCTCCGCCGCGGTGCTGGTGCCGGCGCGCACGCTGGCCGACGCCGCCCGCACGCTGACCAGCGGCCCCGAGATCACCGTCTCGCTGTCCTCCGGGGGCTCCGGCGAGGGGATCCTGGGCCTGTCGGGCAAGGACCGGCAGACCACCACCCGGCTGCTCGACGCCGAGTTCGTCAAGTACCGGGCGATCATGCCCTCCGAGTCCAGCGCCAACGCGACACTGCCGGTCGTGCAGTTCACCGACGCCGCCAAGCGCGTGGCGCTGGTCGCCGAGCGGGGCACGCCGCTGCGCTGCGAGTTCACCCCCGGCCAGGTCACCCTGCGCGCCGGCGGCAGCGACGACGAGGGCCAGGCCGAGGAGCGCTGCGACGTCGAGTTCGACGGCGATCCGCTGACCATCGGCTTCAACCCGACGTTCCTGCTCGACGGGCTGGCCGCGGTGCACACCGGCCGCGCGCGGATGGACTTCACCAGCCCGCTCAAGCCGGCCGTGCTCTCCGGCGTCGAGGAGCCGGCCGCCGACGACGGCGACGGCGCCCGCCCGGCCGAGCGGCCCGGGAGCTACCGCTACCTGATCATGCCGGTGCGCCTCCCGGGCTGACGAAGGACCCTGCAGGAGGGCCGCCCGCCGGGCACGATGAGCACCGGTCGACACCGCGACGAGAGGACGAGGACGTGCAGCTGGGGCTGATCGGGCTGGGCAAGATGGGCGGCAACATGCGCGAGCGGCTGCGCCGCGCCGGTCACGAGGTGGTCGGCTTCGACCACCACCCCGAGCGGCGCGACGTCGGCAGCCTCGAGGAGCTGGTCGGCGCGCTCCCGGCGCCGCGGGTGGTCTGGGTGATGGTGCCCGCCGGGGAGCCGACGCGGGCCACGGTCAAGGAGCTGGCCGGACTGCTCGAGCCCGGTGACGTGATCGTGGACGGCGGGAACTCGAAGTACACCGACGACCAGGTGCACGACGTCATGTGCCGCGAGAAGGGCATCGGGTACGTCGACGCCGGGGTCTCCGGCGGGGTGTGGGGCCTGGAGAACGGCTACGCGCTGATGGTCGGCGGCACGAAGGAGGACGTCGCCAAGGTCCAGCCGGTGTTCGACGCGCTCAAGCCGCCGTCGCCGACCGACGAGACCGGCCAGGAGCTCCCCGGCGCGGGCTTCGTGCACGCCGGCCCGGTGGGTGCCGGGCACTTCAGCAAGATGGTGCACAACGGCATCGAGTACGCGCTCATGCAGGCCTACGGCGAGGGCTACGAGCTGCTGGCCGCCGTCGACCTGATCGAGGACGTGCCCGGCGTCGTCAAGTCCTGGACCCAGGGCACGGTCATCCGCTCCTGGCTGCTGGACCTGCTCGTGCGTGCCCTCGACGAGGACCCGTCCCTGGACCGGATCCGCGGCTACGCGGAGGACTCCGGCGAGGGTCGCTGGACGGTCGAGCAGGCCATCGAGAACGCCGTCCCGATGCCGACGATCGCCGCGTCGCTGTTCGCCCGGTTCGTCTCCCGCCAGGAGGACTCGCCGACCATGAAGGCCGTCGCCGCGCTGCGCCAGCAGTTCGGCGGGCACGCCGTCCACGCGGTGCAGGCGCAGGAGGTCGAGCGGCCCGCGTGAGCGCGCGCTCCGGACTCCAGGACTGCCTTTATCGCGATAAAGGCACCTCGCCCGGCTCGGGCTGAGGTGTACGTCCGGCACCTCCAGCTGGTCGAGTTCCGCAGCTGGGAGAAGGTCGACCTGGCGCTGCGGCCCGGTCCCACCGTGGTCGTCGGCCGCAACGGCGAGGGCAAGACCAACCTCGTCGAGGCGGTCGGCTACCTCGCGACGCTGGGCAGCCACCGGGTGTCCGGCGACGCGCCCCTGGTCCGCCACGGCGCGGGCCAGGCGGTGGTCCGGGCGGCGCTGCGCCGCGAGGACCGCGAGCTGCTGGTGGAGGTCGAGATCAACCCGGGCCGGGCCAACCGGGTCCGGGTCAACCGCTCCCCGCTGCCGCGGCCGCGGGAGCTGCTCGGCCTGGTCAAGAGCGTGCTGTTCGCCCCGGAGGACCTCGCGCTGGTCCGCGGCGACCCGGCCGAGCGGCGCCGCTTCCTCGACGACCTGCTGGTCAGCCGCACGCCCCGGCTGGCCGGGGTGCGCAGCGACTACGACCGGGTGCTCCGGCAGCGCAACGCCCTGCTCAAGACCGCGCGGCTGGCCCGCGGGGACGCGCTGGCCACCCTGGACGTCTGGGACACCCACCTGGTCGAGCTCGGCGGTCAGCTGCTGGCCGCCCGCCTCGGGCTGGTGGCCGACCTGGCCCCGCACGTGGCCCGGGCCTACGCCGCCGTCGCCGGGCCCGGTGCCGCCACCGCGGGGCTGGGCTACGCCAGCACCGTGCCGCTGGCCGGGGACGGCGCCGCGCTGCCGCCGGACGCGCCGGTGCCCCGGGCGGCCGAGCTGTCGGCGGCGCTGCGCGAGCGGGTCGCCGAGCGCCGCCGCGAGGAGGTCGACCGCGGCATGACGCTGGTCGGGCCGCACCGCGACGACCTCGTGCTGCACCTGGGGCCGGCGCCGGCCAAGGGCTTCGCCAGCCACGGGGAGTCGTGGTCACTGGCGCTGGCCCTCAAGCTCGGCTGCTTCGCGCTGCTGCGCGCCGACGGCGAGGAGCCGGTGCTGGTCCTCGACGACGTCTTCGCCACCCTCGACGCCGGGCGGCGCGCCGCGCTGGCCGAGGTCGCCCGCTCCGCCGAGCAGACCCTCATCACCGCCGCCGTCCTCGACGACGTGCCCGAGGAGCTGCGCGGCGCCCGGGTGGAGGTCGGCGAGGGGACGGCCATCCTGGTCGCCGACGAGGAGGGGACCCCGTGAGCGACGAGCGGCCCGCGCGGCCCAGCGACATCGCCCGCGCCGCGCTGGAGGCGGCCCGCGCGGCGTCGGCGGCGCGCCCGGCGCCCACCCGCCGCCGGGTGGCCGGCCCGCGGCGGAACTGGACCGGCCCGCGTCCCGGCGACGACGACCCGCAGCCGCTGGCCCGGCTGGTCGACTCGCTGGTCAGCGCGCAGGACTGGACCGAGCACACCCGGGTGGGGGCGGTGTTCGGGCGCTGGTCGGCGCTGGTCGGCCCGGACATCGCGGCGCACTGCCGGCCGGAGACGCTGACCGAGGGCGAGCTGCTCGTCGTCGCGGAGTCCACCGCGTGGGCCACCCAGCTGCGGCTGCTGGCCCCCACCATCCTGGCCCGGCTGCGCGCCTCGGTCGGCGGGGACGTGGTGACCCGGTTGCGCGTTGTCGGACCGACGGCCCCGAGCTGGAAGAAGGGCCCGCGGTCGGTCCGCGGGCGGGGGCCCCGCGACACGTACGGATGAGGGACGCCGGGCGCCGGCGTCCCGGGAGGACGGTGCAGCGATGAGCAGCCCGCGCGACGACGACCCCCGCGGCGACGACCCCCGCGGCGACGACCCCCGAGCCGGTGGACCCGGGCCCGACGGCTCCGGGCCCGACGGCTCCGGGCCCGACGGCTCTGGGCCCGACGGCGACCGGCGGCCCGGCGACGGCGGCTGGCAGGAGCCGGCCCACCTCGGCGACACCGACCGCGACGCCGACCGCGGGGGCGAGCGGGACGCCGAGCGGGACCGCGAGCCGGCCGGCGCCGCCCCGGGCGCCATCACCTGGGCCCCGCCGGCCCGGCGCCCGCGCACCCCCGGCGTCGTCGAGCAGGTGTTCCGCTACCAGGGCGACCCCGTCGGCGCGCAGGGCTGGGCGCTGCAGCACGGCTGGGAGATCTCCGACGGCACCGCCCCGCAGGACGCCGTCCTCGCCGAGCTGGTGGCCACCGCTCCCGTGCGGGCGACGAGGGAGCACCGCCCGGCGGGCGTGATGCGCGGCCGCGCCGGCAGCCTGGAGCTGGTCGCGTTCGACGTCGTCTTCGTCGACAAGCGGAGCGTGGTGCCGGAGTACGCGGTCACCGCGGCGCCGGTGCTGCTGCCGCTGCCGCCGCTGCGGCTCGCGCCGGCCCGCTTCTGGCGGCACCGCACCGGCGGCCTGCTGCACCTGCCCAGCGGCGACCCCGCGTTCGACGCCCGCTGGGTGCTCCTCGCCGCGGAGGACACGCCCGGGGTCCGGCGGCTGGTCGAGGACGCGACGGTGCGCGGCCTGCTCCTGGGCAGCGACGACGGCGACGAGTTCTGGACCGCGGCCGGTCACCTCGCCGCGGTGCGCCCCGACGGCCAGCGCCCCGAGCTGATCGAGCACCACGCCCGCCTGCTGGGCGCGATGGTGGCCGCGCTCGCCGGCGTCTTCTGACGCCTCGATGACCACTGCCGGGACCACTCCCGGAACCACCGCCGAGTCGGCGCCGGCCGCCGGCCTGCGCGAGCTGCTGCCGCTGGTCCGGCCGCACCGCCGGCCGCTGCTGCTGGCCGCCGGGCTCTCACTGGTGGGTGCGGCGGCCGCACTCGCGCAGCCGGCGCTGACCGGGCGGGTGATCGCCGCGGTCGGCGCCGGTGACCCGCTGCTGCCCGCCGTCGCCCTGCTCCTGCTGGTGCTCGTCGCCGGGGCGGTGCTCGACGCGGTGCAGTCCTACCTGCTGCAGCGGACCGGGGAGGGCGTGGTCCTCTCCACCCGCCGGACGGTCGCCGACCGGCTGCTGCGGCTGCCGGTCGCCGAGTACGACCGGCGTCGCACCGGGGACCTGATGTCCCGCGTCGGCGCGGACACCACCCTGCTGCGGGCCACGGTGACCTCCGGTGTGGTCGAGGTGGCCGGCTCCGCGGTGGTCGCCGTCGGGGCGCTGGCGGCGATGGCGCTGGTCGACGTCTGGCTGCTGCTGGTCACCGTCACCGCCGTCGCGGTCGGCATGACCGTGGTGGTGCTCAGCAGCCGGCGGGTGCGGAGGCTCTCCCGCCGGGCGCAGGACGAGGTCGGCGCGATGACGGCGGCCGTCGAGCGGGCGCTGTCGGCGGTGCGCACCATCCGGGCCAGCGGCGCCACCGCGCGCGAGGTCGACGCCGTCGGGACCAGCGCGGAGCGCGCCTACCGCGCCGGGGTGTCGGTGGCCCGGGTGCAGGCGCTCGTGGCGCCGGCCGGCTCGATCGCCGTCCAGGGTGCGTTCCTCGCCGTCCTGGGGCTGGGCGGCTACCGAGTGGCCACCGGCTCGATCGCCGTCGCCGACCTGGTCGCGTTCATCCTCTACCTGTTCCTGCTGGTCATGCCGCTGGGCCAGGCGGTGTCGGCGTGGACGCAGCTGCAGACCGGGCTGGGTGCGCTGGCCCGCATCCAGGAGGTCCTCGTCCTCGAGCCCGAGCGCGACGACGCCCCCGAGGTCGGCGGCGCCACGACGGCGCCCCGGGTGCCGGCGCCGGGCGTGCCGCTGCTCGAGCTCGACGACGTCTCCTTCGCCTACCCGGACGGGACCGCGGTCCTCGACGGGGTCTCGCTCACCGTGCCGGCCGGCAGCCGGGTGGCGCTGGTCGGGCCGTCGGGGGCGGGCAAGTCGACGGTGCTGGCGCTGGTCGAGGGCTTCTACCCGCTGACCGGCGGCACGATCCGGTGGGCCGGCACCGACGTCCGCCGGCTGCCGCGGTCCGCGCTGCGCGCCCAGCTGGGCTACGTCGAGCAGGAGGCGCCGGTGCTGGCCGGCACGGTGCGGGAGAACCTGCTGCTCGCCGCGCCGGCCGCCGCCGACGACGAGCTGTGGGCGGTGCTCGCCGACGTCGGCCTCACCGGCGTCGTGCAGCGCTCACCGCGCGGGCTCGACGTCCCGGTCGGTGACGAGGGCGTGCTGCTCTCCGGCGGCGAGCGGCAGCGGCTGGCCATCGCCCGGTCGCTGCTGTCCCGTCCGGCGCTGCTGCTGCTCGACGAGCCCACCGCCAGCCTCGACGCCCGCAACGAGGGGCTGCTGCGCGAGACGCTGGCCGCCGCGGCCGCCGACCGGGCGCTGCTGGTGGTCGCCCACCGCCTGTCGACCGTGCTCGACAGCGACCAGATCGTGGTGCTCGACGCCGGTCGCGTGGTCGCGCGCGGCACGCACGAGGAGCTGCTCGGGACCAGCCCGCTCTACCGCGAGCTCGCCTCCGCCCAGCTGCTGGTGTGAGCGCCGCCGTGGGGAGCACGGCGGGGGCTGGCGACGCCCGCCCCCGCCCCGCGGTGCCCGACCTCGCTCTGCAGCGTGAGGTCGGGCACCGCGGGGCGAGGGCCGCCGCGGGCGGTGAGGTCCACCGCCGTGGAGCCCGGCAGCCGACCAGGTGCACCGCTATGCGGCCTGCCCGGCCCGCATGTCCCCGGTCTCGTCGAGGGCCTCGGCGGCGCGGGTGATGTTGCGGACCATGCTGCCGAAGACGATCCCGTGGAACGGCGAGATGCTCCACCAGTAGAGGTGGCCGAGCAGGCCGTGCGGGTGGAACGTCGCCCTCTGCCGCAGCCGGGCGCGCCCATCCCCGCCCTGTTCCACGTGGAACTCCAGCCAGGCCAGGCCCGGTAGCCGCATCTCCGCGCGCAGCCGCAGCAGCCGGCCCTCCTCGCGCTCCTCGACCCGCCACCAGTCCAGGGCGTCGCCGACGTGGAGGTCGCGGGGGTGCCGCCGGCCACGGCGCAGGCCGACCCCGCCGACCGCCCGGTCCAGCCAGCCGCGCACCTCCCAGGCCAGCGGGAAGCTGTACCAGCCGGTCTCCCCGCCGATCCCCTCGACCACCCGCCACAGCGCCTCGGGCGCGGCGTCCGTCTCCCGCGTCCGCTCGTCGAGGTAGAGGCTGCCGCCGGCCCAGTCGGGGTCGCTGGGCAGCGGGTCCGACGGCGCGCCGGGCACCGAGGCCCCGGTCCACCGCGTGACGACGTCGTGGTCCCGGACCCGCTGTACGGCCAGCCGCACGGCGTCGTCGAAGCCGAGCAGACCCTCCGGCGGGTCGGGCACGTACCGCGCGATGTCGTGCTCGGAGCAGACGACGGTGTTGCGCAGCGACTCCACCAGCGGCCGGGCGATCGAGGCGGGCACGGGCGTGACGACGCCGACCCAGTGGCTCGACAGCGACGGCGTGAAGACCGGGACCGGCAGGATCCGCCGCCGGGTCAGGCCGGTCACCTCGGCGTAGCGCTGCATCATCTGCGCGTAGTCCATGACGTCGGGGCCGCCGATGTCGAAGCAGCGGTGCACGTCGGGCGGCAGCGTGGCGCAGCCGACCAGGTAGCGCAGCACGTCGCGGACGGCGATCGGCTGGATGCGGCTGTGCACCCACCGCGGGGTGACCATCACCGGCAACCGCTCGGTGAGGTAGCGCAGCATCTCGAACGACGCCGACCCCGACCCCAGGACCACCGCTGCGCGCAGCACGACCGTCGGCACGCCCGAGTCGAGCAGCACGCGGGCCACCTCGGCGCGCGAGCGCAGGTGCGGGGAGAGCTCCTCGTCCGCCGGCTCCAGGCCGCCGAGGTAGACCAGCCGGCCGACGCCGACCCCGCGCACGGCGCGGGCCATCACCTCGGCGGTCCGCCGGTCCCGCTCCTCGAACTCGCGACCCGCCGCGAGGGAGTGGACGAGGTAGTAGACGACGTCGACGCCGGCGCACGCCCGGGCCACCGCCTCCTCGTCGGTGGCGTCCCCCTCGGCGACCTCGACCTCTCCGACCCAGGGCCGGTCGCGCAGCTTGGCCGGCGAGCGGGCGAGCACCCGGACGCGGTGGCCGGCGGCGAGCAGCTCGGGCACGAGGCGGCCGCCGACGTAGCCGGTGGCACCGGTGACCAGACAGGTGAGTGCGCGGTCGGCGGACTCCATGTCGACGAGTCTGCGAGCGGTCGGCGGCCGGTGCCCGGCGGCCGGACCGGTTCCGGCCCGTGAGCGCTCCTGGGCGGGCGTGTCGGGCCCGGGGGCAGGACCGGTGGTGCGATCGGTACCGCGAGTGGCGCAGACGCGTCGTCAGGGCGTGCACGACGCCGTTCTTGTCGGTGGACCCGGTAACATGGACGGCAGGAATCCCCAGCATCCGGCTGAGTGGCGCTGTGCGCCCTCGGGACCCTCCCCGCGCGGGCCGTGCCCGCGTGCCGGCTGCGCGACAGAAGGGCCCCACGTGGTCGCTCGGACCCAGACCGACACCAGCTACTCCGGCAGCTCCATCACCGTCCTCGAGGGGCTCGAGGCGGTCCGCAAGCGGCCCGGCATGTACATCGGCTCCACCGGCGAGCGCGGCCTGCACCACATGGTGTGGGAGGTCGTCGACAACTCCGTCGACGAGGCGCTGGCCGGCTACTGCGACACCGTCCGCGTCACCCTGCTCGCCGACGGCGGCGTCCGGGTCGAGGACAACGGCCGCGGCATCCCGGTCGACCTGCACCCCCGCGAGAAGCGGCCGACCGTCGAGGTCGTCATGACCGTGCTGCACGCCGGCGGCAAGTTCGACGGCAAGAGCTACGCCGTCTCCGGCGGTCTGCACGGCGTCGGCGTCACCGTCGTCAACGCGCTGTCCACCGCGCTCGAGGTGCGCATCTGGCGGGACGGCAAGGAGTGGCACCAGTCCTACGCCATGGCCAAGCCCGGTCCGCTCGAGGAGGTCGGCCCGACCACCAAGCGCGGCACCCAGATCACCTTCTGGGCCGACGGCGGCATCTTCGAGACGACGACCTACTCGTTCGACACCATCAGCCGCCGGCTGCAGGAGATGGCCTTCCTCAACAAGGGCCTGACCATCGTCCTGCGCGACGAGCGCCCCGGGCACGGCAAGGCCGACACCGGGCTGGGCGACGAGAAGTCGGTCGCCCTGGAGGCCACCGCGCCGGGCGCCGAGGACGCCGCCTTCGAGCCCACCGAGATCACCTACCGCTACGACGGCGGCCTCGAGGACTACGTCCGTCACATCAACGCGAAGAAGACCCCGATCCACCGCTCGATCCTCGGCTTCGGCGACGAGGGCGTCGGCAAGAACGACATGCGGATGAGCGTCGAGGTCGCGATGCAGTGGTCCGACGCCTACTCCGAGTCGGTCTACTCCTTCGCCAACACGATCAACACACACGAGGGCGGCACCCACGAGGAGGGCTTCCGCACCGCGCTGACCTCGATCGTCAACCGCTACGCCGTCGAGAAGAAGCTGCTCAAGGAGAAGGACGAGAAGCTCACCGGCGAGGACATCCGCGAGGGCCTGGCGGCGATCGTCTCGGTCAAGATCGGCGACCCGCAGTTCGAGGGCCAGACGAAGACCAAGCTCGGCAACACCGAGGTCAAGGGCTTCGTGCAGCGCATCTGCAACGAGCAGATCGCGCACTGGTTCGAGGCCAACCCGGCCGAGGCCAAGACCATCATCACCAAGGCCGCCTCGGCCGCCCGGGCCCGGCGGGCCGCGCAGGACGCCCGCAAGCTCGCCCGCAAGAACCTGCTGAGCAACAACTCGCTGCCGGGCAAGCTGGCCGACTGCCGGTCGACCGACCCGCGCAACTCCGAGGTCTACATCGTCGAGGGCGACTCGGCCGGCGGCTCGGCCAAGTCCGGCCGCGACTCGATGTTCCAGGCGATCCTGCCCATCCGCGGCAAGATCATCAACGTCGAGAAGGCGCGCATCGACCGGGTGCTCAAGAACACCGAGGTCCAGTCGATGATCACCGCCTTCGGCACCGGCATCCACGACGAGTTCGACCTGTCGAAGCTGCGGTACCACAAGATCGTGCTGATGGCCGACGCCGACGTCGACGGCCAGCACATCCGCACGCTGCTGCTCACCCTGCTGTTCCGCTTCATGCGGCCGCTGGTCGAGGCCGGCCACGTCTACCTGGCCCAGCCGCCGCTGTACAAGATCAAGTGGGGCGGCAAGTGGGGCGACCAGTACGCCTACTCCGACCGGGAGCGCGACGCGCTGCTGGCGGCCGGCAAGCAGGAGGGCCGCAAGGTCCGCGACGAGATGATCCAGCGGTTCAAGGGGCTCGGTGAGATGAACGCCAGCGAGCTCTGGGACACCACGATGAACCCGGAGTCCCGCCTGCTCCTGCAGGTCACCCTCGACGACGCCGCCACCGCCGACGAGCTGTTCAGCATCCTCATGGGCGAGGACGTCGAGGCCCGCCGCAGCTTCATCACCCGCAACGCCAAGGACGTCCGCTTCCTCGACGTGTGAGGAAGGACCCCCTCGCACCCCCCCGCCTCGCTCCGCGCAGGCGGAGGGTCCCTGCGAGGGGGTCTTCCAGCACCGACCAGCGACATCGTCCTCCGATCGTGGAGATCTGAAACGTGACCGAGACACCCGCCCGCGACCGCGTCGAGCCGGTCGACCTTCAGCAGGAGATGCAGCGCAGCTACATCGACTACGCGATGAGCGTGATCGTCGGCCGCGCCCTGCCGGAGGTCCGCGACGGCCTCAAGCCGGTGCACCGCCGCGTGCTGTTCGCGATGTACGACCAGGGCTTCCGCCCCGACCGCGGCTACGTCAAGTGCGCCCGTCCGGTCGCGGAGGTCATGGGCAACTACCACCCGCACGGCGACTCGGCGATCTACGACGCCCTCGTGCGGCTGGCCCAGCCGTGGTCGATGCGCTACCCGCTCATCGACGGCCAGGGGAACTTCGGCTCGCCGGGCAACGACCCGCCGGCCGCCATGCGCTACACCGAGTGCCGGCTCACGCCGCTGGCCATGGAGATGCTGGCCGGCATCGACGAGGAGACCGTCGACTTCCAGGCCAACTACGACGGCCGCACCCAGGAGCCGCTGGTCCTGCCGGCGCGCGTGCCGAACCTGCTGATCAACGGGTCGGCCGGCATCGCGGTCGGCATGGCCACCAACATGCCGCCGCACAACCTGCGCGAGGTGGCCGAGGCGGTGTACTGGGTGCTCGAGCACCCCGACGCCGAGCCGGAGGAGGCGCTCACCGCGTGCATGGAGCGGGTCAAGGGCCCCGACTTCCCCACCTACGGCCTCATCGTCGGCCGCGAGGGCATCGAGGACGCCTACCGCACCGGCCGTGGCTCGGTGAAGATGCGCGCCGTCGTCACCGTCGAGGAGGACGCGCGGGGCCGCGTGCAGCTCGTCGTCACCGAGCTGCCCTACCAGGTCAACCCGGACAACCTGGCCGAGTCGATCGCCGAGGCGGTCAAGGACGGCCGGTTGCAGGGCATCAGCGAGATCGCCGACGAGTCCAGCGACCGCGTCGGCCGGCGGCTGGTCATCACGCTGCGCCGCGACGCCGTGGCCAAGGTCGTGCTGAACAACCTCTACAAGCACACCCAGCTGCAGACGTCGTTCGGCTGCAACATGCTCTCGATCGTCGACGGCGTCCCGCGGACCCTGCGGCTCGACGAGCTGGTGCGCAACTGGGTGCTCCACCAGATCGAGGTCATCCAGCGGCGCA
Source organism: Geodermatophilus sp. SYSU D00700 (assembly GCF_054050255.1). Classification (NCBI taxonomy): domain Bacteria; kingdom Bacillati; phylum Actinomycetota; class Actinomycetes; order Geodermatophilales; family Geodermatophilaceae; genus Geodermatophilus; species Geodermatophilus sp. SYSU D00700. The sequence goes on along the minus strand of NZ_JBJGZA010000002.1, from coordinate 168,890 downwards.
CCCGCTACCGGCTGCGCAAGGCCGAGGAGCGCGCGCACATCCTGCGCGGCTACGCCAAGGCCCTCGACCAGCTCGACGCGGTCATCGCGCTCATCCGCAACAGCCCCTCGGCCGACTCCGCCCGCACCGGCCTCATGGAGCTGCTCGAGGTCGACGAGGTCCAGGCGACGGCGATCCTCGACCTGCAGCTGCGCCGGCTGGCCGCCCTCGAGCGGCAGCGGATCATGGACGAGCTGGCCGAGATCGAGGCCCGCATCGCCGACCTGCAGGCGATCCTCGACTCCCCGGATCGGCAGCGGCAGATCGTCCGCGACGAGCTGGCCGAGATCGTCGACAAGTACGGCGACGACCGGCGCACCCAGTTCGTCGCCAACGAGGGCGACGTCTCGGTCGAGGACCTCATCGCCGAGGAGGAGGTCGTCGTCACCATCACCCGCACCGGCTACGCCAAGCGGACCAAGAGCGACCTCTACCGGTCGCAGCGCCGCGGCGGGAAGGGCGTGATGGGGGCGGCCCTCAAGCAGGACGACCTCGTCGACCACTTCTTCGTGGGCTCCACCCACGACTGGATCCTGTTCTTCACCAACAAGGGCCGGGTCTACCGGGCCAAGGCCTACGAGCTGCCCGAGGCCAACCGCACCGCCCGCGGCGCACACGTGGCCAACATCCTGGCGTTCCAGCCCGACGAGCGGATCGCCCAGGTCATGCAGATCAAGGACTACTCGGTCGCGCCGTACCTGGTCCTGGCCACGGCCAACGGGCAGGTCAAGAAGACGCGGCTGTCGGACTTCGACAGCCCGCGCAGCGGCGGTGTCATCGCGATCAACCTGCGCGAGGGCGACGAGCTGGTCGGGGCCGCGCTCATCGACCCCGACCTGGACCTGCTGCTGGTCACCCGGGCCGCGATGTCGATCCGGTTCAAGGCCGACGACGCGACCCTGCGGCCGATGGGCCGGGCCACCGAGGGCGTCCGCGGGATCTCGCTGTCCCCCGGGGACCGGCTGCTGTCGATGATCGTGGTCGAGGAGGGCGTCGACGTCCTCGTCGCCACCGAGCGCGGCTTCGCCAAGCGGACCGGCATCGAGAACTACCCGCCGCAGGGCCGCGGCGGGAAGGGCGTGCTCACCGCCGACCCGAAGGCCCGCAAGGGTGCCCTGGTCGGGGCCCTGTCGGTGCGGCTCGGCGACGAGCTCTACGCCATCACGTCCGGCGGCGGGGTGATCCGGACGCCGGTCAACGGCGTGCGCCACAACAAGGATCGCGCGACCATGGGCGTCAAGCTCATGAACTTGCCCGAGGACGTGACGATCGTGGCGATCGCCCGGACGACGGACAACGACGAGCCCGCCGCCTAGGGTGAGACCGGGAGCACGGTGGGGCGTGACGGCAGGTCACGCCCCACCCCCGGCTCCCAATGACGGACACGACCGGCGCCCGGGCGCCTCCGGCACCGCGCCGGGGCACCCGGACGCGAGAGCGCGGCGAGGGCCGCAGGCGAACGGGAGAACGGCATGAGCGACCGGCCGCAGGCGGTGCGCACCGGGGTCCGCCCGGAAGGCGCAGCCGGAGCGGACGGAGCCCCGGCGACGGGTTCGGCGCCCGTCACCGGTCAGACCCCCGGTCCGTCCGGAGCCTCGCCCGCGGGCGCGAGCGCGGCCGGCGGGGGCGCGTCCCTGACCAAGCCGGTCACCGGCGGGCTGGCCGCGCAGCAGGCCCCGCCGCAGCCGCCGTCCGCTGCCCCGCAGCAGGTCGCGCAGCAGCACCAGCGGCCGGCCGACGCGACGATGCCGCCGCCGTCGGGTGTCACGCAGGTGGCACCGCCGGCCACGGCCGCCCCGCGGCCCCCGCAGCAGGCGCCCGCGCAGCAGGCCGTGCCGCAGCAGGCGCCGCCCCAGCAGGCGGGCCAGCAGGCCGGCCGGCCCGCCGCCAAGGGCCGTGGCAACCGCGGTCCGCGCCGGGCCCGGCTGCAACTGCGGCACATCGACACGTGGTCGGCGCTGAAGATCTCGCTGGTCCTGTCGATCGCGCTGTTCTTCATCTGGATGGTGGCGGTCGGGGTCCTCTACGGCGTCCTGTCCGGCCTGGGCGTCTTCGACACCCTCAACGACCTGTTCGGCCAGCTCGGCACGTCCTCGGGCGGCGAGGGCGGCGGCGACGTCATCACGCCGGGCATCGTCTTCGGCGGCGCGGCGGTCATCGGCGCCATCAACATCGTGTTGATGACGGCGCTGGCCACGATCGCGGCGTTCATCTACAACCTCTGTGCCGACCTCGTGGGCGGTCTCGAGGTCACCCTCGCCGAGCGGGACTGAGCGGCCGGGGCCCCGCCCGCCGGGGCCCCGGACCGGCCTTGTAAGCTGGTCGAGGTCCACGGGCCTGTAGCTCAGGCGGTTAGAGCGCATCCCTGATAAGGATGAGGCCGGAGGTTCAAGTCCTCCCAGGCCCACCCGTGAACCGGTGCCCACGGCACCGCGGCAGCGCGGCCCCGTCCGTGGCCGCGGTCGTTCCCAGGAGGTACCGAGTGCTCAAGCAGCTGGCCCTGGTCGCCGCGGCGGCCGGCGCCGTCGCCGCCCTCCGTCGTCGCTCCGCCGGCACCGGCAAGGCCGAGGCCGACCTCTGGCACGAGGCCACGAGCGGCCCGGACGCCGTCAGCCGCCCCACCACCCGCTGACCCGCGGCCCCGTTCCGGGGCCACTCCGGGCAGCACCCCCGGGGACGTAGCTCAATTGGCAGAGCACCGCCTTTGCAAGGCGGGGGTTAGGGGTTCGATTCCCCTCGTCTCCACTCCTCCGACGCGCTCCTGACCTGGCCCGGCCCGCCCGGCGGCGGGGATGGGAGAGTGGGGGCGTGACCGAATCGACCTCGCCCGCCCGCCGCGCGGTGCTGCACACCAACCACGGCGACATCACCGTCGACCTGTTCCCCGACCACGCGCCCAAGACGGTCGCGAACTTCGCGGACCTGGCCGAGGGCCGCCGTGAGTGGACGCACCCGGCCACCCGCGCGAAGACCACCGACCCGCTCTACGACGGGACGATCTTCCACCGCGTCATCAGCGGGTTCATGATCCAGGGCGGGGACCCGCTCGGTCAGGGCTTCGGCGGCCCCGGCTACCAGTTCGGCGACGAGTTCCACCCCGAGCTCGCCTTCGACCGCCCGTACCTGCTGGCCATGGCCAACGCCGGGCCCGGCACCAACGGCTCGCAGTTCTTCATCACCGTCGGCCCCACGCCGCACCTCAACCGCAAGCACACGATCTTCGGCGAGGTGGCCGACCAGGCCAGCCGTGAGGTCGTCGACCGCATCGCCACCGTGCGCACCGGCCGCAACGACAAGCCGGTGGAGGACGTCGTCATCCAGTCGGTCGAGGTGCAGCGCAGCTGACCAGCTCCCCACCCGACGAGGGCACCGGCGGCGCCGCACCGCCGCCGGTGCCCCCGCCGGCCACCTGTTACCGGCACCCCGACCGGCCCACCGGCATCCGCTGCACCCGCTGCGACCGGCCCATCTGCCCGGAGTGCATGACGCCGGCGTCGGTTGGCTTCCAGTGCCCCGACGACGTCCGCGCGGGCAACGCGGGGGTGCGCCGGCCGCGGCCGGTCTCGAGGTGGAGCGCCGCGCGCCGGCGCTTCGGCCCCGTCACGGCCACGCTCGTGGCGGTCAACCTCGTCGTCTTCGTCGTCACCGCCGTCTCGGCGGTCTCGGTCGGTGAGAGCCCGCTGGACAACTTCCGCTCGCCGGTCTTCGCCGACTTCTCGCTCGTCCCCGTGCTGGTCGACGTCTACGGCCAGGACTGGCGGCTGATCACCGGGGCGTTCCTGCACATCGGGATCACCCACCTGCTGCTCAACATGCTCAGTCTGCTGCTCTTCGGCCCCGAGATCGAGGCCCGGCTGGGTTGGTGGCGCTACCTGTCGGTCTACCTCCTCTCCGCACTCGGTGGCGCCGTGGCCATCGAGCTGTTCGGCGACCCCGCCCGGCCCGTCGCCGGCGCCTCGGCGGCGATCTACGGGCTCCTCGGCGCCCTGGGCGTGCTGATGGTCGCCGCCCGCCAGGACTTGCGTGGCCTGCTGACCCTGCTGGCCATCAACGTCGTCATCAGCTTCCTGCCCAACGTGTCCCTGCTCGGGCACCTCGGCGGCCTGGTCGCGGGCCTGGTCGCCACCACGCTGCTCGTGCTCACCCGGCGCCGCGTCGCGCTGCAGGCCGCCGCACTGGCCGCCCTCGCGGTCGTGCTGGTCGTCCTGGTCCTCGTGGTGCCCGTGCCGGTGACCGTCCTGGGCTGACGGCCCGCGTCACCCCGGGCGCAGCGCCTCCAGGGCCAGCGCGACGGCGGCCGGGTCGGCGCCCAGGTCGCGGCGGCCCAGCAGGACCAGCGTGCCGTCGTCGTCCGGGCCGCTGGCGGTGTCGAGCTCGAGCAGCTGCGAACGCACCCCCAGCCGGCGGGTGTCCCGCAGCCGCACCCTCAGGCCCGGCCAGGCCAGCCGGGTGTGCCCGGCCAGGGTCCGGACCACGACGCCGCCGGGACCGGCCGACAGCCGCGGCCGGAGGACGACGTCGCGCAGCACCAGCGCGAGCAGCAGGACCCCGGCGGCGCCGACCAGCACCCGGCCGGCGGTGTCGAGGGTCAGCGCGGCCAGCACCAGCAGCACGCCGCCCGTCCCGAGCACGACCGTCTCCGCCGTCCGCGCCGACCACTGCACGTCCCCACCCTCCCAGGCCGGTGGACACACCGCCGTCGGCTCCGTCCACAGGGACGCGGGGCTGGGGACGAGGGGTCGTCACTGGGGATATGCCCTGTTCGGCGCGCGTGTCGACTCCTCGACAGCACCCACCCGCTCGCGGTGCGTGACCGTCCGGTGCCTGCGGTCATGTCGACTCGTCCACAGCTGGGTACACAGCTGGGGACAAAGCACAGACCTGTAGTTATGCGGCCGTCCTCCAGGCCACACGAGTCCCACCTCTGGCATAGGCGCAGGTCAGCGCGGTGCTGTCGAACAGGCGTTCTCCACATGTGGTGGACAACCCTGGGGGCGGAACGTCATGTCGATCTGTGGATCCACCGACGGCCTGTGCACAGCGGTCCACACCCCCCGGCCGGGCCCGGCGCAGGGCTGGTGTAGGGGTCCCGGGACGCACCAGGCCCCCGTCCCGGGAGGGACGGGGGCCTGGTGACGTGCCGGAACGGGGCGGCAGAGGCCCGGTGTCAGCGCCAGCGCATCGACATGACGAGCCCGACGACCATCGCCCCGAAGCCGATGGCGAAGTTCCACGCCGACAGCGAGACCATGAAGGGGATCCGGTCACCGGCCACGTAGTAGACGACGATCCACAGCAGGCCGAGCAGCATGAGCGTGACCATGAGCGGCGCGTACCAGCGGGGGCTGGGCTGGACGGCGCGGGCGGCCGCGGAGCGCGACTGCAGCACGCCCTCCGGCGGCGTGTAGACCGACTTCTTGCGGACCTTGGACTTGGGCACCGGGACCGACTCCTGCTGACTCGCTCGGGGTGCCGGTCCGTCGCGACCGGCACGATCGCCTCCCAGCCTAAGCTGCGAGACGACCACCCCGGTCGCGCCGACCGTCCTGCCGGGCGTCGCGCCGTCCCTCCCGTCCTCCTGGAGCCCCCGTGACGCCCTCGGAGTCCCCGGCCGCGGGACCGGGACCGGTCCGGCGCCGGCGGACCGCCTGGGGCGCGCTCGTGCCGGTGGTCGCGCTGGCCGCGGGGCTGCTGTTCGCCACCTCGGGCCAGACCGCGCAGGGGTCGGACCTGCGCGCCGGCGACGTCACCGAGCTCTCGGCGCTCATCGCCGAGCGCAACGAGGTCATCGCCGAGCAGGAGACCCAGCTCGCGGAGCTGCGGCGGCAGGGCCAGGTGCTCACCGACCAGGCCGCCGGCCGCGACGGCGCGGTCGCCGCCGCGCAGGCCGACGGCGATCAGGGCTCGGTCTCGGCGGGCGTGGTGGCGCTGCGGGGCCGGGGGGTGGAGATCACCCTGGACGACGCCCCGCGCCGGCCCGACGGCAGCCTGCCGGCCGGTGCCCGTCCCGACGACGTCGTCATCCACCAGTCCGACGTCCAGGCCGTGGTCAACGCCGTCTGGGCTGCCGGTGCCGACGGCGTGGCGATCATGGACCAGCGGCTCATCGCGACCAGCGCCGTCCGCTGCGTGGGCAACGTGCTGCTGCTGCACGGCCGGACCTGGTCGCCGCCGTTCGTCGTGACCGCCGTCGTGGACCCCGCCGCCGTCCGGGCCCAGCTCGACGCCTCCCCGCAGGTGGCGGTCTTCCGGCAGGCGGTCGAGGACTTCGGTCTCGCCTTCGCCGTGCGGGACCGGCCGGAGGTCCTGCTGCCGGCCTACACCGCGCCGCTGGACATGGCCTACGCCACAGCCGCTGACGGCTGAGCCGCGCGCGTGTACACAGGGACCGTGAGCCGCCCGGTCCTCGTCGTCGACAACTTCGACAGCTTCGTCTACAACCTGGTCCAGTACCTCGGCCAGCTCGGTGTGCAGTGCGTGGTGCGCCGCAACGACGCGGTGACGGTCGACGAGCTCGCCGACCTCGACGTCGCCGGGGTGCTGCTGTCCCCCGGCCCGGGCACGCCCGCCGGTGCCGGTGTGACCGTGCCGATGGTGCGCGCCGCCGCCGAGGCCGGCACCCCGGTGCTCGGCGTGTGCCTGGGCCACCAGGCCATCGCGGAGGCCTTCGGCGCCGAGGTGGTCCGCGCGCCCGAGCTGCTGCACGGCAAGACCAGCGAGGTGGTGCACGACGGCGTGGGCGTCCTGGCCGGCCTGCCCTCGCCGTTCACCGCCACCCGCTACCACTCCCTCGCCGTCGACCGGGAGACCGTCCCCGCCGAGCTCGAGGTCACCGGCACCACGCCGTCGGGCATCGTCATGGCGCTGCGGCACCGCGAGCTGCCTGTCGAGGGGGTGCAGTTCCACCCCGAGTCGGTGCTCACCGAGGGGGGCCACCGGATGCTGGCCACGTGGCTGGCCGCGTGCGGCCTGGCCCCGGACGAGGCCGTCGTCGAGGCCGCCGCGGCCGGTGCGCGTCGCCTCTCCGCCGCCGTCTCCTGACGCCCCGGTGACGCAGTGAGGGCCCCTCCCGTCCGGGAGGGGCCCTCACTACGTCTCAGGGACGATCAGTTCCCGCTGGGGGTCTCCGTGCTCGGGTTGCTCGGGGTCCCGGTCGGAGGGGCTCCCAAGGTCAGGACGATCTGCTGGTCAGCAGCGACCGCGGTGCCGGGCGGGGGGGTGACGGACACGACCACCCCCACGTCGCCCGGGTCGGTGGCGGGTGTCGTCGCAACCGTCACGTTGGTGAAACCGGCAGCCTGCAACGCCTGCTGAGCTGCCGCCTGCTGGTCACCGACGACGTCGGGGACCTCGATCGGTGCCGGTCCGCCGGACACCTGCAGGGTGATCTGGTCGTCGGCGGCGGCCTGCTGGCCGGCCGCGGGAGCGGTGGCGACGACGGTCCCGGCCGGCTGGTCGGAGTCGACCTCCTCGGTCGTGACGTTGGTGAACCCCTCCGCGCGCAGCGCCTGGGTGGCCGCGCTCTGCTCCTGGCCGGTGACGTCGGGGACGGCCGCGGTGCCGTCGGAGACCGACAGCGTCACGGTGGTGTCCGGGTCGACCGCCGTCCCCTCCTCGGGGTCCACCGCGACGACCGTGCCCTCGGCCTCGAGCGAGTCGGCCTGGTCGGAGTTGACGTTGCCGGTCAGGCCGGCGTTCTCCAGCGCCGTCCTGGCCCGGTCCTCGTCGAGGCCGACGACCTGCGGCATCGTCGCGGTGTCGGGGGCGACACCGACGGTGAGGGCCACCGTGGTGTCCTCCGGGACCTGCGCCCCGCTGTCCGGGTCGCTGTCGAGCACCGTGCCGACGGCGGCGTCGTCGTCGGTGACCTGCTGGGTCACCTCGCCGACGGTCAGGCCGGCCTCCCGCAGCGCCGCCTCGGCGTCGGCCTGCTGCTCCCCGACCAGCGCCGGGACGGTGACCTGCGTGGTGGTGGCCTCCGGTGCCGGGTCGTCCTCGCCACCGGAGTCGACCAGCAGCGCGACCCCGACGACGGCGCCGATGAGCACCAGGGCCCCGACGACGGCGGCGATGACGCGGTTGCGCCGGCGCCGGCCGGCCGCCTCGTCGTCGTCCCAGTCGCCGGCGCCGTAGCCGGCCGGGGTGGCGCCGAGGATGGTGGTCTTCTCGTCGTCGCCCATGACGGGGGTGGCCTCGACCCGCTGCCCGGCCAGCGCCCGGAGCAGGTCGTTGCGCATCTCCGCGGCCGACTGGTAGCGGTTGGCCGGGTTCTTGCTCAGCGCCTTGAGGACGATCGCGTCGAGGTCCGGCGGCACCCGCGGGTTGATCGACGACGGCAGCCGCGGGTCCTCCCGCACGTGCTGGTAGGCCACCGACACCGGCGAGTCGCCGGTGAACGGCGGCGCCCCGGTCACCAGCTCGAACAGCAGGCAGCCGACCGAGTAGACGTCGGAGCGGGCGTCGACCGACTCGCCGCGGGCCTGCTCGGGGGAGAGGTACTGCGCGGTGCCGATGACGGCGGCCGTGGAGGTCATCGTCGCGGCGGAGTCGGAGACGGCGCGGGCGATGCCGAAGTCCATGACCTTGACCGAGCCGTCGGGCGTGATCATCACGTTCCCCGGCTTCACGTCGCGGTGCACGATGCCGTTGCGGTGGCTGAAGTCGAGGGCGGCGCAGATGTCGGCGGTCAGGCTCATCGCCCGCTCCGGCGCCAGGACGCCGTCGCGGCGCAGCACGTCGCGCAGGGTCTCGCCCTCGACGTACTCCATGACGATGTAGGGCGTCGCGCCGGTGCTCGTGCGGTCCTCGCCGGTGTCGTACACCGCCACGATCGCCGGGTGGTTGAGCGACGCGGCCGCCTGCGCCTCCCGCCGGAACCGCACCTGGAACGAGGGGTCGCGCGCCAGGTCGCTGCGCAGCACCTTGACCGCGACCTCGCGACCCAGCCGCAGGTCGCGCCCGCGGTGCACCTCCGCCATGCCGCCGCGGCCGAGCACCCCGCCGATCTCGTAGCGCTCGCCGAGAACCTGGGGGGTGGTCATCGGTGGTCCTCTCGGGCGGTGCGGTGGTGCGGCGCGGGCGGACCCGGACACGGAGGAGCGGCGGGGCCGTCCCCGGTCCCGGCGGGCAGCCTAACGGCGGGGGAGCCCGTGACGCGGGCACCGCGGAGGAGCGGTGTCACTACTGCGTACCGCCGGCCCCGGCAGCCCCAGCGGACGCCGGGCCGGGCGTCCAGGACCCGGCCCCCGCGCCGGCTCCGGCCCCGGTCCCCCCGCCGGTGTCCGGGTCGGTGCCGGTCCCGTCGGTCGTCCCGTCGTCCCCGGTCGTGGGGTCCGCCGTCGGTGGCGGCGCCGTGGTGCCGCCCTGGGTCGCCGGCGGACTGCTCGGCGTCGTGGTCGACGGGGCCGACGACGAGCTGCTGCTCGCCGACGACGAGGTGGAGGACCGGGTCGGGCCCGACGACTGGGTCTGACCGCCGCCCCCGCCGCCGTTGCCCTGGCCGCCGGTGCCGTCGCCACCCTGGTCGCCGGTGTCCTCACCGCCCTGGTCGTCGCCGCTGCCGGAGTCCTCCGGCTCCTCGGCCACCTCGGGGCTGTAGTCCTGCTGGGCCACCGACAGCGTGACGGTGGTGCCGCGGGGGACCGGGATGCCCGCCGGGTCGACCGCGGCGACGTCCCCGGCGCTCAGCTCGATCCCTGCGGCGGCGAGGTCCTCGTCGGTGGCGTCGACACGGGCGACGTCGAGGCCCGCCTCGCGCAGCACGGCCTCGACGTCGTCGGCGTCCTCCCCGAGGTACTGCGCGGCCGCGGGGATGGTGACGAGGTCCTGGGTGGGGTCGGCCGAGCCGCCGGTCGGCGCGCTGCTGGTCGCGGTGGGGTCGGCGGTGGTGCCGCCCTCGCCCTCGCCGTTGCCGGACAGGAGGAACCAGGCGCCGGCGACGAGCGCCGCGACCAGCGCGAGCGACGCCAGGACCACCGCCCACCGGCGGTTGCCGCCGCGCGGCGCGCCGGCCGCGACCCGGCCGCGGTCGTCGTCATCGTCGACCGGCGGGCCCTGCAGCGGCGGCATGGTGCGCGCCCCGGCCGCGTGCCGGCCCCCGGTGCGCGGGCCGGCCACCGCGGCGGCGCCGGCGGCGGCACCGGCCACCGGCCCGCCCAGCACCCGGGTGCCGTCGCCGTCGACCTCCGGGATCACCTCGGTGGTCGCCGCCGCGAGGCCGGTGGACGGCGCCCCGGTCGCCGCGGTCGCCGGGCCTAGCCCGTTGCCGCCGGCCACCGAGCGGATCGCGGCGGCGAAGGCGGCGCCGTCGGCGAACCGGTCGCGCGGGTCCTTCGCCAGCGCCCGCTCGATGAGCAGGCGGACCTGCGGGGGGATCTCCGCCGGCAGCGGCGGGGGCGTCCGGTTGATGTGCGCCAGCGCGATGGCGACCTGCGAGGTGCCGTCGAAGGGCCGCCCGCCGGTGAGGCACTCGTAGCCCACCACGCCCAGCGAGTAGACGTCGGAGGCGGCGGTGACCTCCATGCCCTGCGCCTGCTCGGGGGAGAGGTACTGCGCGGTGCCCACGACCATGCCGGTGCGGGTCAGCGGCGTCGCGTCGCGGGTGCGGGCGATGCCGAAGTCGGTCAGCTTGACCACGCCGTCGGGCCGGACGATGAGGTTGCCCGGCTTGATGTCGCGGTGCACCACCCCGGCGGCGTGCGCTGCGGACAGGCCGTCGGCGGACTGCCCGAGCACGTGCAGCGTCCAGTCGACCGGCAGCCGGCCCTCCTCGTGGAGGATCGTCACCAGCGGCTTGCCCTCGACCAGCTCCATGACGAGGAACGCCAGCTGGTGCCCGCGCTCGTCGGTGCTCTCGCCGTAGTCGTAGACCGAGGCGATGTTCGGGTGCGAGAGCGCCGCGGTGTGCCGGGCCTCGTTGCGGAACCGGGCGACGAAGCTGGGGTCGCCGGTGAACTCGCTGCGCAGCACCTTGGCGGCGACGACCCGGTCCAGCACCCGGTCGCGGGCGCGCCACACCTCGCCCATGCCGCCGGTGGCGATGGGCTCGGTGATCTCGTAGCGGCCGGCCAGGATGGTGCCGGTGGACAGGGCCATCAGCCCCCCTGACCCTCGAGGTAGGCCTGCATCACGTCGCCGGCGATCGGTGCGGAGACGTCCCCGCCGGTACCCCCGCCGTTCGCGACGAACACCGCGACGGCGATCTGCGGGTCGTCGGCCGGGGCGAAGCCGACGAACCAGTTGTGGTCGGGGACGTCCCCGGAGACCTGCGCGGTCCCGGTCTTGCCGGCGACGGTCACCCCCGCGATGCGGGCGGCCCGGCCGCTGCCGTTGGCGACGACGCTCTCCATCATCTCCTGCAGCTGGTCGGCGACCTCGGGGGTGACCGGCTCGGAGAACGTCTCCGGGTCGGCCTGGTCGAGGACCGTCAGGTCGGGGGCGCGCACCTGGTCGATCAGGTAGGGCGTCATCAGGGTCCCGTCGTTGCCCACGGCGGCGGCGACCATGGCCGCCTGCAGCGGGGTCATCCGCACGTCGCGCTGGCCGATCGAGCTCTGCCCGAGCGCCGCCTCGCTCTCGATGTCGCCGACGCTGCTGCCGGCCACCTCGAGCGGGATGTCCAGTCCCTCGCCGGTCATGCCGAAGGCCTCGGCCATCTCGCGCACGCGGTCCTCACCGAGGTCGATGCCCAGCTGGGCGAAGGCGGTGTTGCAGGAGATGGTCAGCGCGTCGATCAGCGACTGCTCCTGGCTGCTGCTGCACGAGGAGTTGCCGAAGTTGCGCAGCTGGGTCGAGGTGCCCGGCAGGGTGAGCGTGTCCGGCGCCGGGACGACGGTGTCGGGGGTGTACTCCCCGGTCGCCAGCGCCGCGGCCGACACGATCACCTTGAACACCGAGCCGGGCGGGTAGTTGTCCTGGATCGCGCGGTTCAGCCGCGGGTCGGCCTCCAGCGCGTCGAGCTCGGCGGCGTAGTCGCGGATCGCCTGCGGGTCGTGGCTGGACAGCTGCGCGGGGTCGTAGGTGGGCGTGCTGGCCATGCCCAGCACCGCGCCGGTGGACGGGTCCAGCGCGACGACGGCGCCGGTCACCCCTTCCAGGCCGGCCATGGCGGCCTCCTGGACGCCCGGGTCCAGGGTCAGGACGACGTCGCCGCCGGCCGGGTCGCGGCCGGTGAACAGGTCGGCCAGCCGGCGGGTGAACAGCCGCGCGTCGGAGCCGGTGAGCACGTCGTTGGCCGCCCGCTCCATCTGCCAGCTGTTGTAGATGAGCGAGTAGTAGCCGGTGACCGCCGCGTACGTGGGCCCCTGCGGGTACTGGCGCAGGTACTTCAGCGTGTCCTGGGTGGGCACCGACAGCGCCACCTCGGTGCCGTCGACCACGATCGACCCGCGCTCGCGCGAGTACTCCTCGGTGAGCACGCGGGTGTTGCCGGAGTCCTCGCGCAGCTCGTCGGAGCGCACGACCTGGATGTAGTTGACGTTGACGATCAGCAGCGTGAACAGCACCAGCACGCTGATCGCCACCCGTCGCAGCGGGGCGTTCACGAGCTCACGACCTCGGTCGGGGCCTCGCCCAGCGCCTGCTTCGGCGGGGCGGGCGGGGTGGCCGGGCGGCGGGCGGCGTCGCTGATGCGCACCAGGATGGCGACCAGGCCGAAGTTGGCCACCAGCGACGAGCCGCCGTAGGCGACGAACGGCGTCGTCAGGCCGGTCAGCGGCAGCAGGCCGGTGACGCCGCCGAGGACGACGAAGAGCTGCCAGGCGATGGCGAAGGACAGCCCGCCGGCGAGCAGCTTGCCGAAGGCGTCACGCACGACCAGCGACGTCCGCAGGCCGCGCTCGACCAGGATCAGGTACAGCACGATGACCGCGACCAGGCCGAACAGGCCCAGCTCCTCGCCGAGCGCGGAGGCGATGAAGTCGCTCTTGGCCACCGGCACCTGGTCGGGGCGGCCGCCGCCGAGCCCGGCGCCGAACAGCCCGCCGGTGCCCAGGCCGAACAGCGACTGGACGAGCTGGTAGCCGCCCTCGTCGCGGTAGGCGAAGGGGTCCAGCCAGGTGTCGACGCGGACCCGGACGTGCCCGAACAGCTGGTAGGCGAGGAACGCCCCGGCGGCGAACAGGCCCAGGCCGATGAGCAGCCAGCTGGCCCGCTCCGTGGCGATGTAGAGCATCACCACGAAGATGCCGAACAGCAGCAGCGAGCTGCCCAGGTCGCGCTCGAAGACGAGCACGAGGATCGACACCACCCAGACGGCGAGCACCGGGCCCAGGTCGCGGCCGCGGGGCAGCTCCAGCCCGGCGACGCGGCGGCTGGCCAGGGCCAGGACGTCGCGCTTGTCGACCAGGTAGGCGGCGAAGAAGACGATCAGGCAGATCTTGGCGAACTCGCCGGGCTGGATGCTGAACCCGGCGACGCGGATCCAGATCTTGGCGCCGTAGACCTCCGAGACCGACGCGGGCAGCACCGCGGGCAGCGCGAGCAGCACCAGGCCGACCAGGCCGAGGGTGTAGGCGAAGCGCGACAGCAGCCGGTGGTCGCGGAGGACCACGAGGATGGCGACGAACAGCGCGACGCCCACGGTGGCCCACAGCAGCTGGACGGGGGCGTCCTCGCGGGTGGCCTCGGCGTCGACCTGCAGGCCGGCCAGGTCGAGCCGGTGGATCATCGTCAGGCCCAGGCCCGAGAGCACCGCGACGGCGGGCAGCAGCAGCGGGTCGGCGTAGGGCGCGAAGCGGCGGACCACCAGGTGCACCACCAGCCACAGCGCGGCGAACCAGCCGCCGAAGGTGGCCAGTTCCGGGCGCAGCGAGCCGGTGAGGGTGATGTCGACGATGCACTGCGCCGCGAGGGTGATGAGCACGGCGAAGCCCAGCAGCGCCAGCTCGGTGTTGCGCCGCTTCGGGACGACCGTGCCGGGGAGCGCGGCCCGGGGGTCGGTGGAGGGGCTGCCCATCACTCCGCCTCCCGGCAGTCCACCCCCGGCTCGGGCCCCGTGGTCGAGGAGGACGTCGAGAGGCTCGGCGACGTCGGGGAGGACTCGGACGGGGGGACCGGCAGGCCACCCTCGGTGGGGAGCGGGGACAGGTCGGACGGCGCCGCGCTGGAGGCGGGGCTGTCGGAGGACCGCTCCTCGGTCACCCCGGCCGGGCACTCGGGGACGGCGGCCGCGTGCAGGTCGTCGACGATGCGCTGGGCGTCGTCGACGTCGTCGGCGTCGATGCCCTGCCGGACGCTGTTCTGGTCGTAGGACGACAGGTCCTCGAGCGGGATGTCGGTGACCTCGTCGACGCGGTAGAGGTCGAGCCCGAGCAGGTCGGCGTTGAACCCGCGGAAGACCGCCACGTGGTCGCTGCCGTCGGCGGCCGCCGCCACGCCCACGAACCAGTGCGTGAGGACCCACAGCCAGGTGGCGATGCCGGCGCCCACCAGGAGGAGCACCGCGCCCCCAGCGACGAACAACCGCCGCCGGGAGCGGCGACGGTCGGGGGGAGCAGCGGCCGTGGGTGCGGTCGGCGCGGGTGGCGGGACCGGCGGCGGATCGGCGAGGGCCGCCCGCCCCGCGGCCGAGCGGGGGTCGACCTCGCGCTGCCCGCGGTTGTCGCCGGCGGCGCCGTCGACGACCGGGTCCATGCTGCCCGAGCCGTTGTCCTCGACGACGTCGGCGACGATCACGGTGATGTTGTCCGGGCCGCCGCTGCGCAGCGCGAGCTCGACCAGCCGGTCGGCGGTCGACTGGGGGTCGGGGTCCTCGAGCGCGTGGGCCAGCGTCTCCTCACTGACCACACCGGACAGCCCGTCGGAGCACAGCAGGTAGCGGTCGCCGGCGCGGGCCTCGCGCATCGACAGGTCGGGGTCGACGTCCTGGCCGTTGAGGGCCCGCAGCAGCAGCGAGCGCTGCGGGTGGTGGTTGGCCTCCTCGGGCGTGATCCGGCCGTCGTCGATGAGCGTCTGCACGAACGTGTCGTCGTGGGTGATCTGGGTGAGGACGCCGTCGCGCAGCAGGTAGGCGCGGGAGTCGCCGACGTGGCACAGGGCGATCCGGCCGCCCGCGAACAGGACGGCGGTGAGCGTGGTGCCCATGCCCTCCAGCTGCGGCGACTCGCGGATGACCTCGCGCAGGTGCTCGCTGCCGTCGAAGACCGCCTCGCGCAGCGCCTGCAGCATGTCGCCGCTGGGCGCGTCGTCGTCGAGGTGCTCGAGGGCGGCGATCACGACCTTGCTGGCGACGTCGCCGGCCGCGTGGCCGCCCATGCCGTCGGCCACGGCCAGCAGCCGGGGCCCGGCGTACACCGAGTCCTGGTTGTTGCCGCGGACCAGACCGCGGTCGGAGCGGGCGGCGTAGCGCAGCGCGAGACTCATCGGACCCTGCTCACGTCTGCTCGGTCGCTCCCCGTGGTCGTCGCGCCCGTCGTCGGCGCGTGCGTCGTCGTGGTCGTCAGCGAGGTCATCCGCGCAGCTCCAGGGCGGTCTGGCCGATGCGGATCGGCTGGCCGGGAGCCACCAGCAACGGCCCCTGCACCCGCTGCTGGTCCAGGTAGGTGCCGTTGGTGGAGCCGAGGTCCTCGACGTACCACTGTCCACCCCGGTTGGTCAGCCGCGCGTGCCGGGAGCTGGCGAAGTCGTCGGTGAGGACGAGCGTGGAGTCGTCGGCGCGGCCGATGAGGATCGGCTGCTCCCCGAGGGTGATCTTGGTACCGGTCAGCGGGCCGGCGGTCACGACCAGCGTGCGCGGGCCGCGTCCGCGCCGCCGGCCGGGGGCGGCGGCGCGCGGGGGCACCGAGGCCACCCGCCCGGCGCGGCCGCCGAACAGGTCGGCCCGCACCACGCGGAACGCGGCGAAGATGAACAGCCACAGCAGCAGCAGGAACCCGAAGCGGAACAGCTGCAGGACGATCTCGGCGGTCACGACCGGCGCCCGCTCACGTGCCGTCCTGCCGGTACACCAGCACGGAGTGCCCGATGCGGATGACGTCGCCGTCGGACAGTGCCTGCCGGCTGATCCGGCGGCCGTTGACCAGCGTGCCGTTGGTCGAGCCGAGGTCCTCGGCGACGGCGGTGCCGCTCTCCAGGACGACGTCGACGTGCTTGCGGCTCACGCCCGTGTCGGGCAGCCGGATGTCGGCGTCGGTGCCGCGGCCGATCACGTTGCGGCCGGTGGTCAGCTCGTGCCGGGTGCCGGGCCCGTCGACGACGAGCACGTGCGTCACGCCGGGCCGGGAGCCGGCGCGGCCGACCACCGACGGGTGCTGCCGGCCGGTGTCGGTGGCGACCCGCCCGGGCAGCGGCGGCAGCGGCGGGACCGCGCCGGAGCCGGTCATCGGCGGGGGCGGCGGGACAACGGCGCCGTCGGCGCGGGAGCCCGGCCGCGCGGGGTCGGCGACGTGCGAGCTGACCTCGAAGACCCCGGTGGGCAGGTCGTCGTCGCGCTCGAGGCGGACCTGCACGGTGCCGAAGACCTGCCAGCCCTCGCCCTCGATGTGCTCGGAGACCATGTCGGCGAGCTGGGCGGCCAGCTGCTCGGACCACTCGGCGAGGTTCTCGTAGTCGGTGGGACCCAGCCGCACGTCGTAGACGTTGGGCGCCAGCACGCGGCCCTCGCCCATGACGGAGCGCTGCTCGTCGGCCTCCCGCTGCAGGGCCTTGGCGATCTCGGCGGGGTGGACCTTGCCCTTGAACAGGCGGGCGAAGGCGACGCCGACCATCCCCTCGAGGCGTCGCTCGAAGCGCTGCAGCACGCCCACAGTCGCTCCTCCACCTCACCCGGTACCGATGGTCCTCCCGACGATCCTAGCCGTGCCGACGGGCGGTGACCGGCCCGCGACGCGACGCGCCACGCGGGCCGCCCGCCGCGACGGGGCCCCCTCCGCCGGCTGCGGCCGGCCGGCTGCTAAGGTCGTTCCTCGCCAGGGCAAGTGGCGGAATGGCAGACGCGCACGGTTCAGGTCCGTGTGTCCGGAAGGACGTGGGGGTTCAACTCCCCCCTTGCCCACCAGCACGTCGAGACCCCGTCCGGACCACCGGGCGGGGTCTCGCGCGTCCGGCCCGGTGCCCGGTCCCGGGGATCAGAGGTCGCGGCGGCTGACCACCCGGGCAGCGGCGGCCAGCAGGACGGCGGTGTAGGCGGCCAGCACCAGGACGCCCGCGACCGGTGGGAGGTAGCCGGCCGGGTCGCCGAGCTGGAGGACCGCCTGCCCGGCCTGGCTGGGGAGCCACGGTCCGACCGCGTCCGCGATGGCGGCCGGCAGGAGCCCGACCAGCACCGGGAGCAGGAACAGCGCGCCGGTGAGCAGCACCACGGTCGCCGCGGTCGAGCGCAGCAGCGTCCCCACGGCCAGGCCGAGCAGTGCCACGAGGACCAGGTAGGCCGCTGCGCCGAGGACGGCTCGGGGGACGCCGGCGTCGGTCAGGCCCACGGTGAGGCCCTGCCCGCGGAGGATGCCCAGGCCGACGGCGGTGCCGACGGTGGTGGCCAGGACGGCGACCGGCACGGTGAGGGTCAGCAGGAGCAGCGCCTTGGCGGCCAGCAGCACCCGCCGTTGCGGTACGGCGAGGCCGGTGACGGTGATGGCGCGGGAGGAGAACTCGGCGGTGACCAGCAGCGCGCCGAGCAGGGCCAGGGCGACCTGACCCATGAACACGCCGCTGAGCGCCTCGGCCACCGGCTCGACCCGGGCCCGCTCGGCCGGTGGCAGCGACCCCAGGTCGCGGGTCAGGGGGATGAGCACCGCCAGGCCGAGCATGATGCCGAGGAAGGTCCCGAGCGCCGTCCAGGTGGACGGCAACGACCGGGCCTTGACCCACTCGGCGGAGACGGCCCGCACCAGCTGGCGGCGCCGCCCCGGTGCGGCCCGCGCCAGCCGGTCGGCGAGGACGGCGGCCCCGGCGGCCGGGCCGGCGTCGGAGGCGCTCACGCGGCGGCCCGCCCGGCGCCGGCACCCGTCGCCGCGTTGCCCGGGACGTCGGTCGCGGGTGGCCGGCCGCGGTACTGCGCCACCTCCGCGGTGAGCTGCAGGTAGGCGTCCTCGAGCGACCCCTGCCGGGCGCTGAGCTCCAGCAGGGTCACCCCGTGCTCGGCGGCGATCCGGCCGACCTCGTCGGTGCTGACGGCGCGCACCCACAGCGCACCGCGGCCGTCGTCGGCCGGCGGCCCGTCGGGAGTGACCTCCAGGCCGCGCGCCCGCAGCAGGTCGGCGAGAGCGCGCGGGTCGGGCGTGCGGACGCGCACACCCGACCCCTCCGCGCGGGCGGTGACGTCGGCGACCGTGGTCTGGGCGAGCAACCGCCCGCGCCCGATGACGACCAGGTCGTGCGCGGTCACGGCCATCTCGCTCATCAGGTGCGAGGACAGCAGCACGGTGCGGCCCTCGCCGGCCAGCTCCCGGAGCAGCTCCCGGATCCAGATGACGCCCTCGGGGTCGAGGCCGTTGACCGGCTCGTCGAGGACCAGGACGGCAGGGTCGCCGAGCAGGGCGCCGGCCAGGCCCAGGCGCTGGCTCATACCGAGGCTGAAGCCCCCGACCGGGCGGCGTGCCGCGTCCTCCAGCCCGCAGGTGGTCAGGACCTCGCCGACGCGGCCGGCGCCGATGCCGTTGCTGCGCGCGAGCGCCAGCAGGTGCGCGCGGGCGCTCAGCCGGGGTGCGACCGCCCGGGCGTCGAGCAGGCTGCCCACCAGGTGCAGCGGTGCGCGGAGGTCGGCGTAGCGCCGGCCCGCGACGGTCGCGGTGCCGGCGTCGGCCCGGTCCAGGCCGAGCAGGATCCGCAGGGAGGTGGACTTGCCGGCACCGTTCGGGCCCAGGAAACCGGTCACGGTGCCGGGACGGGCGGTGAAGGAGAGCCCGTCCAGCGCGCGCGAGGGCCCGTAGTGCTTCACCAGCCCGTCGACCTCGATCACCGAGGGGGCCCTGCCGACCCAAGTGCTTCCATGATGGAAGTAGTAGCATCCCGCGGGTGGACGCGCAACGGGCGGGGGACCTGGTGGCCCTGCTGCGCGAGTTCACCCTGGTCAGTGACCGCTTCGCCGACGTCGTCGCCCGGCGGCACGCGCTGCACCGCACCGACCTCGAGGCGCTGGGGCACCTGTGGGGGGCCCAGGCCCGCCGCGACCCGCTGACCCCGAGCCGGCTGGCCGCGGCCCTGTCGCTCAGCGCGCCCGCGACCTCGGCGCTCATCGGCCGGCTGGAGCGGGCCGGCCACGTGGTCCGCGTCCCCGCCGAGCACGACCGGCGCAGCAGCGTGCTGGTGCTCCCCGAGCGGGCGCGGGACCTGACCGCCGCTGCCTTCCGCCCCCTGGGTGGGCGGTTGCGCGGGGTGGCCGGCGACCTGCCGCCGGACGAGGCCGAGGTGGTCGAGCGGTTCCTGCGGGCCTGCGTCGACGCGGCCGAGGCGGCCACGGCCGACGCCGCGGCCACCGGAGAAGCCCCCGGAGAGACGACGGCCGGCTGAGGCGCGCGCCCCTACCGGCCGCGCCCCAGCCCCGCCTCGCGCGCCCGCACCACCGCCTCGGCGCGGTCGCGCACCGCCAGCTTGGCGAAGATCGACGTCACGTTGTTGCGGATGGTCTTCTCCGACAGGAACAGCCGGGAGGCGATCGCGGTGTTCGGCAGCCCGGCGGCGATCAGGTCCAGGACCTCCCGCTCGCGGTCGGACAGCTCCGGGAAGGGCTTCGCGACCACGCCGGACCCCGCGGTGAAGAATGCCCGCAGCCGCCGGGCGACCTCCGCGCCGTAGACCGCCTGCCCGGCGGCGACCGACTCCAGCGCCCGGCCGATCTCCGCCTGGCCGGCGCCCTTGAGCACGTAGCCGAGCGCGCCGGCCTGCACGGCCGCGAACACGGCCTCGTCGTCGGCGACCATGGTGAGCACCAGCACCCGGGCCTCCGGCCACTGCTCCACCAGCTGCCGGGTCGCCTCGATCCCCGACAGGCCGGGCATCTGCACGTCCATCAGGACGACGTCCGGGCGCTCCCGCAGCGCCGCCTCGACGGCCGCGGTCCCGTCCGGGGCCTCGGCGACGACGTCGACGCCGAGGTCCTCGAGCAGGACCCGCAGGCCCTGGCGGAACACGGGGTGGTCGTCGGCGACGACGGCGCGCACGGGGTCCTCCTCAGTCGGCTGCCGGCAGCGGCAGGACGGCGTGGACGCGGGTGCCCGACGGCTCGCCGGGACCGACGGAGCAGGACCCGCCCAGCTCGGCGGCGCGCTCGCGCATCGACAGCAGGCCGACGCCGGCGACCGGCCGCTCGGGCAGCCCGCGGCCGTCGTCGGTGACCTCGACCTCGACGGCGTCCGCGCAGGCCCGGACGTGCACGGCGACGGTGCGCGCGCCCGCGTGGCGGACGGCGTTGTGCAGCGCCTCCTGGGCGATGCGCAGCGCGGCGACCTCGAGGGCGGCGGGCAGTCCGGTCAGCTCGCCCTCGCCGGTCACCGTCACCCGCGGTCCCCCCTCGACCAGCGGCGCGGCGCCGGCGCGCAGCGCGCCGAGCAGCCCCAGGTCGTCGAGCGTCGGCGGGCGCAGGCCGTGCACCAGCCGCCGGACGTCGGCGACCGCGTCGGCGGCCTGGCTGCCGGCGGCGGCGACCAGCGTGGCGGCCCGGGCGGCGTCGTCGCGCCGCAGCGCGGACCCGGCGGTGTCCAGGGTCATCACCACCGCCGACAGCTGCGGGCCCAGGCCGTCGTGCAGGTCCCGCCGCAGCCGGCGGCGCTCCTCCTCGCGGGCGGTGACCAGCCGCTCCCGTGACTCGGCGAGGTCGCCGGTGAGCCGCACCGCGTAGGCGGCGGCCGCCAGCCGCCCGGCGAGGTCGGCGAGCACCCGGTCGTCGGCGGGGTCCAGCCCGGCCGCGGCGGCCCGCGGCGCCACGAGCAGCTCGCCCACCGGCTCGCCGTGCAGCGCCAGCGGCACCCGGCGGGCGCCGTCGGGCACCCGGCCCGACTCCTCCCGGACGACGGCGCCCCCGGGCAGCGGCACCTCGACCGCCGCTCCGCGCAGCCGCAGCCCGGTCGCCACCGCGGCGGCGCCGTCGCGCAGCGCCTGCCGCGGGGAGGCGGCGGCACCGAGGGCGGCGTCGACCCGGGTGAGCAGCGTGTAGGGGTCCCCGCGGTCGCCGTGGAGCAGCCGGTCGACCAGGCGCTGCACGTGCAGCCGGGCGGGGTGGAAGGCCAGCGCCACCGCGAAGGCGGCGAGGAAGGGGGCCCATCCGCGGCGGTCGCCCAGCAGCGCCCCGGCCCAGCCGACCACGGCCGCGTACACCAGCGCGGTCAGGCCGAGCAGCACGCCGCCGACGACGGTGCGGTTGACCAGGACGTCGATGTCGTAGAGCCGGTACCGGAACGCGGCGACGGCGAGCCCGGCCGGCACGAGCAGCACGGCCAGCGAGACGCCCCACCACGGCGCGAGGAAGGTGGCCGCGATCGCGGCGACGACGCCGTAGCCGGCCCAGGCCAGCTGTCGCCGCTGGACGCCGTCGGCACGGCGGACCCGGACCGCCAGCGAGGCGACGCCGGCCAGCACCAGCGTGCCCAGCAGGACGGGGAAGGCGGGGACGCCGAACGGGTCGCCGATGCCGAGGGGCAGCGCCAGCGCGGCGGTGGTGAGGACCGTCAGCGCCAGGGCCGCCGCGTGCGGGAGCCGCCACCAGCCGGGCAGCGGCCGGCCGGAGGGGAGCACCTGCGGCAGGACCGTCGTGACCAGCAGCAGCGCCGGCACCCACACCCAGCCGCGCACCCAGCCGGCCGGCCCGGTCTGGCCGGCCGCGGCCCACCAGGACGTCGCCAGCACGTACGCCGACGCCGAGCAGCCGACGGCCACCAGCAGCCAGCCCAGGCGCCGCGCCTGCGGAAGCCCCACGAGCAGAGCGCCGGCGACGGCGAAGCTGGGGCCGGCCACCGGCTCCGGCGTCCGGAAGAGCTGCGGCAGCCAGTCCCCGCCGCGCAGGACGGGCAGGGCCAGGGCAGCGGCGGTGGCGAGCACCGCGGCGACGGCGAGCAGCCGGGCCGCCGGGAGGGCGACCCGGCTGCCGCGCCGGTTCCGGTACACGTCGGGGGACCGTAGGGGTCGGGGTCGGTCCCGGTCAGGAGGCGAGGCCGCGCCGCTCGCCCGAGCGGGCGATGTGCACCGCCAGCCCCAGGGCACCGGCCAGCCACAGGTAGTGCGGGTCGACCGGGCCGACCGCGCCGACGGAGAAGTCGAGCACGATGAACACCAGCCAGGCCGCCGGGATCCACCGCGGGACGACGCCCGAGCGCAGCAGGCCGACGGTGAGCGTGACCATGCCCAGCGTCGTGCCCAGCAGGAAGGGCGCGAGGAACAGCGCGAGGAACACCGGGTGCGCCTCGGCGGCGTACAGGAGCTCGGCCGCGCCGTCGAGGTCGCCGGACTCCGACGCCGGCAGCTGCAGGTAGCCCATGAGGTGGATGCCCACGAAGCCCCACGTGCCGGCCAGCAGCAGGGCGCCGGCGGCGTACGCGGTCTTGCGCATGCGGGTGGCCAGCAGGCCCGCGGCGGCCAGGAAGGCGATCGCCATGAACGGGATGGCGAGCGTGCCGGTGACCAGGCGGGTGGTGAACAGGGCGGTGTGCTCCCCGACCAGGGCGAGCTGGTCGACGATCTCCTCCGGGCGTTCGGGCAGGAACTGCAGCAGCGCCGCCTCGGCGGTGTTGAGCACGGCGCCGACGACCAGGCCGGTGACGGCCAGGCGGCGGCCGACGGGGCCGAGGGTGCGCGCGGGCGCCGGCGCGGCCGGGGCGGGGGTGGGGGCGGTGGTGTGCACTTGAGGGACCTCCGGGTCCGCTGCGGCGGGACGTCCCCGCCGGTGTGCCCTCACCGTCTGCTCGGACCGGTCCCGGGCACACGGGAGCGGTGTCCCCTCCTGACCGGGACCGCGACCGGGAACCGTGACCCTTTCGTGACCTCCCGCCGTCGCGCATCGTGGCCTCCCACCGGGTCAACTGGTCAGGGACACCACGGGAGCGGGTGGACATGGGCGCCGACCGGGACGAGTTCACGGCGTTCGTCGTGGCGCACGAGGCAGCGCTGCTGCGCACCGCCTACCTGCTCACCGGCGACCGCGGCCACGCCGAGGACCTCGTGCAGACGGCGCTGGCCCGGACCTACCGGCACTGGAGCCGCGTGCAGCGGGCCGACGTCCCGATCGCCTACGTGCGGCGGCTGCTGCTCAACTGCCACCTGGACTGGCGGCGCCGGCTCTGGCACGGCGAGCAGGTGCTCGAGACGCTGCCCGACCGCACCGCCGGGGACTGGCAGGACGCGTACGCGCTGGGCGACGAGCTGCGGCGGGCCCTGGACCAGCTCTCCCCGCGGGCCCGCGCGGTGCTCGTGCTGCGCTTCTACGAGGACCTCACCGAGACCGAGACCGCCGCCCTGCTCGGCTGTTCCCCCAGCACCGTGCGCACGCACACCGCCCGCGGCCTGGCCGCCGTGCGCCGGGTGCTCGGCCCCGAGACCGCCTCCTCGACCGACAGGAACCCGTCGTGACCCACCCCGACCTCGACGTCCGCGACGCCCTGCACCGGCTGGCCGCCGAGGCCGGCCCGCCGCGCGGGGCCGACGCCGCCGACGCGGCCGTCGCGCTGGCCCGTCGGCAGCGGCGGACGCGGGCCGCCTGGGTCGCCGGGGCGCTCGCCGTCGCCCTGCTCGGGGCCGCGGCGCCGGCCCTCGTGCCCGACGCCGGCCCCGGGGCGGGGGAGGTCGCCGGCGCCGGGCAGCGCACGCCGCAGGCCGCGCCGCTCCTGTACGACCTCCCCACCCGCGGCTCGCTCGCCGTCGACGAGGACTTCGTCGCCGGGGTGGCGGCCATCGACTGGTCCGCGCCGCTCGGCCCGGGCGGGACCGAGCTCAGCCCGCCGGAGTCGGCACGGCACGTGGCCTTCGCCGGCGAGCTGCCCGACGGCCGGCGCTGGGCGCTGGTCATGGGCGAGGACGAGGGCCAGCTGCTGCACGCCTGGTTCGGCGGCCCGCCCGGCGCGGCGCCCGGCGAGCTGACCCTGCTCGCCCCGCCCGAGCGCAGCGGACGGGGTGCGACGGTGGCGCTGCTCGACACGACCGGCGTCGCGCCGGTGCTGGCCGTCGTCACCCGGCCCGGCGAGGGGGGCCGCTACTCGCCCGGCACGGTGCGCTTCGGCGACGGTGCGATCGGCCGGGAGTGGACGGAGCTGCCCGAGGACGACGGCGCGCTGGTCGCCGAGGTGCCCGCGCCGGTGTACCCCGGTTCGGAGGTGGTCGAGCTCGTCCGCGACGGGTCCACGACCGGCCTCCGCTACATCTCGCGGACGGAGGGGACCCCCGCCCCGGTGTCGTGGGCGTTCGCCTCGGCCGCCGATCCCTCGCTGTCGGCCGACCCCGCCGTGGAGGAGCGCTTCGTCGCCTGCCTGCTGCCGCACGGGTTCGTGCTGCGCTTCGCGGCCGACGGCGGCCTCACCTACACCTACCCGATGGCGGTGGGACGGCGCAGCGACGTGGAGCTGGTCCAGGCCCGGGCGGGCTGGGACGCCGTCGTCGACGACTGCGCCGCCCGGGCGCGGACGGGGGAGTGAGTACCGGTCAGGCGGTGCCGGCGCTCTCCTGCACGAACGCGGCGGAGTCGTAGTAGGTGCGGACGCCGGTGAGCGGGCCGTCGTGGGAGCCGTCGCTCTCGATCACGGTCACGCCCTTGTAGCGGAAGGGCTTCCCGCTGCGCAGCGTGCCGCGCGACTCCCACTCCAGCGCCGCGGTCCTCTCCCCCACGGTGCTGGAGGTGAACGTCGTCTCCAGGTCGCCGAAGACGTTGCGGTAGTCCTCCCAGAAGCGCTTGGCGCCCTCCGGCCCGCGGGCCTCGTGGTCCTCGTTGAGCTTCATGAGGACGGCGTCCTCGCCGGTCAGCTCGACCATCGGCTGCGCGTCGCGCTCGGCGTCGAGGTGGTGCAGGGCGGCGGTGAAGCGCTCGGTCAGGGTGTGCACGGCGTCCTCCGGGTGCGTGGCTGGGGTCGGGGGACCCCTACCCGGGCGGTCCGGACGACACCCGCCCGGATCAGGCGGGGAGGCGCTGCTGCCGGTCGCTGCGCCCCGGACGCCGCTCGCCGAGCGTGCGGGCCAGCAGCACCACGCCCCACGGACCCACCACCCACACCGGCCACGGGTACTGCAGGTCGCCGGTGGCCAGCATCGAGACCAGCCAGATGCCGACGACGACCACCGCGGTGACCGCCCACTGGCTCCAGGCCGCGCGCAGGTCGGCGCCCCACGCGCCGTGCCACGGACCGCAGGTCACCGCCCGCGCGACCGGGGCGGGGCGGCGGTCCGGCTGCCGGGCCGCGGCGGGCAGGTCCGCGGTGAGGTCGGCCAGCTCGCCATAGGTGCGGGCGGCGTGCGCGCGGGCCGAGCGGTCCTCGTAGTCGGCCAGGGTCAGCCGGCCGTCGGCCAGGCCCTGGTCCAGGCGGGTGACCACGGCGGCGCGGTCGGCGTCGGCGGCGAGCAGGTGCGGCTCGGGCATCGGGGGCTCCTCGTCAGGCGGTGTGCCCGAGTCTTCCCGCGGTCCCGGGGCGTGCCCATTGACAGACGTCATCGATCGCCCGTGCGTCCTGCACACGGTCAGCCGTTCGCCGGGGTGGCCTCCTTGGCCAGGTGCTTGCCGATGACCATGCGCTGGATCTGGTTGGTGCCCTCGAAGATCTGCATGACCTTGGCCTCGCGCATGTACCGCTCGGCGGGGTGGTCGCGGGTGTAGCCGGCGCCGCCGAGCACCTGGACAGCGTCGGTGGTCACCCGCATCGCGGCGTCGGTGGCCACGAGCTTGGCGATGCTCGCCTGCCGGGAGTAGGGCAGCCCGGCGTCCTTGCGGCGCGCGGCGACCAGGTAGGTGGCGCGGGCGGACTCGACGGCGGCGGCCATGTCGGCGAGCAGGAACGCCACGCCCTGGTGGTCGACGATGCGCCGGCCGAAGGCCTCCCGCTCCATCGCATAGGCGACGGCGACGTCGAGGGCGGACTGCGCCAGCCCGACGGCGACGGCGCTGACCCCGAGCCGCCCGGAGTCGAGCGCGCCCAGGGCGATGGACAGGCCGCGGCCGGGCTCGCCGACCATGCGGCCGGCCGGCACGGCGACGTCGTCGAGGCGCATGGCCGCCGTCGTCGAGCCAGTCAGGCCCATCTTCTGCTCGGGCGGGGCCGCGGTGAACCCGGCCAGGTCGGGGGTGAGGTGGAAGCAGGAGATGGCGCGCTCGCCGTCGTCGGGGGTGCGCAGGAAGGTGGAGTAGAAGTCGGCGTGCCCGCCGTGGGTGACCCACGCCTTCTCGCCGGAGGCGACCCAGCCCTCGCCGTCGCGGACGGCGCGGGCGCGCATGGCGGCGGGGTCGGAGCCCGCGTGCGCCTCGGACAGGCAGTAGGCGCCCAGCAGCCGGCCGCCGACCATCTCCGGCAGCCACTGCTCGCGCTGCTCGGGGGTGCCGAAGCGGTCGATCGGGCCGCAGGCGAGGGTGTGCACGCTGACCCCGAGCGCGACGGTGGCCCAGCGCATCGCCAGCTCCTCGACCACCTGCAGGTAGACGGCGTAGGGCTGGCCGCCGCCGCCGACGTCCTCGCCGAAGGGCAGCCCCAGCAGGCCGACCTCGCCCAGCTTGGCGAACACCTCCCGCGGGAAGCGCTCCTCGCGCTCGTACTCCGCGGCCCGGGGCGCCAGTTCGGCGTCGGCGAGCTCGCGGGTGAGCGCGATCAGGTCGGCGGCCTCCTGGGTGGGCAGCTCACGGTCGACGGCCACGGGGTCCCCTTCGTCGCGGACGGCAGTACTGCGAACGGTACCGCGGTACTGTTCTCCGTCCAGGCGTGAGGTAGGGAGACGTGGTGACCACGACGGAGCAGCGCGAGCGGCGGCTGACCGTGCGCCAGGCCGAGCTGCTCGACCAGCTGGAGGAGCTGTTCCTGGCCGAGGGCTTCGCCGGGTTCACCCTCGAGGACCTCGCCGTCCGGCTGCGCTGCTCGAAGACGACGCTGTACGCGCTGGCCGACAGCAAGGAGCAGCTCGCCGTCCGGGTGGTGCGGCACTTCTTCCGCCGGGCCACCGCCGAGGTCGAGGCGCGCACCGCGACCGAGGACGACCCCGCGGAGCGGGTGACGGCCTACCTGGAGGCGGTGGCGCGGGCGCTGACCCCGGCGTCGCGGGCCTTCCACCGCGACCTGGAGGCGTTCCCGCCCGGGCGCGCGGTGTACGAGCACAACACCGCCGTCGCGGCGGAGCGGGTGAGCGCGCTGATCGCCGAGGGGGTGGCCGCGGGCCGGTTCCGCGAGGTGCACCCCGCGCTGGTGGCCGACACCGTCACCACGCTCATGCTGCGGATCGGCCGGGGGGACACCGCCCGGGTCACCGGCCTGGACGACGCCGCCGCCTACCGGGAGCTGGCCGGCCTGCTGCTGCACGGGATCAGCCGGTGAGGGTCATCCCGGCGGCCTGGGACGACGCGGACGTGCAGCGGCTGACCGCCGCGCAACAGGCCGAGCTGCGCGCGCGGTACGACGGCGAGGGCGAGCCCGGGACGCCGCCGTCGGCGGCCGACGTCAGCGTGGTGCTGGCGGCACTGGAGGCCGCGGCCCGGTCGCGCGGGTGGACGACGCTGCGGCTGGAGACCGGTCCGCGCCAGCCCGAGGCCATCGCGCTGTACGAGGGCGCCGGGTACCGGGCGATCCCGGCGTTCGGTGCCTACGTCGACCATCCCGACGCCGGGTGCTCGCTGTACTACGAGCGGGTGCTCGACGGGTCGTGAACCCGATCCGCCACTCCGGACATGGAGGGGTGTGACGAGCCCACCCTGCGCTGCCAGATCATCGCCGGTCGTGACCGCCCTGTCCCGCCCGGCGGAGCAGCCGGACGCCGTGCCGCTGCGCGCGCTGCCCTCCGCCCTGCCCACCGACGCGGAGCTGGTCGCGGCGTCGCTGGCGGACCCGGAGCGCTTCGCGACGCTGTTCGACCGGCACGCGACCGCGGTGCACCGCTACCTCGGCCGCCGGGTGGGCGAGCTCGCCGACGACCTGCTCAGCGAGACGTTCCTCGTCGCCTTCCGGCGCCGGGCCGGCTACCGCCCCGAGCACCTCGACGTCCGGCCGTGGCTCATCGGGATCGCGACCAACCTCGTGCGGGGCGCCGCCCGGGCCGAGCGGCGCCGCTACCGGGCGCTGGCCCGGGCGGCCGGCGAGCGGGACGTGCGGCCCGACGACGACCCGGACGGCCGGCTGGACGCCCAGGCGCTGCGCGGACCGCTCGCCGCCGCGTTGGCCGGGCTCCAGCGGCGCGACCGCGACGTCCTGCTGCTGGTCGCCTGGGGTGACCTGTCCTACGAGGAGGTCGCGGCCGTCCTCGACGTGCCGGTGGGGACGGTCCGCTCCCGCCTGCACCGCGCGCGCCGCCAGACCCGAGCTGCTCTCGAGGAGATCCGGTGAACGAGACCACCCTGCTCCGCGCGGCGGGGCCCGAGGCGCCGGCCCTGACGCCCGCCGCCCGTGCGGCGGCCCGCGCCGCGCTGCTCGAGGAGATCGGCACCGCCCGGACCGGCCGGCGCCCCCTGCGGCCGCCGGGCCGGCGGAGGTCGCTGCGCGTCGGTGCGGGGCTGGTGGCCGTCGCGGCCGCCTGGGCGACGGCGGTGGTGGTCGCCGAGCCGACCTCCCCGGCCCCGCCGCGCCCGGCTCCGTCCGTCGCCGCGCCGGCACCGGGTGCGATCGTGCTGGTCGCCGCCGAGGCGATCACGTTCCCGGTGTCCCTGGACCCGGTGCCCGAGGGGCTGACGCCGTCCTACAGCCACCGGGGCGGGATGCCGCAGTACGGGAGCACGCCGCCGTATTCCATCGCCGACCACACGTCCCCTGGCGGGGACCGGGTGCTGCTCGGCGTCTACCCGGAGGACCCGCGCACGTCGGAGGACTACGGCTTCTGGCACGAGGGAGTTCCGGACGGCACGGCGACCGTCGACGGGGTGGAGGCGTCCGTGTGGCGGCACGACGGCGTGGTCACCCTCCTGTGGAAGCGCCGGGACGGGCAGTGGATCCAGCTCTCGGGCGAGGGCGTCCACGCCGACACCGGGGCGCTGGTCGCGGTGGGGGAGACGGTCGTCGACCGGCCGCAGCCGGTGGGCCTCCAGTTCGGGCTCGCGCCGGCGGGCTGGTCGGTCGGCGGTTACGAGGAGAGCCGCAGCCTGGACCTGGTCAGCGACACCGACCCCGGCCTGTCGCTGCGGCTCAGCGCGGTGGGCCACGAGTACCCGGGGACGATCGACGGGCTCCTCGACGGGCTCCCGCTGGCGGCGCCGGTGGAGACGGTGACGGTCCAGGGGCGGCCCGGACGGCTGGCGCTCGTCGAGGGTGACGCCGGTGCCTCTCCCTCCTGGATGCTCCTCGGCCGGCTCGCCGACGGGCGCTTCTTCCAGCTCCTCGCCCCGCAGGCGCTGACCCGGGAGCAGGTCCTCCAGATCGGCGAGCAGGTGACCGCCGCGGCCTGACCGCGGGCATGCCGGCACGGCCGTCCGCGGGGGGTGCGGGCGGCCGTGCCGGCGTGCGCGGGTCGGTCAGGCGGCGGGGGCGAGCGGTGCGGGGACGGTGATCTCGGTGCCGTCGGGGCGCCAGGTGCGCCATCCCCCGCCGGGTTGTCGTTCGACGCGGAAGCCGTGGTGGACCTGGGTGTGGTGCCGCTCGCACAACAGCGCCGAGTTGTCGAGTGAGGTCTCGCCGCCGTCGATCCAGTGCACCAGGTGGTGCACGTCGGCCCAGTGACTCGGGGCGTCACAGCCGGCGAAGACACAGCCCCCGTCGCGCAGCTCGACCGCGCGGCGCAGCTGCCGGCTGACCAGCCGCCGGCTGCGCCCGAGGTCCAGCGGCACCCCGTCGGGTCCGAACACCACCCGGGAGATCGCCCCGTCGCAGGCCAGCCACCGCGCCCGCGCCGCGGAGATCCTCGCCCCGAACCCCATGGTGGCGGCGCCGGGCCCGGTGGCGGGGTCGGCCAGGTCGTCGAGGTCGACCCGCACCGCGACGTGCGGCTTGACCGTGCGCAGCACCGGCAGCTGACCGGACGCCAGGCTGGTGTCGGCCAGTTGCACCAGCGCGTCGCCCTGCCGCTGGGCGCGGGTGCGCTCGTCGCCGGCCGGGCGGTCGCGCTGCACGAACGGCTCCAAGGCGGCCTGGAACTTCTCCCCGCCGACGGCGTCGAGGTGCCGGCGGAACGACAGACTGCCGTCGCCGTGCTTCGACAGCGTCAGCGACCGGCCCTCGGTGGGATCGGGTTCAGGTCCGTCGGGGTCGCAGGCGTGCTGGTAGTGCTGGACCACCGCGACCAGCGCGGCGTGGTCCTGCTCGACCGCCACGCCGGTGAGCACCCCGTCGACCTCGCCCAGGTCGATCCCGGCGGCGGCGAACGCCGCCCGCCGCTTCGGGGTGAGCAGCCCGGCGGCCTCGGCGACCTGCGCCGCGGTCACCCAGCCCGCGTCATGGGCCTCGGCCAGCACGGGCAGGTGCTCCAGTGCCCGACCATTCGTGACCAGCCGGGCGGCGTCTGATCCGGACAGCCGGCAGTGCCCGCGCAGCCAGGACGCCATGCTCTTCTGCCCGTCCCGCTCGGGCGCCTGGGCCAGTTCCGCGGCCCGCACCCGGCGGGCCAGCGCGGCGTCGATCCGGTTGCGCTCGGCGATGAGCGCGGCCACGTCGTCGAGGACGTCACCGGTCTCCCACCCGCTCGAACGCATGATCGAATACTAGCTCATCGAGAATCCCCCCACCACTCGAATCACCAGGTCAGTGCCCTGCTCAGAGATCAGGTGGAGGGCTTGACGACCGTCTGGAGACCGGGAGTCGGGCACGGGCGCTCCGCCGGGCCCCAACGCCCTTCCGTGACCGTCGGTGCTCGCTTGCCGAGGACGCGGCCGGCGACAGGCCCGGCGGCCGAGATCGGCGATGTCGTGGTCATGAGCTGCTGATGGCCACGAGACCGCCGATCTCGCGATCCCGAGCGGGACCACTGGGCTGACGGAGCGCCGGTGTGGTGGGCTGCCGGGCATGAGCGTCCCGCCGATGACCGCGTGGCCCGCGACCGAGCCGGCGGAGGTGGAGCTGGTCAGCGGGGACGCCCGGCTCGCCGTCGACCTGCGTGGCGGTGGGCTGCGCGCGCTGACCGTCGGCGACTGGGGCGTCCTCGACGGCTACCCCGCCGGCACGGTGCCCACCGGGCGGCGCGGGGGCGTGCTGCTGCCCTGGCCCAACCGGCTCCGCGACGGGCGGTGGACCTGGGAGGGCCAGCAGCTCCAGCTCGACACCGCCGGCCCCGGCAAGCCGGCCGCGCACGGGCTGGTCACCTGGCAGCGGTGGTCGGTCCTGGCCCGGCACTCCGACGCGGTGAGCGTCGGCACCGTCGTCGAGGCGCGGCCGGGCTACCCGTTCCGGCTCGCGGCCGCCGTCGACACGCACCTGACCGGCGACCGGCTGGCCGTCACGGTGCGGGTCCGCAACGCCGGCGAGCGTCCCACGCCGCTCGGTGCCGGCATGCACCCCTACCTGTCGGTGGGCGCCACGGCCGACGGCGGGATCGGCGACGCCGAGCTCACCGTCCCGGCGCGCACCACCCTCGACCTCGACGGCGGCCTGCCCACCGGCACCCGGCGGCCCTTCGACGGCGACGTCGGCCGGATCGGCGACCGGCCCCTCGACGACGCCCTCACCGACCTGGTCCGCGACGACGACGGCCGGGCCCGCGTCCGGCTGCGCGGCCGCGCCGGCACCCTCGAGCTCGCCGTCGACGAGGCGTGGCCGTGGCTGCAGGTCTACAGCGGCGACACGCTGCCCGAGGGTCAGCGGCGCCGCAGCCTCGCCGTCGAGCCGATGACCTGCCCGCCCAACGCGCTGGCCGACGGCGTCGACCTCGTCGTCCTCGGCCCGGGGGAGACCTGGTCGGGCACGTGGACCCTCGCCTGGACGGCGGCCTGACGTGCGCGTGCTCGAGCTGTGGCGCTACCCGGTCAAGTCGCTGCAGGGGCAGCGGCTCGACGCCGTCGACGTCGGCCCGCAGGGGCTGGCCGGCGACCGGCAGTGGGCGCTGTTCGACCGCTCGACCGGCTTCGGGCTGACCGCCCGCCGGGTGCCCGACCTGCTCTTCGCCGCCGGCCGGCTCCGCGACGACGGCGGCGTCGAGGTGGTGCTGCCCGACGGCACCGTCACCACCGACGACGGCGTCCTCTCCGACTGGCTGGGCCGGCCGGTGACGCTGCGCGCCGCCGAGGCCGAACGCGGCCCGCGGCACTACGAGAGCCCCGACGACGACGAGGACGTCTGGGACGCCTTCGAGGGCGCGACCGGCGCGTTCCACGACAGCTCGCGCATCCGGGTCTCACTGGTCTCCACCGGCACGCTGGGCACCTGGGACCGCCGCAGGTTCCGTGCCAACGTCCTGCTCGACGGCGCCGGCGAGGACGCCCTGGTGGGCAGCACCGTGCGCCTGGGCACCGCCGTGCTCGACGTGCTCAAGCCGGTGAGCCGCTGCGTCATGGTCACCCGGCCCCAGCCCGGCGGGATCGGCCGCGACACCACCGTGCTCAAGACCATCCACCGCGAGCGCGGCAGCATGCTGGCCGTCGGGGCGCTGGTCCCGGTGCCCGGCCGGGTGGCGGTGGGCGACGAGCTCGTCCTCGCCTGATCATGGGACCGTGCGCACCGTCGAACTCCGCCCCGGCGAGGACTCCATCCGCCTCGGCCAGCTGCTCAAGCTCGTCGACGCCGTCCCCACCGGCGCACAGGTGAAGGACGTGCTGGTCACCGGCGCGGTCCGGGTGAACGGCGAGCCCGAGGACCGGCGCGGCCGGCAGGTCCGCCGCGGCGACGTCGTCTTGATCGACGGCGGCGAGGACGTGCGCGTCGCGTGAGACCCGACGAGCGTTCCACGTGGAACGGACTGCCGCCGCCCCCGCTGCTGGTGCCCCGCTGGCCCGCGGCGGCCCCCACCGGACCCGACTTCGCGGCCATCCGGGCCGAGTTCGACGTCCCCGAGGAGTTCCCCACCGGCGTGCTCGCCGAGGCCGAGCGGATCGCCGCGGACCGGCCGCTGCCCGACCTCGACGCCACCGACCTGCCGCTGGTGACCATCGACCCGCCGGGCAGCCGCGACCTCGACCAGGCCGTGCACCTGGCGCGCGACGGCCGCGGCTACCGGGTCAGCTACGCCATCGCCGACGTCGGCGCGGTCGTCACGCCCGGCGGCGCGCTCGACGCCGAGGCGCGCCGCCGCGGCCAGACCCTCTACGCCCCCGACCGGCGCACCCCGCTGCACCCGACGGTGCTCAGCGAGGACGCGGCCAGCCTGCTGCCCGGCGAGCTCCGCGCCGCCGCGCTGTGGACCGTCCGCCTGGACCCCGACGCCGGCGTCCGGTCGGTCGAGCTCCGCCGCGCGCGCGTCCGCAGCCGCGCCCGGCTCGCCTACCCCGACGTCCAGGCCCAGGCCGACGCCGGGACCCTGCCCGACGCCGTCGCCCTGCTGCCGGAGCTCGGGCGGCTGCTGCAGGAGCAGGCGGCCGCCCGCGGCGCGATCGAGCTGGGCTCGCCCGAGCAGGAGGTCGTCCGCACCGACGGCGGCGGCTGGACGCTGGTCACCCGCGCACCCCTGGCGGTCGAGGGCTGGAACGCGCAGATCTCGCTGCTCACCGGGCGGGTGGCCGCGCAGCTCATGGTCGACGGTGGCGTCGGCCTGCTGCGCACGCTGCCCCAAGCCCGCCCCGAGGACGTCGCCCGGTTGCGCCGGCTGGCCCCCGCGCTGGGCGTCGACTGGCCGGCGGGCGCGGGTCCCGGCCGGGTGCTGGCCGCGCTGGACCTCACCGACCCGCGGCACCTGGCCTTCCTCGAGGAGGCCGCCGCCCTCCTGCGCGGCGCCGCCTACACGCCCCTCGACGGCGACCCGCCCGCCGACGCCGGACACGCGGGCGTCGGCGCCCCGTACGCGCACGTGACCGCGCCGCTGCGGCGGCTGGTCGACCGGTTCGGCACCGAGGTGTGCCTGGCGCTGGCGGCGGGCCGGGGGCCCGACCCCGCCGTGCGGGCCGTCCTGCCGGAGCTGCCGGCACTCATGGCCGCCTCCGACCGGCGCACCCGCGCGGTGGAGCGGGCGGTCGTCGACGCCACGGAGGCCTGGCTGCTGGCCGGCCGTGAGGGAGAGGAGTTCGACGCGGTGGTGGTGGACGCCGACGGCGGTCGCGGCACCGTCGTCCTCGACGAGCCGGCCGTGCGGGCGCGCTGCGCGGGCGCCGGCCTGGAGCCCGGCTCGCGCGTGCGGGTGCGGCTGGAGGAGGCCGACGTCGCCCGCCGGTCGGCGCGCTTCGCGGCGGTGGGCGCATGAGCGCCCCCGCGACCCGCGCGCCGTACCTGGCCGACCGGCTGCAGGGCTTCGGCACCACGGTGTTCGCCGAGATGAGCGCGCTGGCGGCGGCCACCGGGTCGATCAACCTGGGCCAGGGCTTCCCCGACACCCCCGGGCCGGCCGAGGTGCTCGACGTCGCCCGGGGTGCCATCGGCACCGCGCACGACCAGTACCCGCCCGGCCCCGGCACCCCGGAGCTGCGCAGGGCGATCGCCGCGCACGTCGAGCGCTTCCGCGGCCTGACCTACGACCCCGACGCCGAGGTGCTGGTCACCGCCGGGGCCACCGAGGCGCTCACCGCGGCGATGCTGGCGCTGGTCGAGCCCGGCGACGAGGTCGTGGTGTTCGAGCCGGTCTACGACAGCTACGCCGCTGCGGTCGCGATGGCCGGGGGCGTGCTGCGGCCGGTGCCGCTGACCCCGCCACCGGCCGACACCGACAGCGCCGTCTGGACGTTCGACCCCGCCGACCTGCGCGCCGCCGTCTCACCGCGCGCCCGGCTGCTGCTGCTCAACACCCCGCACAACCCCACCGGCAAGGTGTTCTCCCGAGCGGAGCTCGACGCCGTCGCCGAGGTCGTGCTGGACGCCGGTCTGCTGCTGGTCACCGACGAGGTCTACGAGCACCTGGTCTTCTCCGGCGCCGAGCACGTCTCCCCGGCCACGCTGCCCGGGCTGCGCGAGCGGACGCTGGTGGTGAGCAGCGGGGGCAAGACGTTCAGCACCACGGGCTGGAAGGTCGGCTGGACCTGCGGCCCGGCGCCGCTGGTGGCCGCCGTCCGCACCGCCAAGCAGTTCCTCACCTACGTCAACGCCGGCCCGTTCCAGCCGGCCATCGCCGCCGGGCTCGGCCTGCCCGACGCCTACTTCACCCGCATCGCCGCCGACCTCGAGCGCCGGCGCGACGTCCTGGTGGGCGGACTGCGTGCGGCCGGCCTGCCCACCATCACCCCGGAGGCCACCTACTTCGCGATGGTCGACGTCCGCGGGGTGCGGGCCGACGGCGACGGCCTGGCGTTCTGCCGCGCCCTGCCCGAGCGGGCCGGGGTGGTCGCCGTCCCCGCGGGGGTGTTCTGGACCGCGGGGCACGCCGACCTGGGCCGGCACCTGGTCCGCTTCGCGTTCTGCAAGCGCGACGAGGTGCTCGCCGAGGCCGTGAGCCGGTTGACGAGGATGGGGCCATGAGGTTCGGAGTGGTGCAGCACGACATCGTCTGGGAGGACCGGGAGGCCAACTACGCCCGGCTGGCGCCGCAGGTCGCCCGTGCGGCCGGCGCCGGGGCGGAGTTCGTGCTCCTCAGCGAGACGTTCTCCACCGGCTTCTCCATGACGCCCGGCATCGGCGAGCCCGAGGACGGCCCGTCCGCGGACTTCCTGCGCGCCCAGGCCGCCGAGCACGGGGTGTGGGTGGCCGGGAGCTGCCCGGAGATCGCCGCCGACGGCGACCTGCCGTTCAACTCGTTCGTCCTGGCCGGGCCGGACGGCACCACCCACCGCTACCGCAAGCTGCACCCGTTCACCCACGGCGGCGAGGCCGAGCGGTTCCGTGCCGGCGAGGCACCGGTCACCGTGACCGTCGGCGGCCTGCGGATCACGCCCTTCGTCTGCTACGACCTGCGCTTCGCCGACGTCTTCTGGACCGCCGCCGAGGACACCGACGTCTACCTGGTGACGGCCAACTGGCCGGCGCCCCGCCGGCACCACTGGACGACGCTGCTGCGCGCCCGCGCCATCGAGAACCAGGCGTACGTGGTGGCCTGCAACCGCGTGGGCACCGCCGGCGACGGCCTCGAGCACGCCGGCGACAGCCAGGTGGTCAGCCCGATGGGGGAGCTGCTGGCGACCGCCGCGGGCGGCGAGACGCTCCTGCTGGCCGACGTCGACGCCGCCGAGGTCGCCGCCACCCGCAAGCGGTTCGCCTTCCTCGCCGACCGCCGCCCCTGAGGCGGCGGCCGGCGAGTCCGGTCAGCGCACCTGCGGCGACGCCTGCGGGTACCCCTGCGGCGCTGCCTGGGGCGACGCCTGCGGTGCCGTCCGGGGTGACGAGGTCTCGTCGACGACGATCTGCTCGCGCTGCACCTGGTCGGTGATCCGCTCCTGGCCCTCGACCAGCTCGGTGCGCAGCCGCACCCGCTCGACCGGCACCACCTCGACGTTCACCACCGGCCGCTCGGCGTGCAGCACGATGTCCTCGGGCAGGCCGCCGGCCATCCCGCCGGTCATACCGCCGGCCACCCCACCCGGGGCGCCGCCGGCGGTACCACCCGGCGCGCCCGCCGGGACGAGGGACTCGCCCGGACCGGGGTCGGGGGCGTCCAGGGGCACCTCCTCGATGCGGATCTCCTCGCGGCGGATCGGCACGGTCACCTGCACCTCCTCGGTGACCACGTACTTGACCACCCGGACGCGGGTGGTGGCGACCTGCCGGGTGCCGACCCGCAGCTGCTCCTCGCTGCGGGTCATGGCGCCGTCGGAGGCCTGCCGGGCGACGTCGGCCCCGGCGTGGGCGGCCGCGTGCTGGGTCGTGTGCTGATCGGCGTACGGGGCGGCGTGCTGGGGGTGCGGGGGCGGCGCGGCCTGGCCGGTGGTGGTGCGGACGTCGGTGGCCGGCGGGGGGACCGGGCGGGTGGCCGGGTCGACCACGGACATCGCCGGCCCCGCGGCCCCCGGCGTCGCGGTCCCGGGCGCGGTGGCCCCCGGGGCCGCGGCTGCCGGAGCGCCCCCGCCCGCCGGCACCCCCGAGGCCGGCGGGACCGGGGCGCCCGTCCCCGGGCCGGTGCCCACGCCCGTCCCCGTCCCGATGCCGTAGTGGCGGCGCAGCTCGGCCTCCTCCTCGGGGCTCAGGTGGTCCCCGCCGACCGACGGCGCGTGCTTGACCGCCTCCTTGCTCACGGGCACCTGCAGCAGTCCGTCGGCGAAGGTGGCCTCGGTCGCCGGGACGATGGAGTGACGGGTGCCGAACAGCCCGGTGCTGACCGCGACCCAGGTCGGTGCGCCGGTGCGGTCGTCGACGAAGAAGCTCTCGACGGTGCCGATCTTCTCGCCGTCCGGACCGTGTGCCGTGCTCCCGATCGCCGCGGACAGGTCTCGCTCGCTCAACACGGTGCTCGCCTCCTCCGGATCGCCTGCTCTGGCGGTCCCACCTGCCGGGGAGTGCCCGGTCCGGCGTGCCACGACACCCCGGTGACGCCTACGGTCGACACGGGAGCAGACCCGGCTGAGGAGGACGACGTGGGCAGCGTGCAACTCGAGGTCGAGCGCAAGTTCGAGACCGGGCCGGACGTCGATCTGCCGGACCTGGCCGGGGTCGGCGGCGTCGCCTCGGTCGGCGATCCGCAGACGTACGACCTGGACGCCACCTACTACGACACCCCGGACCTGCGCCTGGCCCGCGCGCGGATCACGCTGCGCCGGCGCACCGGCGGCACCGACGCCGGCTGGCACCTCAAGCTGCCCACCGCCGTCGCGGGCTCCCGGCGGGAGGTGCACGCCCCGATCGGCGTACGCCGCACGGTCGTGCCCCGGGCGGTGACCGAGCCGGTCACCGCC
The DNA here is from genome assembly GCF_054050255.1 of Geodermatophilus sp. SYSU D00700. Taxonomy (NCBI): domain Bacteria; kingdom Bacillati; phylum Actinomycetota; class Actinomycetes; order Geodermatophilales; family Geodermatophilaceae; genus Geodermatophilus; species Geodermatophilus sp. SYSU D00700. The sequence goes on along the minus strand of NZ_JBJGZA010000002.1, from coordinate 130,945 downwards.
GTCCTGCGCGGGGTCCGGCCCGAGCCGGTCGCGACCCTGCAGACGACGCGGCAGGTGACCGACCTGCTCGACGGCGAGGGCCGGGTGCTGGCCCAGGTCGCCGCCGACACCGTCACCGGCACCGCGCTCGCGCCCGACCCCGGGTCCCCGGCCGAGGTCACCACCTGGCGCGAGCTCGAGGTGGAGCTCGTCGACGGCGACCGGGACCTGCTCGACGCCGTCACCGAGGCCCTCGTCGCCGCCGGCATCCGGCCCTCGGACTCGCCGTCCAAGCTCTCCCGGGTGCTCGGCGACCGGCTCGCCGCGCTCGGCCCGGCCGTGCCGCGCCCCGCCGCGTCGGCCGAGCCGGAGCCCTCCGGCAGGAAGGGGAAGAAGGGCCGCAAGGCGCGGGCCGGCGACGGCGGGCAGACGGCGGCCGACGTCGTCCTGGGCGCCCTGGCCGCGCAGGTCGAGGCGCTGCAGGTCGCCGACATCGGCGTCCGCACCGGCGACCCCGAGGGCGTCCACGACCTGCGCGTGGCCTGCCGCCGGATGCGCAGCATCCTCGCGGCCTTCCGGCCCGTCCTCGACCGCACCGCCACCGACCCCGTCCGCGACGAGCTGCAGTGGATCGGCGCCGCGCTCTCCGGCGCCCGCGACGGCGAGGTGGCCCTCGAGCACCTGCGCGCGGTCGTCGACGCCCAGCCGGTGGAGCTGGTCCGCGGGCCGGTGTCCGCGCGGCTGCGCTCCACCGAGGTGGCCGACGTCGAACGGGGCCGCAAGGCCGCCGTCCGCGCGCTGTCGGACAGGCGGCACCGGGCGTTGCTGGACTCGCTGCACGCGCTGCTGGCCGACCCGCCGCTGGCCGAGGCCGCCGGTGAGCCCGCGCGGGCGGTGCTCACCGACGCGGTCAGGCGGACCGGCAAGCGGATGCGGGCGCGCATCGAGGAGGCCCGCGAGCGGGAGCAGACCGACCCCGGCGCCCACGAGGAGGAGACCGAGCACGCCCTCCACGAGGTCCGCAAGGCGGCCAAGCGGGTGCGCTACACCGCCGAGGTGGCGGCCCCGGTGCTCGGCGCGCCCGCCGAGGCGCTGGTCGCCTGCATGAAGCAGGTGCAGGACGTGCTCGGCGAGGCGCAGGACACCGTGGTCACCCGCCTGTGGTGCACCCGGCTGGCCACCGCGGCCTCCGGCGCGGGGGAGGACACCTTCACCTACGGCCGGCTGCACGCCCTCGAGGAGGCCCGTGCCGAGCACGCCGACCTCGCCTTCTGGGTGCTGGAGCCGACGCTGCGCGCGGCGGTGAAGGCGGCCGCGAAGGGCTGAGCGCCCGCCGTCCGGGAACGGAGGGCCGCGCCCGCACGTCTCCCTGCCGGGTACGTGCCGACCGCCTGCCCGCCGCCCGTCCGAAGCGAGGTCCTCCAACTGTCCCTGATCGCCCTGCTCGGCTTCGGCACGGTCGTCCTCGTGGCGATGCTCCTCCTGCACGCCTACCTGTGGTGGCGGCTGGTCCGCAGCACCACCCGGCCCGGCCGGCTGCGCCGGCGGCTCACGCTGCTCACCGTCGTCCTGGCGCTGCTGCCGGCCGCGGCCGTGCTGCTGCGGCGCGCGCTGCCGTTCGCGGCGGAGGCACCCCTGGCGTGGGTCGGCTACAGCTGGCTGGGCATCGCCTTCTACCTCTTCCTCGCGCTGCTGGTCCTGGAGCCGGTCCGCCTGCTGCTGCGGCTGCGCGAGCGCCGGCCGGCCCCCGCGCCCGTCCCCGCCGCGGTCCCGGAGCCCGTCCCCGCCGGCGGCCCGGCCGCGGACCCGCCTCCCGCCGTGCCGCCGGCCCCGGCCCCCGAGCGGCCCGCGGACCCCTCCCGGCGGCTGTTCCTCGCCCGCGGCCTCGCGGTCACGGCCGGCGCGGTCGCGCTGGGCACGGCCGGCACCGGCGCGTACCTGGCCAACTCCGCGCCCGTCGTGCGCCGGGTGCCGGTCACCCTGCCCCGGCTGGACCCGGCGCTGGACGGGCTGCGCATCGTCACCTTCTCCGACGGGCACCTGTCGGCCACCTACGGCGGCCGGCGCTTCGAGCGGGTGGTGGAGACGGTCAACGCCCAGCGGCCCGACGTGGTCGCCATCGTCGGGGACCTGGTCGACGGCGAGGTCGACGAGCTGCGCGGGGAGGCGGCGCCGCTGGCCGACCTGGTGAGCGAGCAGGGCGTCTTCTTCGTCACCGGCAACCACGAGTACTTCGTCGACACCGGCGCCTGGCTGCGGCACCTGCCGACCCTCGGCGTCGAGGTGCTCCGCAACGAGCGGGTGCCGATCACCCGCGGCGGTGCCTCCTTCGACCTGGCCGGCATCGACGACCGCACGGCCGCGTCCTCGGGCGTCCCCGGGCACGGCGCCGACCTCGAGGCCGCGCTCGACGGCCGGGACGACGCCACGCCCGTGGTGCTGCTCGCCCACCAGCCGGTCCAGGTGGAGCAGGCGCGGGCCGCCGGGGTGGACCTGCAGCTGTCCGGACACACGCACGGCGGGCAGCTGTGGCCCTTCGACTACGCCATCCGGCTCGACCAGCCCGCCGTCGAGGGACTGTCCCGCCACGGCGACACCCAGCTCTACGTCACCGCCGGTGCGGGCAACTGGGGACCCCAGATGCGGGTCGGCGCCCGGCCCGAGGTGACCGTGATCGAGCTGCGGGCACCGCGGGGCTGACCGGCCCGGGGTTCACCCGGTCGGGAGACGTCTCATACGACATGACGTCCGCAGACGTCTTCCGCGCCTACGCTGGCGGGCGTGACGGCAGCAGCGGGGGGACCGAAGTACCTCTCGGTCCGGGAGCACCTCCGGCGCCGGGTCGCGGCGATGCCGGAGGGGGCGCTGCTGCCCCCGGAGCCGGTGCTGTGCGCGGAGTACGGGGTCAGCCGGATCACCCTGCGCCGCGCCGTCGACGGCCTGGTCGCCGACGGGCACCTGGTCCGCGAGCAGGGCCGCGGCACCTACGTCACCCGGCCGGCCATCCGGCACGAGTACCGCGAGAGCTTCGTGCACCGGATCGCCGGGTGGAGCTCGGTGATGGCCGAGCAGGGCGCGCAGGTGGGCACCACCGTGCTCCAGCAGCGGGTGGTCCCCGCGCCGGCGCCGGTCGCCGCCGAGCTCGCCCTCGACGTCGCCCAGGACGTCGTCGAGCTCGAACGGCTGCGCAGCGTCGACGGGGCGCCCAACCACGTGGCGCACAGCTTCCTGCCCGCCGACCGCTACCCCAAGGCCGCCGTCGAGGACTTCAGCGAGGGGTCGCTCTACGAGTTCCTCCGCCGCGAGTACGGCGCCGACCTCGCCCGCGCGCGGATCGTCGTCGACGTCGGCACCGCGGCCCCCGACGAGGCCGAGCTGCTGCAGATCGCCGCGGGCTCGCCGCTGCTCGTCGTCCGCACCACCGTGCACGACGGCGAGGGCCACCCCCTGGTGCACAGCTTCTCCCGGCTGCGCCCCGACGTGAGCCAGGTCGAGTTCGAGGTCTCGGTCACCGGCCGCTGAGCGCGGCCAGGCGGGGCTCGAGGTCGAGCACCATCCGGACGAAGCCGGCGCGCCGTGCGGCGTAGCCGAGCAGCTCGTCGGTGACCGGCTCGAACAGCACGTGCAGCGGCATGCCGGTGCACGGGTAGCGCAGCAGCGCGGCGAGCAGCACCGCCGTCTCCAGCTCCTCGGCGGACACGTGCACCCCCTCGGCGGCCAGCCCCCGCACGTAGGCGGCGACGGCCGGCCCGAGGAGGCCGGGCACCTCGCCGGCCGGTCCGGCCCCGCACTCCGCCCGGCCGAACAGCAGCGGCACGAGGTCGTACCCGGCGGGCGCCGGTCCGGCCATCGCCCAGTCGACCAGGACGAAGGTGTCCGGTGCCGCCGCGGGGCGCAGCAGGTTCATCGGGGTCGCGTCCCCGTGGCTCGGGAGCACGGGCAGCGGCGCCAGGCGGGCGTGCAGGCAGGTCACGCGCGCGGCCAGCGCGCAGACCTCGTCCCGCAGGGCCACGACCTCGGGCACCTGCATGACCGGCGCGGCCCAGGTGCCCTCGTCGAGCAGCCAGGGGACCGCCCACGTGCCGAGCTGCTCGTCCCGGTAGACGGAGAGGAAGTCCCCGCCCGGCATCGCCGGCCACGGCCGTCCCCGGCGGCGGGCGGCCAGCCGGCCCAGGGCCTCGGCGGCGCGCACCGTGTCCGCCACGGTCCAGGGCGCGTCCACGGGCCCGGCGTCCACGAGCCACAGGGTGAGCCGGTCGCCGGGCTGCTCGCGCACCGCCACCACGTCGGGCGGGCGCAGGCCCGGCGGCGCGCAGTCGGCGACGCCGGCGGCGAGGACGTCGGCCTCCAGCCGCCACGGGATGACGGTGTCCAGGCGCGCCCGTTCGGCGTCGGGGATCTCGGGCGGCAGGCCGTACCGCGCCGCCTGGAGCTCCTTGGCGACCAGGTCCAGCACCACCGGCGCACCCGACCCGCCGGGGCCCTCGACGTGGCCCTCGACGCGCACGCGGGTGAGGCCGCGGGTCGTCGGCGCGCTGATGTCGTGCGGCAGCGGGCGACAGGTGACGCCGTCCACCGCGAACCCGGGCTCGGCGGTCCAGCGGCGCAGGTCGGGCAGCAGCTCGTCGACGGTCGCCCCGCCGGGCAGCGCGGTCACCTCGGGCGCCGGAGGCCGGGGAGACGGAGGGCGGCGAGACGCGGGCGGCGCGGGTGGACCGGTCGGCAGAACGCCAGCCAGGGGGAGGTCGTCATCGCGGACTCCGTGGGAGAATCGTCAAGCCGCTTGTCTGACGAGATGATGGTGAAGCACCTTGTCCGATGCCGTCAACGGGGTACCGCCGCTGATCACCGCCCTCCTCGAGATGGCGATGATCCGGATCCGCGACGACCTCTACACGCTCAGCGACACGCAGTTCCCGGGGCTGCGGATGCGGCACTACCGGCTGCTGTCGTTCGTCCCGCCGGAGGGGGAGCGGCTGAGCCGGATGACACTCGACAGCGGGCTGTCCAAGCAGGCGCTGGCCCAGGCGCTGGCGCCGCTCGAGGCCGGCGGGTACGTCGAGGTGGTGCCCGACCCCGGTGACCGCCGGGCCCGGCTGGTGCGGCTGACCGACCGCGGCCGCGCGGTGAACGCCGCCGTCCGCCGCCGGCTCGACGCGCTCGAGCGGGACTGGGCGCAGCGGGTGGGGGAGGAGCGCTACGCCGTCGCGCGCGGCGTGCTCGCCGACCTCGTGCCCCGGCCCGGCCGGCCGGAGCCGGCCGGTGACCCGGTTACCGTCGAGGGGTGACCACGGCCAGCGGCAGTCGGGAGGTGGCCGCCCCGCGCAGCCGGGTGTGGCGAGCGCTGGCCGTGCTCGAGCCCTACTGCGCCGTGTGCGACGTCTCCTACGTCGTCGACGGGCAGGGCCCCGGCCCCGGGACCCGGTTCGTCTGCGTCCCGGGCCGGCTGGCCGAGGGCGAGACCCCCGGCTCGGGCGCACCCCGCGGGGAGATCGTCGAGTGGGAGCCCGAGCGGGCGGTCACCACCCGGCTGGAGCTCACGCCCGAGACCTGGACGACGCGCATCGAGCTCGCCGACGCCGGCGACGGCGCCACCGCGGTCACCATCACGCTCAGCCACGAGCCGCGGCGCCCGCGGCTGGCCGACCGGTTCACCCGCTCGGCGTTGCAGCGCATGGTGCAGCAGACCGTGGACGGCGAGCTGGACAAGCTGCCGGCCCACGTCGAGCAGGTCGCCGCCAGGTGAACGTCCCCCGTGAGGGTGCGCACACGGGTCGGCGGTGCGGATGCGGGTAGGGCAGCGGCAGACGCGCCCGGCGACCGGCCGGGCGCCGCACCCCACCGGAGGAGACACCATGATCGGCTTCCTCGTCGCCGGGCTCGTCATCGGCGCCCTGGCCCGCCTCATCGTCCCGGGCCGCCAGCGCCTCGGGATCCTCGCCACCCTCGCACTGGGTGTGGTCGGCTCGCTGATCGGCGGACTCATCGCCCAGTTGTTCCACACCGGCACGATCTGGGAGCTCAACGTCCTGGGCTTCGTGTGCGCCGTGATCGCCGCCGTGCTGCTCATCGGGGTCGCCGAGAGCCTCACGGGGCGCAACCGCCGCGCCGTCCGCTGACCCCGCGCCGGGGGAGCGGGCGGGCTCAGAGCTCGACCGACTCCCCCGGCGCCAGCCGGGCGTAGGGCGTGGGGGTGCCGGGACCGCGCTCGCCGAGCAGGCTGCCCACCAGGCCGAGCCCGGCGTCGTTGAGCAGGCCGTCGTGCACGGCGTAGGCCTGGTCGGCGCCCACCGCGCGCACGTAGTCGATGACCTCGGCGGCCTTCGACCAGGGCGCGTGCAGCGGCAGCAGCAGGATCGGCACCGGCGTCCCCGGCACGGTCAGCGCGTCGCCGGGGTGGAAGACCTGCCCACCCACGAGGAAGCCGACGTTGCGCACCCGCGGCAGCTCCGGGTGGATGACCGCGTGCCACTCGCCGTGCACCGAGACGTCGAAGCCCGCCACCGTCAGCGCGTCGCCGTCGCCGACCGCGTGCACCCGGCCGCCGGGCCCGTCGAGCTGCCCGGCGACGGACGGGTTCGTCCACACCTCCAGCGCCGGGTCGGCGTCCAGCGCCGCGCGCAGCCGGTCGGCGGCGAGGTGGTCGGGGTGTTCGTGGGTCACCAGCACCGCCGTCGCCCCCTCCAGCACCGCGGGGTCGGTGAACACGCCGGGGTCGATCACCAGCCGCCGGTCGCCGTCACTGACGACCACGCAGGCGTGCCCGTGCTTCGTGAGCTCCATGGGGGCATCCTGCCGCCGGCCCGGCGGGCGTGCCGCCTCACCCCGGAGGGGGAGACCGGGCCACCCCGGCTGGCGCGCCGGCGCGGGCCTGCCGACCTCACCGGCATGGCCCCCACCGCCTTCGCCGCCACCGCCTACGCCGCCGCCCGCAGCCGGGCGCACGGCCCCACGTCCGCCCTGTGGCACGCCGTCGAGCTGCACCGGCCGGCGTCCGAGGTCGACGGCGCCTGCGAGCTCACGCTGTGCGGCACGCTCGCGCGGGTCGCCGTCGACGAGCCGTGGCCGTCGTCGTCGCGTGACGTCTGCGGCTCCTGCGCCACCCTCGCCGGCGCCAGTTGAGCCGCTAAGCTCCCTGGGCCAGCTCGGCGCGCAGCCGGGCCAGCAGGTCCGAGCGGGTGCCGGCGCCCAGCCGCTGGCGCATCCGCGAGACGTGGTGCTCCACCGTCTTGGCCGAGATGTAGAGCTGCCCGCCGATCTCCCGGTAGGTCTGCCCGGCCACGACCAGCCGCGCCACCTCCCGCTCCCGGTCGCTGAGCTGCCCTCGCGGCGCGGGGACACCGGGGGCGGGCGTCCCCTCGGGGTCCGTCGCCGGCGCGGCCGGCTCGCAGCCGGCGCCCTCGGCGACCGAGCGGGCGCACGCCAGCAGCACCGCGCGGGCCCGGAGGTCGGTCACCCGGGCCGCGGCCTGGCCGGCCAGCCGTGAGCCGTCCCACCCCAGCCCGACGGCGGTGAGCTCCTCGGCGGTGGCCACGACGGCGGCGGGGTCGATCTCGTCGCTGAGCACCTGCAGCCAGGTGCGCCCGGCCCGGGCCAGCGTGGCCGCGTAGGGGCTGGTGCGGGCCGCGGCGACCAGGGCCGCCGCGTGCGGCCGCAGCCCGTCGCGGTCCTCGGCGATGATCGCGGCCTGCGCGCCGCTCCAGTGCAACGGCACCGCCCACAGCTGCGGGTCACCGAGGCGGCGCAGCAGCGTCTGGGCCGCCGTCAGCTGCGAGCGCAGCCGCTCGCCGTCGCGCAGCCGGGCCGCGGCCACCACCAGCTCGCCCAGCGGCAGCAGGGTGAACAGGTCGACCGGGTGCCGGACGACGGCCTCGCGGGCCCGCACCCAGGCACCCACCAGGGCCGCGGCGTCCCCGTCGCGCCGGGCCAGCCCCACCTCCAGCCCCTGCAGGAAGACGTCGTCGCGGGGCTCGAGCGGACCGGCGGCGGCCTCGCGTGCCTGCGCCAGCAGGTCGCGGGCCCGTGTCATCCGGCCGGCCAGCATCGCGATCCAGGCCAGCAGCAGCAGGTGCCGCGGCCGGCTCGAGGGGCCACCGAGGTCGGCGGCGACCGCGCGCTGCAGCACCGACTCGGCCACCGGCAGCTCCCCGCTGTGCAGTCCCACCAGCGCGGCCAGGGCCGCCGGGGTGTCGGGGAGCAGCGCGGCGCGGCCCAGCGGCTCGAGCAGCGCCGCCGAGCGGGTCAGCGTCGACAGGGCCGCGGCGATGCCGTCGGCGGCCTCCGCGCCCGTGCGCAGCGACTGCACGACGCCCTGGGCCATGAGCTCCTCGCCCACCGACAGCACGCTGGCCAGCCCGAGACCGGAGCCGGGACCCTCGAGCACCGCGGCGGCCTCGTCGGCCGCACCGGTCGCCAGCAGGGCCAGGGCCGCCGAGCCGGCCCGCTCCCGGCCGGCCAGGCGGTACAGCTCGGCGGCGCGGGTCAGCAGTCCCCGCTGGGCCAGCACCGTCGCCGTCACCCCGGCGGCGCGGGGACGGTCGGCCGCGGCCGGGTCGGCGAGGGCGACGTCGGCCCACTGCAGCGCGCCGTCGAGGTCGCCGGTGAGCGCTGCGGCCTGGGCCCGCCGGGTGGCCAGGGCCGCCGCGGGCGCGCCGGCGTCGACCGCCTCGGACCACAGCTCGCCGGCCAGGACCGGATCGGCCGCCAGCGCGGCGTCGCCGTACCGCTCGAGCAGGTCCGCCGCCCGCGGGTCGCGGACCCGGCCGGCGGCCAGGCGGCGGGCGAGCTCCAGCGGCTCCTCGCCGCGGTCGAGCAGCAGGCCCAGCAGCCGGCGGCGGGTGCGGCGGGTGACGTCCGGCGGCACCGACCCGAGCAGCACCGACGCCACCAGCGGGACGACGGCGCCGCCGCCCTGCAGCAGGCCGGTGGCCCGGGCGGCGGTGAGCAGCTCGGCGGCGCGCTCCGCCGGGATCCCGAGGACCCCGCCCAGCACCTCGTCGTCGACGGGGGCGCCGGCCGCGACGGCGTGCAGCAGCCCCCGGGTGTCGTCGTCCACGGCGTCGAGGTCGGCCCGGACCCGCGCCGCCACCTCCTCGGGCACGGCCCCCCGGAGCGGCTCCGCCGCGCCGTGCACCGCCCGGCGCGAGGCCAGGGCGGCCAGCAGGGCGAGCGTGAGGCCCGGGAGGCCGCCGGCCTGCACGGCGACGGCGTCGACCAGCGTGCGGGTCGCGGCGGTGCCGAGCCGCTCGCGGGCCCAGTCGGCCACCTGCGCGCGGTCGGCGGGCCCCAGCAGCACCGACCGCCGGTCGGCGCCCATCTCGGCCAGCAGCGCGGCGAGGGGCGCCGGCCGCGGCCACGGGCGGAAGGCGAGGACGACGCGGCCGTGCGGGTGCCGCAGCAGCGGACGCAGCCGGTCGGCGACCTCCTGCGTCAGCCGGTGGGCGTCGTCGACGACGACCGCGAACTCCCCGGCGGGCAGGTCGACGTCGCCGGCGCGGCCGTCGAGGACGGTCACGCCGGTCCGGGCCCAGGCACCGGCCAGCTCGGCGAGCAGCCGGGTCTTCCCGGTGCCGCCGGCGCCGCGGACGAGCAGGGGACCGGAGCCGGCCGCGAGGTCGCGGACGCGGGGGTGGACCGGCCCGGTGGGCGCGCACGGGGCGGCGGTCACGGGGTCTCCGTGGACGTGGCGGGGGCCTCGGCCGTGACCACCGGGTCGGCGACGGGCTCGGGCTGCGGCTCTGGCTCCGGCTCCGGCTCCGGTTCGGGCTCGGTGGTCGGCTCCGGCTCGGTCGTGGGTCCCGGCTCGGTGGTGGAGTCGGTCGGGGTCGCCGGGGAACCGGTGCTGCCGGGCCCCGAGGGCGTCTCGGCGGAGGCGGTGGGCGGCGTCGTCCCGGGGTCCGGTGCGCCGGTCGTCGTGCCGCCGGTGGGGCTGCCCGCCGCCGTGCCGCCGCCGGTCGACGGGCCGGTGCCCGACGGGGTCGCGGTGGACGGGGCGGTGGTGGACCCCGGGGTCGCCGACGCCGTGCCCGGGGCCGAGGTCCCGGGCGCGGTGGTGCCCGGCGCGGTGGTGCCCGGCGCGGTGGTACCCGGCGCGGTGGTACCCGCTGCGGTGGTGCCCGCTGCCGTCGTGCCCGCTGCGGTGGTGCCCGGTGCCGTGGTGGCTGCCCCGGGGTCACCGGCTCCCCGGGCGCCGGACCCGGAGCCGGCCGGCCCGGCCGCCGGACCGTCCGCGTCGGACCCGCCGCCGGCGTCCGCCGGTCCCCCGCCGTCCGCGGGGGCGCCGGCTCCCTGCGCGCCCTCCGCGACCCCGGGCGCGGGCGCGCCGGTCCCGGCCTCCTGGGCGGCGGCGACCCCGGCGCCGGGGGCGGCCGCGGTGTCGGTGCCCCCGAGCACTGCGGCCAGCGCCGCCGGCGCGACCGCCAGGAGCACCACGAGGGCCGCGACGACGGCGTACCGCTGCAGCCGGTGCGCGGCGGCGGTGCGGCCGGGCCCGCCGGACGGGCGCGACGGCGGACCGGAGCGAGCCGGAGGGCGCCGCCGCGTCGGCGGGGCGGTGGGCGCGACCGTGACCAGCGGCGCGGGCCGGACCTGGGCGTCGGCCACCTCCTGCGCGGCGGCCGTGGCGCGGAGGGCCTCCGCGGCCAGGATCGCGGCGCCCAGCGCGGCCGTGACCGCGGGGTCGGGGTCGATGACCAGCGGCCGGTCCAGCTCGCCGGAGAGCACCTCGGCGACCAGCGGCACGCGGACCCCGCCGCCGGTCAGGACGACCGCGTCGAGGTCGGCGACGGCCAGGCTGGCGGACCCGGCCGCCGCCGCCACCGCGGCCGCCGACGCCTGCGTCCGGTCCAGCAGCAGCTCGTCGAGCTCCTCCCGGGTGATCCGGACCGGTCCGTCCTCACCGGACCCCGCCGCGTCGAGCCGCACGGCGGTGGCCGACGAGAGCTCCTCCTTGGCCGCGACGCAGGACGCGCGCAGCGCCGCCGGCGCGCCGACCGCCCCCGCCAGGGCGGGGCGGACCAGCGCGAGGACCGCGTCGTCGACGTCGCGGCCGCCCCACGGCTCGGGCGGGGGAGGGGCGGCCAGGTGGCCGAGGCCGCAGGGGTCGTCCGGCGCGGGACCGACCACCGCCAGGTCCAGGGTGCTCGCGCCCAGGTCGTAGACGGCCACGGTGGGCCGGTCCGGCAGCCGGCCGGCGGCCACGTGCTGCGCGGTGGCGGCCACGGCGCCCGACAGCAGCGTGAACCGCGGGACGCCCGCCTCCTCCAGCGCGCCGGCCAGCGCCGCGCGGCGGTGCCCGCCCCAGGACGGCGGCACGGTGACGACGGTCCACGCGTCGGGGTGGCCCTCGCGGGCGGCCGCGGCGTCCCGGACCCGCTGCACCACCGCGGCCAGGAGGTCGGCCGCCGGGACCGGGCGGTCGCCTGCGTACACCGGCGTCGTCGTGCCGGTGCGGGCGACCAGGCCGTGGAGCGTGCCCGCCTCGACGGGCGGCAGGGGCAGCGGCTCGGCCGACGTCGCGTCGTCCCCGCAGACCGCGGCGGCGACCGTGTGGTCGCCGACGTCGATCCCCAGCCCGTACTCGCGGTTGCGCACAGGTCCCCCAGGCATGTCCCCCGGCCGGCCCGCCACTGGGCCGGAGAGTCGCCCGGACCGTATGTCCCACGGGTCACACCTGTCTCGGTTCTCCCGGGCACGGGTGCGGCATCCGAGCGGAGAAGGGGCGCGACACCCCGCATCCCCTAACGGGGAGTCAGCGAGCACCCCCAAGGGCGCGAGGGAGGGAGGGGGCGGTCCCCCGATGCCCGGGCCGCCCCGCCGCGGATGGACTGCGCCTCGCCAGCCGGCCGACGACGGGCGGCCCACACTGCGGAGGACTCCCCATGACCGACCTCGCCAGCTCGCTGATCGACTTCATCCTCAAGCTGCTGGGCGACCCCGAGGCCGCCGAGGCCTACGCCGCCGACCCCGAGGGCACTCTGGCCGAGGCCGGGCTCGACGCCACGCCGGCCGAGGTCGACGACCTCGTGCCGATGGTGGCCAGCTACGCGCCGGTCAGCTGGGCCGGAGGCGGGCACGGCGGCGGGCACTCCGGCGGCCACGGCGGCGGGTACGACCGTGACCACGACGGCGACCACGGCGGCGACCACGGCGGCGGGCACGGCTGGCACGGCGGGCGCGACGACGACGACCACGGCGGCTGGTCCGGCGGCAGGGACCGGTGCGACGACGACGACGAGGGCGTGAGCCCGGCCCCCGCCCCGCCGGCCGGCGACGACGACTGCGACGACGACCACTCCGGTGGCGGGCACGGCGGAGGCCACGGCGGCGGTCACGGTGGCGGTCCCGGTGGCGGTGGGCACGCCCCGGCGCCCGCCGAGCCGGTGGTGATCACCCACCTGCAGACGATCAACTACAGCTACACCGACGTGGACGTCGAGATCGACGCCTCGCACAGCATCTGGGTCAGCGGCGACGCGCAGGCCATCTTCGGCGACGACAACGTCGTCGTGGGTGGCGACGGCGTGGCCGCCGGCGACGACGTCAAGGGCGTCGTGGTCGACAACAGCGAGGACAACTCGGTCGACGTGGACGTCGACGTCGTCAACTCCGGCAACGTGCAGGAGGGCGACGGCAACGTCGTCGGCAACGGCAACACCACCGACAACTCGTCGACGGTCACCGACTCCTACAACCAGGACAACGACGGCGTCGACGACTCGTTCAACGGCTCGTTCAACGGCAACCAGGACAACTCCGGCCAGGACAACTCGACCACCGACAACTCCGTGAACGACTCGTTCAACGGCAACGACCTGTCCGACGACGACGGGGTCGACGTCGACGTGCAGGACTCGTTCAACGGCAACGACCTGTCGGACAACTCGGTCGACAACTCCGGCCAGGACAACTCGGTCGACAACTCCGTCAACGACTCCCTCAACGGCAACGACCTGTCCCAGGACAACGACGGGATCGACGACTCGCTGAACAACAACGACCTGTCCGACGACGACGGCGTCGACGTGGACGACTCCCTCAACGACAACGACCTGTCCGACGACGACGGCGTCGACGTGGACGACTCCCTCAACAACAACGACCTGTCCGACGACGACGGGATCGACGACTCCCTCAACGACAACGACCTGTCCGACGACGACCTGATCGACGTGGACGACTCGCTGAACGGCAACGACGTCCTCAACACCGTGGAGAACGCGCACTGACCCACCCGGCCGGCCCCGGCCCCGGTGTCCCCCGCGGACGCCGGGGCCGGGCGCTGTCCGGCCGGGGGAGTCCGGGGTGGTAGGACGGGGGAGGACCAGGAGGTGGGCGTGGTCACACCCGAACAGCTCGTCGAGCGGGCGCTGGTGCTCGCGCAGGCGTGCGAGCGCCCGGAGCTGCACCGCCGGCTGACGCTGGCCGCCGAGCGCTCGCGCACCCCGGGCGTGCGCGTGCTGGTGGTCGGCGAGCCCAAGCAGGGCAAGAGCTCGCTGGTCAACGCGCTGGTCGGCGTGCCGGTGTGCCCGGTGGCCGACGACGTCGTCACCGCCGTCCCCACGGTGGTCCGGGCCGGCGCCGAGCCGCGGGCGACCCTCGTGCGCGGGGACGGCACCGAGCGGGAGACCGTGCCCGTCGAGACGGTCGCCGCGGCGGTCACCGGCGCGGGCGCCCGCGGCCTGGTGCAGGCCGAGGTGGAGCTCCCGCGCCGGCTGCTCGAGGGCGGGCTCGAGCTGGTCGACACCGCCGGCGTGGGGGGCGTCGGGATCGCGCACTCGCTGGCCACCCTGGACCTGCTGCCCACCGCCGACGCCGTCGTCTTCGTCTCCGACGCCAGCCAGGAGTTCACCGCGCCGGAGATGGCCCTGCTCGACCAGGCCGCCGCGCTGTGCCCGGTCGTCGTCTGCGTGCTCACCAAGACCGACGTCTGCCCCGACTGGCGCGTCGTCGAGGAGATCGACCGGCGCCACCTGGCCGACCGCGGGCTCGACGCGCCGCTGTTCGCCGTGTCCTCGGCGCTGGCGCTGCTGGCGGTGCAGCACCGCGACCGGGAGCTGCACGCGGAGTCGGGGATCGCCGCGCTGGTCGACCACCTGCGCCGGGAGGTCGTCGACCGGGCCGGGACGCTGGCCCGCCGGTCGCTGCTGCACGACCTCTCCGCCGTCACCGAGCAGCTGTCCCTGGCGGTGCGCAGCGAGCTGGCCGTCCTCGAGGACCCCGCCGGCCGTGAGGAGCTGCTGCGGGAGCTGGAGGAGGCGCGGGCGGCGGCCGACGAGCAGCGGCGCCGCTCGTCGCGCTGGCAGCAGGTGCTCGCCGACGGTGTCACCGACCTCATGGCCGACATCGACCACGACCTGCGCGACCGCTCGCGGGTGGTGGTCCGGGAGGCCGAGGAGGTCATCGCCGCCCGCGATCCCGGCCCGGCCTGGCCGGAGATCGCCGCGTGGCTCGACGAGCGGGTCGCGGCCGCGGTGGCCGACAGCTACGTCTGGGCCGAGCAGCGGTCGCAGTGGCTGGCCGAGCGGGTGGTCGAGCAGTTCGAGCGCGACGGCGGCGGCGTGGTCCCCGCGCTGTCGGTGGGGGCCGCCGGCGAGGCGCTCGACCACCTCGTCGACGTGCCCGTCATCGACGACGGCGCCATGACGCTGCGCGAGCGCACCCTGGTCGGGCTGCGCGGGTCCTACACCGGTGTGCTGATGACCGGCCTGGTCACCAGCCTTGCGGGCATGGCCATCATCAACCCGCTGTCGCTGGCCGCCGGCGTGCTCATGGGCCGCAAGGCCTACACCGACGACCAGAAGCAGCGCCGCCAGCGCCGCGAGAGCGAGGCCCGGACGGTGGTGCGACGGCACCTCGACGAGGTGGTCTTCCAGGTCGGCAAGCACCTCAAGGACCGGCTGCGCGCGGTGCAGCGCACGCTGCGCGACCTGATCACCGACACCGCCGACGAGGTGTCCCGGTCGCTGTCCGACGCGGTCGCGGCCGCGCAGCGCTCGGTGCAGGCCGCCACCGCCGACCGCGACGCCCGCACCCGGGTCCTGCGCCAGCGGCGTGACCAGCTCGACCGGCTCGCCGCCGACGTCGCCCGGCTCGCCCGTGCGCCGGTGGCCGTGCCGTGACGGACGCGCCGGCCGCCACCGACGCCGTCCGGGCCCTGCTCGACGACGCCGTCGCGGCCTTCGGCGGGCAGCCGGAGGTCGCCGCGCGGCTGGCCGAGGCGCGGCGGCGGCTCGACGAGCCGCTGCGCCTGGCGCTGGTCGGCCGGGTCAAGTCGGGCAAGTCCACCCTGCTCAACGCCCTGGTCGGCGCCCGCGTCGCGCCCACCGACGCCGGCGAGTGCACCCGGGTGGTGACCCTCTACCGGTACGGCGCCACCCCGCGCGTCGTGCTGCACGGCACCGACGGCGGCTCCCGGCACCTGCCGGTGCGCCGGGCCGGTGGCGGGCTGCGGCTGGAGCTCGGCGGCACCCCGCCGGAGGAGGTCGCGTCGCTGGAGGTCGACTGGCCCTCGGCCGACCTGCTCCCCGCCACCGTCGTCGACACCCCCGGCACCGCCTCGCTGTCGACGGGCACCAGCGCGCGCACCCACGCCTTCCTGGCGGCCGACGACGGCCTCTCGGGCGCCGACGCGATCGTCTTCCTGACCCGGCAGCCGCAGCCGGAGGACCTCGCCGTCCTCGCGGCCTTCCAGGAGGCCACCGGCGGGCGCACCGCCACGATCACCGTGCTGTCCCGGGCCGACGAGGTGGGGGCGGGGCGGCTGGACGCGCTGGAGGCGGCCGCCTCGGTGGCCCGGCGGATGTCCACCGACCCGGCCGTGCAGGCGGTCAGCTCCGCGGTGGTGCCGGTGACCGGGCTGCTGGCGCTGGCCGGCCGCACCCTCCGGCAGGGCGACTTCACCGTGCTGCGCTCGCTGGCCGGCGTCGAGCCCGGCCGGGTCGTCAGCATGCTGCTCACGGCCGACCGGTTCGTCCGCGCGGAGGTGCCCGGTGCGCCGTCGCGGGAGGTGCGGGAGGGGCTGCTCGACCGGCTGGGGCTCTACGGGACCCGGCTGGCGGTGACGCTGGTGCGCGCCGGCGTCCCCGACGCGCCGGCGCTCGCCGAGGAGCTGCTGCGCCGCAGCGGCCTGGTGGAGCTGCAGCGGCTCATCCGGGTGCAGGTCACCGAGCGGGGCGCGCTGGTGCGCGCCGGGACCGCGCTGCGGCTGCTCGGCGCCGTGCTCGCCGAGCACCCGGGAGTCGGCTCGACCCGGCTCGGCGCGGAGCTCGAGCGGATCCGGCTGTCCCTGCCCGACCTCGACGAGCTCGAGCTGCTGGCCCGCTCCCGGGGGCCCGCCGCGGTGCTCCCCGCCGGTGCCGAGGCCGAGGGGCGCCGGCTGCTCGGCGGGGAGGGCACCGGCCCCGCCGCCCGGCTCGGCCTGCCCGCGGACACCCCTCCCGCGGCCCTGCGCGCGGCGGCCCACGGCGCGCTCGGGCGCTGGCGCGCGGCCGCGGCCGACCCGCTGGCCGACCGGGCGACGGCCGACGCCGCCGACGTCGTCGTCCGCTCGTGCGAGGCGCTGCTCGCCGCGCTGGACGGGTGGTCAGCGGGCGCGTCGGTACCAGGCGCGGGCGGAGCGGAGGAACAGCGGGACGACCGCGACGAGGAACAGGCCGGCCGCGGCGACCAGGGCGACCCGGTCGAGGTCGGCGTCGCCGGCCGCCACGCTCTGCGTGACGTCGAGGACGAGCAGGGTCGGTAGCAGGGTCGCCAGCAGCGCCCACCGCGCCCACGACCGGCGCCGCAGCACCAGCGCCAGCCAGAGCAGCGAGAGCAGCACCAGCAGCCCGACCGCGCCGACCAGGGTGAGGACCAGGGCCTGCACGCCGTCGGCGACGAGCTCGGGGGAGGCCGTGGGGTCCTCGGCGGTCGCGGTGGCCGTCAGCCGCGCGTCGAGCGCCGCGCGGTCGAGCAGCATCGCCACGACCCCGACGGCGGCCGCGAGGCAGCCGGCCCACCACAGCGCCGCCGCCACGGAGACGGCCCGGGGCCGCTGGGGCTCCCGCGGGGCGAGGGGGAGGGCCACGGAGCTCACGGTCGCGGGCCGCGGCGGCGGCTCCCGGTCGGCCGCCCGGCCCGGCGCCGGCCGGGCGGGCAGCGGCCGCTCCCCCGGGTCCGCGGGCGTCCCGCCGTCCCCCGGTGTGCCGGCCCGCGCCATCGGCCCGCGCTCCGTCACCGGCCGGTGAAGCGCGGCGGCCGCTTGGCCAGGAACGCCTCGACCGCCTCGGCGTGGTCGGCGGTCTGCCCCAGCCGGGTCTGCAGCCGCGCCTCGAGCGCCAGCGAGTCCTCCAGCCGGTCGGTGGCCGCGCTGGCCAGCACCGTCTTCACCGCCCGGTAGGCCGCCGTCGGTCCGGCCGCGAGCCGCTCGGCGAGGGCCCGCGCCTCGCCGGCCACCTGCTCGGCCGGGACCACGCGGTGCACCAGGCCCCACTGCAGCGCGGACTCCGCGGGGAACGGGTCGGGCAGCAGCAGCAGCTCGGTGGCCCGGCCCAGGCCCACGCTGTGCACCAGCCGGGCGGCCAGCCCGGAGTCGCTGGACAGCCCGATGCCGGTGAACGCGGTGGTGAACTTCGCACCGGCCGCGGCCACCCGCAGGTCGCCGGCCATCGCGATCCCCAGTCCCGCCCCGGCACAGGCCCCGTTGACGCCGACGACGACGGGCACCCGCAGCGCCGCCAGCGCCAGCAGCAGCGGGTTGTACTCCTCCTCGACCACCGACAGCGAGGTCGACGCGTCCCCCCGCAGCGCCTCGACGTGCTCACCGAGGTCCTGGCCGACGCAGAACGCCCGGCCCGTGCCGGTCAGCAGCACCGCGCGCACCGACTCGTCGGCGGCGATCGCCTGCACCACCTCGAGCAGCTCCCGGCGCATCGCGCGGCCGAGTCCCGGTCGCTGGAGGGTGACCGTCGCGACGCCGCCGGCGTCCTCGCGGGTCACCGTGGTCGGGGTCACCGTTGTCTCGGACATGCGGCCACCCTGCCACGCGCCCGCGGCACCGCGGCCCCGGGTGACCGGCGCGACACCCGGTCCGGGAGGCCGGCGGGCGGCGGCGGCGTTGACCCGGAGGACCCGGCGATCCCCGCCGCACCGGAGGTCGTTCACCCGCTGGTCGGCGGGTCGATACGGAGCCGTGACGCACGGGACTCCCCGGACGGGTGAGGCGGCTGTAAACATGTGTGGTCGCGGACGGCCCGGGCACTCCGGCGGGGGGTGCGGCGTCCCGGGTGGACGGCGTCGGCAGCAGGGCCGACAGGGATGGGAGAGCTCCCGTGGTGGAACCGGGTCGCCGGATGGTCGGTGACCGCTACGAGCTCGTCCAGCTCATCGCGTCCGGCGGGATGGGCCAGGTGTGGCGCGCCACCGACCTGCTGCTGCACCGGCCGGTCGCGGTCAAGGTGCTGCGCAGCGAGTACACCGGCGACCCGACCTTCCTCGCCCGCTTCCGCGCCGAGGCCCAGCACGCCGCGGCGCTGAGCCACCCGAACATCGCCGCCGTGTACGACTACGGCGAGGCCGAGGCGGGCGACACCGGCGAGCAGCTGGCCTACCTCGTCATGGAGCTGGTCGAGGGCCAGCCGCTGTCGGCGCTGCTGCGGCAGGAGGGCCGGCTCGACACCGCCACCACGCTGTCGGTGCTCAGCCAGACCGCCGCCGCCCTCGCCGAGGCGCACCGGGCGGGCCTGGTCCACCGCGACGTCAAGCCGGGCAACATCCTGGTCCGGCCCGACGGCAGCGTGAAGATCACCGACTTCGGCATCGCCTGGTCGGCCGGCAGCGTGCCGCTGACCCGCACCGGCCAGGTCATCGGCACGCCGCAGTACCTCTCGCCCGAGCAGGCCGAGGGGCACCTGGCCACCCCCGCCAGCGACGTCTACGCCCTCGGCCTCGTCGGCTACGAGTGCCTCACCGGGCACCCCGCCTTCGACGGGGACAACGCGGTCACCATCGCGCTCAAGCAGCTGCGGTCCGACCCCGAGCCGTTGCCCGACGACCTGCCCGGCGGCGTCCGCACGCTCATCCGCCGCGCCCTGTCCAAGGACCCGGCGGCGCGGATGCCTGACGGCGCGGCGTTCGTCGCCGCCGTCGAGGACGCCCGCGCCGGCCGGCTGCCCGAGTTCGAGCCCCCGGCCCCCGCCGCGGCCCCCGCGGACGGCGGCCCCGCGGTCCCCGGGCCGCCCGCACCCGACGCGGGCCCGGCCACCCAGGCGCTGCCCGGCCCGTCGGCCGGCCGGCCGCACCGCAGCCCCCCGCCCCGGCCGCGGCGGCGGACCGCCGCCGTCCTGGTGCCGCTGCTGGCCCTCCTCGTCGGCGCCGGCGTGGCCGCGGCCGTCCTGTCCGCGGTGACCGACCCCCGTCCGCAGGCCGTCGCCGCCGCGCAGACCCGGGAGGACGAGGAGGGCGTGCTCGTCCTCGAGAGCGACCACCTCGGCCGGCCGGTCGACGACGTCGCCACGCAGCTGTCCGCGCTGGGCCTCGCCGTCGAGCGCCGCGAGCAGGTCACGGACCGCGCGGTCCCGGGCCGCGTCCTCGCGGTCTCGCCCAGCGGCGTCGTGCTCCGCCCCGGCGACGACGTCGTCGTCACCTTCGCCGTGGCGCCGCCGGCCGACGACGGCGGGTGGTGGAACGGGGACGGCGACCGGGGACAGTGGTCGCCGGTGAGCGGCGCCGCCGCGCCCGGTCAGGTCACCCAGCCCACCGCGGAGCCGACCGGCTCCACCGGGACGACGCCGGCCCCGGCGCCGGACCCGGCCCCGGCGCCGGACCCGGCGGCCGCGCCCACCACCGCGGGCGGGACGACGGCGCCCGACGCCACCGACACGGCGACGCCCACGACGTCGGCATCCACCCGGCCGACCCGGCCGACGGCCCCGACGACCCCGGCGACGACCCGGTCGGCGACGCCGACCGGGACACCCACGCCGACCTCGCCGTCGGCCCCCGTGACTTCCGAGTCGCCGCAGTCCTCCACGGCGAGCGGCACCGCCTCGCCTGGGGCAGGATCGCCGCAGGCCTGATCGAGGGAGTGGCGGTGACCGGGAGCTCGACGCGGCGGGTGCTCGGAGGCCGCTACGCGCTCGACGCCCTCATCGCCACCGGCGGCATGGGGCAGGTCTGGCGGGGACGCGACACGCTGCTCGACCGCCCGGTCGCGGTGAAGCTGCTGCGCGCGGAGTACAGCGGCGACGACACCGTGCGCAGCCGCTTCCGCACCGAGGCGCAGCTGGCCGGGCGGCTCACGCACCGCAACATCGCCGCGCTGTTCGACTACGGCGAGCAGGTCGACGAGGACGGCCTGGTCTGCGCCCACCTGGTGATGGAGCTCGTCGACGGCGAGCCGCTGTCGGCCCTGCTCGCGCGGGAGGCGCCGCTGCCGCCCGACCGGGTGCTGGACCTGGTGGGGCAGACCGCGGCCGGCCTCGCCGCGGCCCACGCCGCCGGGGTCGTGCACCGCGACGTCAAGCCGGGCAACCTGCTCGTCGGCCGCGACGGCGTCGTCCGGATCACCGACTTCGGCATCGCCTGGTCGGCCGGGAGCATGCCGCTCACGCGCACCGGCCAGGTGGTCGGCACCGCGCACTACCTGTCGCCCGAGCAGGCCGCCGGCGGCAAGGCGGGCCCGGCCAGCGACGTCTACGCGCTCGGCATGGTGGCGTGGGAGTGCCTGACCGGGCGGCGCGCCTTCGACGGCGAGAACCCGGTCCAGATCGCGCTGCGGCAGATCCGCGAGGAGCCCGAGCCGCTGCCCGCCGTCGTCCCGGCGCCGGTGCGCGAGCTGGTGGCCCGGATGCTGGTCAAGGACCCGGCCGGCCGTCCCGCCGACGGCGCGGCGCTGCTCGAGGTCGTGGACGCGGTGCGCACCGGGAGCCCGCTGCCGCCCGCGCCGGCGCCCGTGACCGCGCCGCTGCCGCTCGGCGCGCCGCGCCTCGCCGGCTCACCACCGCGCCGGCCGCGCGCCGCCCGGGCGCTCACCGCGGTCGGCACGCTCGCCGCGGGCGCCGTCCTGGGCGTCGGCGTCCTGCAGCTGGTCGGGACCGGGTCGAGCACCCCGCCGGCCGCCGTGGCCGACGCGGCCCCCACGGGCCTGGAGCTCCGCCGGGACGACGCCGTGGGGCGCCTCGCCGACGAGGTCGAGGACGAGCTGGTGGCCGCCGGCCTGCGGGTGACCCGCATGACCGAGGAGAACGGCACCGCGGTGCCGGGGACCGTGCTCGCGGTGACACCGGTGGGGTTGCTGGCACCCGGCGACCCGGTCACGCTGACCGTCGCGGTCGCGCCGCCCCCGCCGCCGTCCGCCCCGCCGGAGACCCAGGAGCCCCAGCCGGCACCGGTGGAGGAGGCGCCCTGGTCGCGGGGCTGGCAGACGGGAGGCGGGTTCTCCACCGGCGGATCCGGCCCGGGTCCGGTCACCGCCGAGCCGGCCACCCCGGCCCCGGTCGCTCCCCAGCCCGTCGCGCCGGCTCCCGTCGCGCCGGTCGCGCCCGGCGCTCCGGAGCCCGCCGTCCCCGAGCCGGAGGAACCCGAGGCCCCCGAGGACTCCGACGGCCCGGACGAGCCGGAGGAGCCCGAGGACCCCGACGACGGGGAGGGCCCCGGTCAGGGCAACGGCAACGGCAACGGCGGGGGCAACGGCAACGGGAACGGCGGGGGGGAGGGCCGGGGGCGCGACGACTGACCCGCCGCCGTCCTCAGCTGCCGCGGCGGGACGGCGCCAGCCAGACGGCCACGCCGATCGCCCCGAGCGCCGCCGTCAGCAGGAACCCGCGGTCGGAGTCGACCCGGGGCAGGGCGATGAGCACCCAGAACACCGCCAGACCGGCCAGGCCGCCGAGGGCCAGCCGGTCGCCGACGGCCGGGCGCAGCCGCCCGCCCGGGAGCAGGCTCGCGGCAAGGCCGACGACGGCGACCAGCGCGGCGAGCGTCGCGAACGCCGACCACAGCGGCAGGTCCGACCAGAGGACCTGACCGCCCAGCCGCAGCGCCAGCCCGAGCTCGAGCAGCACGAGGCCCAGCACGCCGAGGCCGGTCGTGAGGAGCACCGCCCGAGCGCGCGGCGTCCGCGGGGCGCGGGGGGCGCGCGCGGCGCGGCGGCGGGACGGCGTCCCCGCCTCGGGGGCGCCGGCCGGCGGTGCGGCCGCGCCCGGCTGGGCCGCCGGCGGGGGCGGCGGTGCGCCGAAGAAGGAGTCCAGCGGACCGGTGGGCTGCGGGCCGTCGACCGCGGTCCCCGCGGGCGGGGCGACGGCGGTCGCCGGCTCGACGACGGCGGGCTGCGGAGCGGTGGTCGGGTAGGCGGGCGGCGGCAGGGGAGCCGCGGCAGGGGTCGTGTGCTCGTGGGCCGCGCCGACGGCGGTCGCCCCGTGCACGGCCGGGTCGGCGGGGGCCGATCCGGCCGGCGGGATGGCGATCTCCTGCGTGCGCGGGCCGGCCGGCGGCGTCGAGGCGGTCACGGTCGTTCCTCCAGGCGGTCGGCGGTGGACCGGGTCGGGCCCTCCCCTGCACGCTAACCGGGGCGGTCCGCGGGGCCGCGGAGGTGGGTCGGCGGGTCCGGCCGTCGGGGCCCTCGGTCTCCGCCCTCGCCGTCCGACCGCGCCGCGCCCTGGCGACCCGAGTGAGCACTCGCGGTCGACGACACGCGCCGACACGCCTCGTCGGGCGGCGACAACCGCTCACTCGGCGGCGGATCAACGGGTCCGGCTGCCAGCTCGCGAGCGGCGGGGAGCACGGGGGTCCTTCTAGGGTCGGGCGGTGGTCACCCGCGCGGGCATCGTCGTCACCGGCACCGAGGTCCTGACCGGACGGGTCGCCGACCGCAACGGGCCCTGGCTGGCCGAGGAGCTGCGGCAGGCCGGCGTCGACGTCGGCGCCGTCCTCGTGGTCGGCGACCGGCCCGACGACATGCGCGGGGCGCTGGGGTACCTCGCCTCGGCCGGCGTCGACCTGGTCATCACGACCGGCGGGCTCGGACCCACCGCCGACGACCTGACCGCCGCCCTCGTCGGCGAGGTGCAGGGCCGCCGGCTCGCCGTCGACCCCGACCTCGAGCAGCGGGTCGCCGCGATCGTGGAGCGGCTGATGGCCCGCCGTGGCTGGCGGGCCGACCCCGAGGCGACGGCGGCCGGCGTCCGCAAGCAGGCGATGGTCCCGGCGGGCGCCACCGTGCTCGAGCCGGTGGGCACCGCCCCGGGCCTCGTCGTCCCGCCGGCGGACGGGCGCACCGGGCCGGTCGTCGTCGTGCTGCCCGGGCCCCCGTCGGAGCTGCAGGGCATGTGGCCGGCGGCGCTGGCCGCCGCACCGGTGCGGGCGGCGCTGGCCGGGGCCACCGAGGTGCGGCAGGAGACCGTGCGGCTGTGGGGCACGCTCGAGGCCCAGCTCGCCGCCACGCTGCGCGAGCACGAGGCCGAGCTCGACGGGCTGGAGATCACCACCTGCCTGCGCGAGGGCGAGCTGGAGATCGTCACCCGCTTCCCGCCCGAGGCACAGCCGGCCTACGACCGGCTGGCCGCGGTGCTGGCCGAGGACTACGCGGCCACGCTCTTCTCCACCGGCCCGACGTTGGACGACCTGGTCGCGGACGCGCTGCTCGGCCAGGGGCTCACGATCGCCACCGCCGAGTCGTGCACCGGCGGCCTGCTGGTGGCCCGGCTGATCGAGCGGGCGGGGTCGTCGGCGTGGGTGCTCGGCGGGATCACCTCCTACGCCAACTCGGCGAAGGAGCAGCTCGTCGGCGTGCCGGGGGAGATGCTCGCCGAGTTCGGCGCGGTGAGCCCGCAGGTGGCGCAGGCACTGGCGGAGGGCGCGCGGGCACGCTTCGGTGCCGACGTCGGCGTGGGCATCACCGGCATCGCCGGTCCCGGCGGCGGGACACCGGAGAAGCCCGTGGGCACCGTGCACCTGAGCGTCATCGGGCCGTCGGGGACCCGGGCGAGGTCGGTGCGGCTGCCGGGGTCGCGGACGGCGGTGCGCGAGCGGGCGGTGGTCCTGGCGCTGCACCTGCTGCGGCAGCTGCTCATCGGCGGTCCGCCGGCGTGAGGGTGTCGAGGACGCCCGCCCGTCCGCTGACGGAGTTCGGCAGCGCCGGCGCGTCGCTGGTGCGGGCCGCGCTCGTCGGGGGGCTGCAGGACGCGGTCGCCGTCGACGTCGTCCGCCTGGCACGCGGCGGCACGGTCGGCCGCCACCCGACCCGCCTCTGGCAGCCCTTCCTCGCCGTCGAGGGCAGCGGCTGGGTGTCGGGGGCGGACGGCGCCCGGCGCCCGCTGGCGACCGGTGAGGCGGCGGTGTGGGAGCCGGGGGAGGAGCACGCGTCCGGTACCGCCGACGGCCTGCTCGCCGTCGTCGTGCAGTGCCGGGTCCCGCTGGTCGAGGAGGCGCCGTGACCGCCCTGACCCTGCACGCCACCGGGCCGGAGCCGCCGGCCGAGGTGTGGGAGCGCTACGCGCAGCCCGCGCGGTGGCCGACCTGGGCGCCGCAGATCACCGGCGTGCAGGTGCCGGTCCCGCGGCTGGCCGCCGGGGTGACGGGGCGGGTGCGGGGGCCCGCCGGGGTGAGCCTGCCGTTCGCCGTCGAGTCGGTGGACGAGGCCGCTCGACGGTGGGCGTGGACGGTGAGGGCCGGCCCGGTGCGGCTGTACCTCCTGCACTGGGTGTCCGACGGTCCCGACGGCGGCAGCACCACCGGCCTGCGGATCACCGGGCCGCTGCCCGTCGTGGTCGGTTACGCGCCGCTGGCCCAGGTGGCGATCAGCCGCCTGGTCCGGCCGCTCGACTGACCGTTCCCGGTCGCGTCAAGTGCCGACGGAGATCTGTGGACAAGCCGCTGACCTGCACATTCGGCTCGCCACGGGCTCATCCGTGCGGTAGTCTTCGAACACGCGATCGAGTCGTGGGGGGGGGTGTCGTGGACGAGCTGCGGACAGCGCTGGACGTACTCGCCGACGACGACCTGACCGCCATGTTCGGCCCGCAACTCAACGAGCGGCTGCGGGCCCTGCTGGTCGCGCAGAACCGGCTGGCCGCCGAGCTGGCCCGCACCGTGCGCCAGGCCGAGCTGGCCGGCGCCGCGGAGTTCGACGGGCACAAGACGGTCCAGTCGTGGCTGCGCGGACACGGGCACCTGGCCTCGGCGGAGGCATCCAAGCTGGTGCACACCGGCCGCGCGCTGGAGCACCTGCCTGCCGTCGCCGCCGGGTTCGCCGCCGGCACCACCACCGCCGGGCGGGCCGCCGAGATCGCGCAGGTGGCCACGCCGGCCAACCTGGCCCGCGCCGCCGCGCAGGACGTCGACCTGGCCGAGATCGACGCCGCGCTCGCCGTCGCCGCCGGTCTGCAGACCCACAGCGAGCTGGCCGGCACGGTGGCCGGCCTTCTGGCCCGCCTCGACCCGGACGGGCTCGAGCCCGATCCGACCGAGGGTCGGTCGCTGACGGTGGTCAGGCACGCCGATGGCAGCGTGAGCTTCCGCGGCCACCTGGATGCCGTGGGTGGGGAGAAGGTGCAGACCGCCCTCGAGTCCCACGTGCAGGCCGACCGGCCCGCCGGCGACCGGCGCACCAGAGCGCAGCGGCTGGGGGATGCCTGGGTGCAGTGGGCCGACACCACGCTGGCGGCGGGCACCCTCCCGGTGCTGCGCACCGTCAAGCCGCGCGTGGCCGTCCGGGTGGACCTCGACGACCTGGCCGACCCGGCCACCGGGCCCGGCGCCGCCGCCATGGGCTTCGGGGCCACCATCTTCGCCGCCCGGGCGCGGTGGCCGGCCTGCGACGGGCAGATCTCCCGGGTGGTGTTCGGGCCCGACGGGGTGCCGCTCGACCTGGGCCGCAGCCGGCGACTGGTCAGCCGGCAGCTGCGGCGCGCGGTCGAGCTGCGCGACGGGGGCTGTGTGTTCGCCGGCTGTGACGCCCCGAGTCACTGGGCCGACGTGCACCACCTGGTGCACTGGATCGACGGCGGCGAGACCTCACTCGACAATTCGGCGCTGTTGTGCGAGCGGCACCACACCAAGGTCCACCACGGGTTCCGCGTCGAACGGCAACCGGACGGGCGATGGCGCACGTACCGGCCGGACGGATCGGAGATCACCGCCTGCCTCGGCCCTCCGATGCCCACCGCCGCCTGAACCCGGCCGCCGACCACGGACACCCGCCGACCCGCCGTTCCACGTGGAACGGCGGGTCGGCCTGCGTACCCGGACGACGACGCCGGCGCGGGGTGTGGACCGGGCCGGCGCGGGGGGTCGTACGGTGCCCGCCGTGAGCGCGACGCACGAGGTCACCAACCAGGTCCCGCCGCTGGCCGGGTTCGACCCGATCGCCGGGGACGCGGTGCTCGCCGAGGCCTGCCTCCGGCACGCGGACCAGGCCACGCTCGCGTCGCTGGCCGACCTGGGCCGGCTGGCGGGCAGCGAGCAGGCGCGCGAGTGGGGCCGGCTGGCCGACGAGAACCGCCCCGTCCTGCGCACCCACGACCGCTACGGGCACCGGATCGACGAGGTCGAGTTCCACCCGGCCTGGCACGAGCTCATGCGGACCGCGTTCGCCCACGGCCTGGCCGGCACCGCCTGGGCCGCGGCCGACGCCGGCGACCGGCACGCGCACGTCCGCCGCGCCGTCGGCTACCTCGCCTGGACCCAGGTCGAGGCCGGTCACGGCTGCCCCGTGACGATGACCTACGCCGCCGTCCCCGCGCTGCGCGCCGCCCCGGACCTGGCGGCCCGCTACGGACCGGGCCTCACCGGCACCGGCTACGCCCCCGGCCTGACCGATCCCGCTGCCAAGCCCGGCCTCGTGGCCGGCATGGGCATGACGGAGAAGCAGGGCGGCTCCGACGTCCGCACCAACACCACCCGTGCCGCGCCGGCCGCCGACGGGACGTACGCGCTCACCGGCCACAAGTGGTTCACCAGCGCCCCGATGAGCGACCTCTTCCTCCTGCTCGCCCAGCTGCCGGAGGGGCTGTCCTGCTTCCTCGTCCCCCGGGTGCTCCCCGACGGCAGCCGCAACGTCTTCCGCCTCCAGCGGCTCAAGGACAAGCTCGGCGACCGCGCCAACGCCTCCAGCGAGGTCGAGTTCGACGGCACCACCGGCTGGCTGGTCGGCGACCCCGGCCGCGGGGTCCCGACGATCATCGAGATGGTCAACGCCACCCGGCTCGACTGCGTCATCGGCTCCGCGGCCACCGTCCGCGCGGCGCTGACCCAGGCGCTGCACCACGCCCGCCACCGCCGCGCGTTCGGCGCCCCGCTCGCCGACCAGCCGCTCATGCAGAACGTCCTCGCCGATCTCGCCGTCGAGAGCGAGGCCGCGACGGCGCTGGCGATCCGGCTGGCCGCCGCGGTCGACGCCGGCGAGACGGCGTTCCTCCGGCTGGCGGGCGCCGCGGCCAAGTTCCTCGTGTGCAAGCGGACCCCCGCCGTCGTCGGTGAGGCCATGGAGGTCCTCGGCGGCAACGGCTACGTCGAGGAGTCCGGCCTGCCGCGGCTCTACCGGCAGGCGCCGCTCAACAGCATCTGGGAGGGCTCGGGCAACGTCATCGCCCTCGACGTGCTGCGCGCCCTCGGCCGCTCCGCCGAGTCGCTGGCCGCGGTCACCGCCGAGCTCGAGCTCGTCCGCGGCGCCGACCCGCGCTTCGACGACGCCGTCAAGCGGCTCTCCGCCGAGCTCGGGGACCCCGACGCGCTGCCGCTGCGCGCCCGCCGCGTCGCCGGGCTGCTGGCCCTGTGCCTGCAGGCCTCCCTGCTGCTCCGGTACAGCCCGCCGGAGGTCGCCGACGCCTTCTGCGCCACGCGCCTGGGCGGCGACTGGGGCACCGTGCTGGGCACTCTCCCCGCCGGCGTCCCGGTGGCCCGCCTGGTCGCGCGGTCGGCCGTCCCGGCGGCACGAGGGAACGGACCGGGCGTCTGAGCACGGGTCCTGCCCGACCCCTCCCGGCTCCACTACTCTCGGACAGGCGTCGCGCACGGACCGACTTCCCATCCCGTCCCGGTCCGTTCCCGGAGGCGGCCCGCTGGGCGGGACCCGGGGTGCGGCAGGGGGAGAGAGAGCGCGTGCAGCGATACGACCATGCAGGCACGGTCCTACCACCGGACCTGCTGGCCAGCGTCCCGGACGCCGTGTGCCGACTCGACTCGGAGTGGCGCTTCACCTGGGTCAACGCCGCCCTCTCGGAGCTCCTCCAGCGGCCGCCGGCGCGGCTGCTCGGCCGCCCGGTCCGCGACTGCGTCCCCGACGTGCTCGGCTCCCGGTTGCAGTCCCACGTGCACGCCGCCGTCGCCGACGGCCGCCCGTGCGCCTTCGAGTACCTGTACGAGCCGCACGACCGGTGGTTCGAGGTCCGCGTCTCCCCCGACGCGGACGGCGGGGTCGTGGTCTTCCTCCGCGACATCGACACCCGGCACCGCCAGCAGGCCGCGCAGGCGCGCCGGCTGGAGGACCTGGCCGGGGTGCTCGACGCGCTGCCCTCGCCCACGGTCCTGCTCGACGGCGACGGCCGGATCCGCACGGTCAACCGGGTCTGGGCGGGCAACGCCGACCGGATCCGCCAGGGCGGCTGGGAGCCGGCCGACGTCGGGGACGACTACGTGACGCGGATCCGGCAGGGGCTGGCGCCGGAGGACGCCCACCGGATCGACGCCGGCCTGCGCCGGCTCCGCACCGGGCCCGACGGCGTCGTCCCGCGCACGTTCACCCACGACTACGCGCACGAACTGGGCGGCGCCACCACCTGGTGGCGGCTGCAGGCCGCGCGGGTGGACGACGCCGGACAGGTCGTCATCACCCACACCGACATCAGCGAGCGCGCCCGCCACGAGCAGCAGCTGGCCTGGCAGGCCTCCCACGACGACCTCACCGGCCTGCCCAACCGCGCCCGCGTCCTCGAGCTCATCGGCGAGGCGCTGGCCGACGAGTCGTCGCGGACCACCCTGCTGTTCCTCGACCTCGACGGCTTCAAGACCGTCAACGACTCGCTGGGCCACGAGGTCGGCGACGAGCTGCTGCGCCAGGTGGGCGCCCGGCTGGCCGGCCAGGTCCGCCCCGGCGACGCCGTCGGCCGGCTCGGCGGCGACCAGTTCGTCGTCCTCGCCCGCTCCTGCGACACCCCGGAGGCGGCCGCCCTCGCCTTCCGGCTGCAGCGCTCCTTCACCCGGCCGTTCACCGCCGCCGGGCTCACCGTGCCGGTGTCGGCGAGCATCGGGGTCGCCGTCGCCCAGCCCGGCACGCGGCACGCCCACCAGCTGCTCAGCGACGCCGACGCCGCCGGGTACGCGGCCAAGGCCGCCGGCCGGGACCGGGTCCGGCTGTTCTCCCCGGACCTGCGCGACGCCGCCCGCTGGCGGATGGACGTCGCCACCCGGCTCCGCGACGGCGCCATGGACCAGTTCGTCGTCCACTACCAGCCCGTCGTGCGGCTCGACACCGGCGAGGTGGAGGGGGTCGAGGCGCTGCTGCGCTGGCGGCACCCCGAGCGTGGCCTGCTCGGCCCCGACGCCTTCCTCTCCGTCGCCGAGGAGACCGGGCAGCTCATCCCGATCACCCGCTGGCTGCTGCGGGAGACCACCCGGCAGGCCGCCGAGTGGGCGCGGCAGGGCCTGGCGCTGCGCATGGCGGTCAACATCAGCGCCCGGCACTTCTCCGCCGAGACGCTCGTGCGCGACGTCCGCACCGCGCTCAAGGACTCCGGCCTGGACCCCGAGCAGCTGATGCTCGAGCTGACCGAGACCTGTGTCGCCGAGGACCCGACCCGCGCGGAGGACCAGCTCGCCGTGCTGCGGCAGTTCGGCGTCCGGGTGGCGATCGACGACTTCGGCACCGGCTGGTCCTCGCTGGCCCAGCTCATGGCCCTGCCCATCGGCACGCTGAAGATCGACCGGTCGCTCATCGCCGCGGCCGAGCGCCTGGCCGCCGGGGGCACCGGCGCGGTGCTCGGCGCGATCGTCGAGCTGGCGCACACCCTGGGCATCCGCTCGGTCGCCGAGGGCGTGGAGACCGCCGAGCACCTGCGGATGGTCCGCGAGGCGGGGTGCGACTCCGCCCAGGGCTACCTGCTCGCCCACCCGATGGCGGCCGTCGAGGTCGAGCGCTGGGCGCAGCGGGTCCGCGCCGGCGGCGGTGACTCCTGCGCGATGGCCCTCGCCGGCCAGCTCGGCTGAGCGCCGCCGCGGTGGACCGGTGACGGGACGGGCGGGGTGAGCGGACCGGTGCGCCGCCGCGCCGTCCGCCGGGCCACCTCACCGGCCGGGCCGCCGGTCCGGGAGCCGGCCGGGCAGACTGCCCCCGTGACCGACACGATCGTGGCCGACGAGCCGGCCGGGGCGGCAGCCGCGCTGCCCGACGAGGCGGAGGGCCGGGGACGGCCGGCGCTGGACCTGCTCATCTGGGACGCGCCGAACATCGACATGACCCTGTCCACGGTCATCGGTGCCCGCCCCACCGCCGCCTCCCGCCCGCGCTTCGACGCGATCGCCGCCTGGTTCGTCGACGGCGCCGGCGACCCGGCCGCCCCGGACGCGCCCGAGGTCGAGGCCTGCGTCTTCGCCAACATCCCGCCCGTCGTCGGGTCGCTGCAGCGCTGGGTGGAGGCGCTGCGCGGCTTCGGCTACGCCGTGTTCGCCCGGCCGAAGTCCCAGCCCGACGACGACATCGACCAGGCGATGCTCGACCACATCGACGTCCGCCGGCACGGCTACCGGCTGCGCCGCCTGGTCGTCTTCTCCGGCGACGGCCGCAACTTCGCCGAGCCGCTCGAGGAGCTCGCGCGCGCGGGCACGCAGGTCGTCGTCGTCGCCTTCAGCGAGGTCGCCGGCTACGCGATCGGCTCGGACCTGCTCGAGTTCATCGACATCGAGGACGTGCCCGGTGCCTTCGCCGCCCCCCTCGACCGGGTCCGCCTCGACGCCCTCCCGCCCGACGGGGCGTGGCTGCGGCCCACCCGGAGCCTGCGCGACTTCGTCTCCTCCTGGACCGCCCGCCGCAACGGCTGACCCCCGGGACGGCGGTGTCCGCGGGCTGCCGCCGGGGAAGGAAGGGCCCATGGCGGTCTGCGAGGTCTGCGGCAACGACTACGACATGAGCTTCGAGGTGGTGGCGCAGGGCGCCCGGCACACCTTCGACAGCTTCGAGTGCGCCATCCACCGCATGGCCCCGATCTGCGAGCACTGCGGGGTGAAGGTGATCGGCCACGGCGTCGTCGTCGAGGGCCAGTTCTACTGCTGCGCGCACTGCGCCCGCGCCGAGCACGAGGGCGCCGCGGTGGCCGACTCGGCCTGAGGGGTCAGTCGCGCGGGAACTGCGGGCTGCGCGGCTCGGGGACCCGGTCGCCGATGCCCTCGAGCGGGGCCAGCCCGGAGGGCAGCCGCGACCAGACGTGCTTGCGGCCCGGCCGGCGCTCCCAGCCGTAGTCGACCGACAGCTGCGCCACCAGGTGCAGCCCCATCCCGCCCAGGGAGGGGTCGCGGTCGACGGCCGGCACCGGCGGGCGGTCGGGCGCCTCGTCGCTGAGGTCGAGCAGCCAGCCGGAGGGGCTGGCCACCACCAGGGCGCGGACGTCGCCGCCGCCGTGGCGCAGCGCGTTGGAGGCCAGTTCCTCGAACACCAGCAGCAGGCCGTCGCGGGCGTCCTCGGTCGACGACGAGCTGACCGACGGGTGGGCGATGCGGGCCCGCAGGTCGGCCCGCACGCGGGACACCACGTGCATGGCCTCCAGCTGCCAGTGCCAGACGTCGCCTGCGACCGAGGGCACCGGTACCAGCGGCCACGCCTCCTGGCCCATCGTCACCCCTCGAGTCCTGTTCCGTGGCGCCCTCACCGGCGTCCATCCTGGCCGAAACCGTCGTGGGCTGCACCGGCGGCCCCCGGTTCAGGAACCGATCCGGGCGTCTTCCCTGCCCCAGGTGGCGCCGTGCCCCGGCAGGATGGGCCCGTGGAGGACCTCTGGCGTGCGCTGAGCCGGCTGCAGCTGGTCGACCGGGAGCTGTCGCACGTCCTCGGGGAGGTGACCCGGCTGGCGGCCGAGCACGTGCCCGGTGCCGAGGCGACGTCGATCACGCTGGTCCGGGGGGACACCCCGACGACCGCGGCACACCACGGCGACGTGGCGCTGGCCGCCGACGAGATGCAGTACGAGCGCGGCTACGGGCCCTGCCTGGACGCCGGCCGGGGCGGGGTCCAGCTGCGGATCGACGACATGCGCACCGAGACCCGCTGGCCCGACTACACGCCGCGGGTGGTGGAGGTCGGGGTCCTCAGCTCGCTGTCGACGCCGCTGCCCTACCAGGGGACCGCGATCGGCGCGCTGAACATCTACTCCACGCGGCCCGGCGCCTTCTCCACCGAGGCCTCGGCCGAGGCGGCCCGCGAGGTGGCCGAGGCCGTGGCGGTCGCCGTCGCGAACGCCGACGCGCACGCCGAGCTCGGTGACCGGGCCCGCAACATGGAGCTGGCGATGCAGTCGCGCGCGGTGATCGAGCAGGCGAAGGGCGTGCTCATGGCGCAGCGGGGGGTGGACGCCGACGGCGCCTTCGACATCTTGCGGGCCGCCTCGCAGCGCTACAACCGCAAGCTCCGCGACATCGCCGCGGGCATCGTCGCCTCGACCCGGCCCCCCGACTGACCCCTGCGCTCAGCCGGCCCGGGCGGCCAGGTCGGCCAGCCGGCCGACGAGGAACTCCACGGCGGCGGGGCTGTCGACGGTCTCGGCGACGTCGACCGCGGTGGGGGAGTCCGACACCGAGCGGCGGTCGACCAGCGTCTGCCCGCGACCGGCGCCCCGGGTGGTGTCCACGACGACGTCGCGGCGGACGGTGCCCAGCGTGCCGGGGACGATCGCCTCGGTGAGGGCCAGGGCGTCGTGGACGACGACGCCGGCCGTGCCGTACGAGCTGCGGGCGTTGTCCAGGTACTGCTGCAGGATCGCCGCCGCCGCCGCGCCCACCGGCCCGGCCGCGGCGAACCGCGCGATGCCGTCCTCGCCCAGCACCGTGGGCACGGTGACGTCGAGCCCGACGAGGACGGTGGGCACCGTCGAGCCGAGCACGCGCGCGGCGGCCTCGGGATCGGCCCACACGTTGAACTCGGCGGCGGCGGTCACGTTGCCGCCCCGGGCGGCCGAGCCCCCCATGAGGACCAGCCGGTCGATCCGCGCCGCGGCCTCCGGGTAGGTGGCCAGCAGCAGCGCGATGTTGGTCCACGGCCCGATCGCCGCGACGGTCACCGGCTCCTGGCTGCCCAGCAGCAGCTCGGCGAGCGCGACGACGGCCGGCCGCGGGTCGACGGCGGCCGGCGACGGCGGCAGCTGCACCCCGCCGAGACCGGCCGTCCCGTGCACGTGCCCGGCCCGCTCCGGCTGCGGGTAGACCAGCGACTCGGCCGCGCCGGCGGCGACCGGGACGTCGGACCGGCCGGCCAGGTGCAGCACGCGCAGCGCGTTGTCGGTGGTCTGCGCCAGCTCGACGTTGCCGTGCGTCGTCGTCACCAGGCGCAGGTCCACCTCGGGGCTGGCGAGGGCCAGCAGGATCGCGATGGCGTCGTCGATGCCGGGATCGGTGTCGATCACCAAGGGGCGGGGGGCAGCCACCCGGACATCCCAGCAGACCCCGTCGGGCAGGATCGAGCCGTGCCCGACGTGCTCCTCGCCAGCTGTGCCGCCGCCGCGGGCCGGGACGAGGACGAGCCGCTGCTGCTCGCCGCCCTGGCCGCCGCGGGGCTGTCCGCCGCTCCCGCCGACTGGGCCGACGGCGGCGTCGACTGGGGCGCCGCGGCCGCCGTCGTCGTCCGGTCGACCTGGGACTACGCGCCGCGGCGCGCGGAGTTCCTCGCCTGGGCGCGCCGGGTGGAGGCCGCCACGCTGCTGGCCAACCCGGCCGACGTCCTGGCCTGGAACACCGACAAGCGCTACCTGCGCGAGCTGGCCGCCGCCGGGGTGCCCGTGGTCCCCACGGCGTGGGTCGAGGCGCCGGGGGACGCCGCGGCCGCGCTGGAGCGCTGGCCCGGCGACGTGGTGGTCAAGCCGGTCGTCTCGGCCGGCGCGCGGGACACCGTCCGCTTCGCACCGGCCGACCGGGACGGCGCGGGGGCCCTCGCCGCGCGGATCCTGGCCGGCGGCCGGGCGGTGATGGTGCAGCCCTACCTCGACCGGCTCGACGCCGAGGGGGAGACCGGCCTGGTCTACGTCGACGGCGCCCACAGCCACGCGTTCGGCAAGGGAGCGCTGCTCGCCGGCGAGGCGCTGGGCGAGGGCCTGTACGCCGAGGAGGAGATCACCGCCCGCACCGCGACCCCGGCCCAGCGGGCGGTCGGCGACCGGGTGCTGGCCTGGGTGGTGGAGCGGACGGGGCGGACCCCGTTGTACGCGCGCGTGGACCTGGTGCCCGGCGCGGACGGGCCCCAGGTGATCGAGGTGGAGCTCACCGAGCCGAGCCTGTTCCTCACCACCGACGCCGGCGCGGCCGAGCGGTTCGCCGCGGCGATCAGCACCCGGGTCGGCTGACCGGCGTCGCGCTCCCGGCCGTGCGCCGGCCGCGCGACCGGGCCCGACACGCCGGGCGCGCCGGGGCGTGTCCCGGGACGACCGGAGGCCGCGGAGGGCGCTCCCACGCTCGGGAACCGCCGACCTGTCGACAAGTGATCGCCGGCAGCGCGGGGTCACCAACCCGCAGGTCGGAGCCGCACAACGGTTCCGTCACGGGCCCTCCAGGACGTGTCCCGAGCGGCCGTCCGCGGGGCCTGCGCTCCCTACGGTTCTCCCTGTCCGCGGCACCTTCCCCGGCCGCGGACACAGACCCCCGAGGAGGCCGGCATGGCGATCGACCGGGCAGCGGTGCTGTGGTGGGCCCCGCTGCCGCCCGTGTCGCCGGCCGTGTCACCGGCCCCGGCCGTGTCGCGGATCCCGGTCCCGGCTCCGGCCGCGTCACCGGCTCCGGCCCCGGCCGTGCTGCCGGACGACCGGCCGCTGGCCGGCCTCCTCGACCTGCTGGAGCGGGCCGACGTGCCGCCGCGCCGTCGTCGTCCGGCCCGGGCCGCCGTCACGCGGCACCCGGTCGCACGGCGGGCGCTGCGTCCGCTGCCGACGGCCCGCCCCGTCCCGGCGCCGCGCCCCCGCCCCCGGGTCGCCGAGACGCCCCCGGCGGCGCTCCCGGCGCCCGCACCCGCAGCGGCACGTCCCGCTCCCGGCTCCCGGCTGCGGACCCGGATCCGGGCCACCGTCCGGCGCCTGGCCCTGTGGGGCGCCGGCCCCGACGGCACGTACGCCGCGTGGCCGACCCCGCCGGTCGCCGTCCCGCCCGCGGGTCCGGGGCTGGTCCGCCGGCTGGCCCTGTGGGGCGCCGGTCCCGACGGCGCGCACCTGGCCTGGGGTGCCCCGCGGCGCCCGGCCCCCGCCGCCGACGGCCCGGTGGTGCTCACCGAGCTGCCCAGCACCCCGACGACCGGGCCCGCGGCGTCCCGGTCGGCCGGCGCCGCCCGGCCGGTCCCGGCGCCGCGCGCCGCCACCGCGCGGGCCGTGCTCCCGGCCCTGGTCCCGGCCCTGGCCCCGGCGGGCTGGCCCGCCCGGCCGGCACCCGGCCGGCCCCCGGCGCGGGCACCCGACCCGCCGGTGCCGGGCGGCGGCGCGGTGCGCACCCGGGGTGACCCGGCACTGCACCGGGCCCGGGGCTCGCCCCGGCCGCCACCGGATCCCGACTGACCCCTCGCGCCTCCTCCTCCCAGGACGTCGCGCGTCCGCTCCCCTCGTCGACGTGCTCGACGGGCCCGGCCACCCCCTTCCCCCCGCGGGTGGCCGGACCGCCGGCCCGCTCCGCGAGCAGCTCCCCTCCCGGCCCTCGCGGCCGCCCCTGACCTCCCGCGGCACCCGTGCCGCCGGCAGACCCCACCGCACGACGATCCGGCCTCGACCTCCCGCCGGCTGACCCCCTGGGTGCAGCGCGCGGACCCTCCCGGGAGGCCCGGACGCGACGCGGGACGGCGCGCCGGCGGTCTCCCCCGCGGACGAGGACCCAGGCCCTGCCGGTGCCCGGCGCAGGACGACCCGCCCCGTCGTCCTCCGGGTCTCTGACCGGCACGACCTGGCCAGGACGGCGCCCGTGGACCGGTGCGGCCCCGCCGGCCGCCCGGGGAGACGCCCGCCGGACCGGGACGCGGTCACCGGCCCGGCGCCGCGACGGGGAGGACCGCCGGACGCCGTCCCGGGAGCCCGGGGAGCGACGGCCTCGACGGGCGCTCCCGGAGCGCCGGACCGGCAGCCCGCCGGCCGGCTCCCCGGGGGCGCCCGTCCGGCGTCCCGGGACCGCCGGGTTGCGCATCCGGCCCGTACACGGTTCGTTGCCCTCCGTGGGGCTGCCGTCCGGCGGCCCCGACGACCGAGAGGACGAGGATGCACGCACGCACCAAGGCGGTGCTCGCCGGGGCCGCGGCCCTGCTCACCGCCGGCCTGGTGGCACCGGCGCCGGCCGGCGCGGTCACTGGGGGCATCGAGGACACCGGCAACACCTACGCCAACGTGGGGATGCTGGCCTTCTACAGCGACGGCGGCCGGTACCGCTGCTCCGGGACCCTGGTCAGCCCGACCGTGGTCCTCACCGCCGCGCACTGCACGGACGGGACCGACGGCAAGACCCTGGTGACCTTCGACTGGGAGGTCGCCCGCACCCAGCCCGCGCCGGGCCAGCCCTCGGCGCTGCCGGTGGCCGCCGACCCCGCGGCCGGGTACACCGGCTCGGAGGAGACCGACGGCTCCGACTGGTACTCGGGCACGGCCTGGACCCACCCCGAGTACTCGGACTTCACCGACACCGACAACTGGAACGACGTGGGCGTGGTCGTCCTCGACGAGGCGGTCACCGGGATCACGCCGGCGCAGCTCGCCGCGCCGAACGAGCTCGACCAGTACGCCCAGCCGCGGCTGAACTCGACGACCTTCCGCGCCGTCGGCTACGGCACCGAGGTCCGGCAGGCCGACTCCGGGCCGCAGAAGCCGACCCCGATGAGCTACCCGATCGTGCGCCGCTACACCGACGTCGTCGGGCAGAAGCTGACCCCGCAGATCCTGCAGGTCAACGGCAACGAGCACGACAACCGCGGGGGCGGCGGCACCTGCTTCGGCGACTCCGGGGGCCCGGCCTTCGGCCCGTCGGGCAACGTCGTCACGGTGACCAGCTACGGCTACACCGCCAACTGCCGCTACATCGACGGTCTGCAGCGCGTCGACATCCCCGTCGTGCAGGACTGGCTCGCCGAGTTCGACGTGTACCCGGCCGCCTGAGCCCGTCGCCGGAGCCCCGGCCCGCCGGCCGCGGACCGGGGCTCCGTGCAGGCGCCGCCGTGGTGTCGACTCCGGCACACCGGTTGTCCTCTCCCGTCCCGGCATGGGAGAAAGGACGGCGGACCGCCGCTCCCCCCGTACGAATGGACCTCCTCCGCCCCGTGACCGTCCCCGAGCAGCGTCCGGGGTCGCCGGGTGAGGCGCCCCGCCCGCTGTCCCTCCTCCCCGGCGACGCCGAGGCCAGCCGGCTCCGCTTCGAGCTGGCCATCGAGGCCGCGGGGATCGGCAGCTTCGACTGGGACCTGCGGACCGGCCGGCTGACCTGGGACGAGCAGCTGCTCGTGCTCTTCGGCTACCGGGACGAGGACTTCGACGAGACGCTCGACGCCTTCGCCGCGCGGCTGCACCCCGACGACCGCGACCGGACCCTGCAGGCGCTGCAGGAGGCCGTCGACACGTGCGGCACCTACGAGGCCGAGTTCCGGGTGGTGCTGCCCTCGGGCGACATCCGCTGGGTGCAGGGCCGCGGCCGCGCGCTGGCCGACTCCCGCGGCCGGGTCGTGCGGCTGCTGGGTGCAGCCCTCGACACGACCCGGCCGCGGGAGGGCGACGCCCGCGTCTCGCGGGTGCTCGAGACGATGCGCTCGGCCTTCTTCGCCCTCGACCGCTCGTGGCGGTTCACCTACGTCAACGCCGAGGCCGAGCGGGTGCTGCACCGCAGCCGCGACGAGCTGATCGGTGGCGCCATCTGGGACCTGTTCCCGGCCGCCGTCGGCAGCGACTTCGAGGAGAACTACCGCGCGGCGATGGAACTCGGCCAGGAGCGGGTCTTCGACGCGTACTACCCGCCGCCGCTGGACGCCTGGTACGAGGTCCGGGCCTGGCCCGGCCCCGACGGCCTGTCGGTGAACTTCCTCGACGTCACCGAGCGCCGGGCCGCGGAGGAGCGCGCGCGGGTCAGCGCCGACCGGCTCGCCCTCGTCGCCGAGGTCAGCGCCCTGATGTCCACGTCGCTCGGCTCGACCTCGGCGGAGCGGGGAGCGCTGCAGCGGGTGGCCGAGGCCGTCGTCCCCGTCCTCGGCGACTGGACGATCCTCACCCTCGCCGACGGCATCGACGGCCGGATGCAGGACGTCGCGAGCTGGCACGCCGACCCCGCGATGCGGCCGGTGGCCGCCGCCTACGCCGGGCTGCGGCTGGCCTCCATCGCGCCCGACGCGCCGGTGCTGCGGGCCCTGGAGTCCGGCCGGCTGCTGAGCGTCTCCGACGTCCCGGCCGTCGTCCGGCCGACCCTGCCCGAGGGCGAGGTGCGCGACCACTTCGACGCCCTGGCACCCCGCACCGGGATGGCGCTGCCGCTGCTCGCCCGCGGCCGCACGCTCGGCGCGCTGACCGTCTACCGCGGCGCGGACCGGCCGGCCGCCACCGCGGAGGACGTCGCCGCCGCGCGCGAGGTGGCCGACCGCGTCGCGCTCGCGCTGGACAACGCCCGCCTCTACGACCAGCAGCGACGGCTGGCCGAGGCGCTGCAACGCAGCCTGCTCACCGCGCCGCCCCAGCCCGACGACGCCGAGATCGTCGTCCGCTACCAGCCGGCCGTGCAGGTCGCCCAGGTCGGCGGGGACTGGTACGACGCGTTCCTCCAGCCCGACGGCGCGACGGTGCTGGTCATCGGCGACGTCGTCGGCCACGACACCGAGGCCGCCGCGGCGATGGGGCAGCTGCGCGGGATGCTGCGCGGCGTCGCCCACCGCGGGGACACCCCGCCCGACGCCGTCCTGGCCGAGCTCGACGCCGCCATCGACGCGCTGGGGCTGCACACGATGGCCACCGCGGTGGTCGCGCGGGTGGAGCAGACCCCGGAGCAGCGCGCGGCGGGGACGAACACGCTGCGCTGGTCGAACGCCGGCCACCCGGTGCCGCTGCTGCTCACGCCCGACGGCGAGGTGCACCGGCTCGGCGGGGACCGCGGCCAGCTCATGCTGGGCGTCGACCCGGGCGCGCACCGCACGTCCCGGCAGGTGGAGGTCCGCCGCGGCTCGACGCTGCTGCTCTACACCGACGGCCTGGTCGAGGGCCGCGACCTGCTGCTCGACGAGGGCATCGACCGGCTGTCCGCGGCGCTGGCCCAGCTCGCCGACCTGCCGCTGGAGCGGCTGTGCGACGCGCTGGTCACCCGGTTGCAGCCCGAGGGCCTCCAGGACGACGTCGCCCTCGTGGCCATCCGCCTCCACTCCCAAGACTGAGCGCCAGGGCGCTCACTGCGTGGGCAGGACCGCCCAGACGGTCTTGGCGTCGCCCTCGACGCACCAGCCGTGCGCCGCGGACAGCTCGGCGATCAGGTACAGGCCCAGGCCGCCCTGGCCGGGGTCGCGGTCGACGGCGGGCGTGGGCGGGGTGCCGGCGTCACCGTCGGAGACGGCCACGAGGAAGTCCTCCCCCGTGCGGCGGACCGCCGCCTCCACCTGCCCGCCGCCGTGGCGCAGCGCGTTCGAGGCCATCTCGTCGAGGACGAGCAGCAGCCGGTCGCGCACGTCACCCGGGCCGGTCACCTGGTCCGCCCGGCGCAGCTCGTCACGCATCCGCGGGAGCTCGGCGACGTCGGAGAGCCGCCAGGACAGGCCGTCCCAGGCGGGCGGCGGTGACGCCGACGGCCAGCCGGGCACGGCTGGTCCTCGTCTCACCGCTCTGCACCTCGCGCGTCCCGCCCACCGCTGGGCGTCGATGGCCAACACCTGCGTATGGCTCACGGCGGGCACCGGCAAACACGGGTGCGAGCAGCGTCACACCCCGGCGGGCGGGCGTCGGCGGCCGGTCACCACGACCGGCAGGGTCAGGACGGCGGCGACCGCCAGCCCGACCAGCGACGCCGACCAGCCGTTCCCCGGGTCGATGCCCAGGTCGGCCTGCCGGGCGGTCCACCACGCCGTCCAGCCCGAGCCCGGGCCCGGGAAGTACGTGGGCAGCGTGAGCTGGTGGGCGACGAAGCCGGCGGTCCACGGCAGCAGGTAGCGCGGCCGGGCCGGGGCGGTGTCGGAGGTGTCCCAGCGCCCGCGCGGGGTGAGCCAGTACGCCGTGATGAGCACCCCGGCCAGCGGCACGAACACCGCGCCGATGAGGAAGAGGAACGGCTCGTAGGCGGCGACGTCGAGGCCGAGCGCCAGCAGGGTGGCCACGGTGCCGACGGTGGCGGCGAGCACCCGCCGGTCGGCGCGGGCGACGACGTTCTGGGCCGACACCGCGGTCGAGTACAGGTTGGCGAAGGCCTCGTCGAGCTCCACGGCGACCAGCACGAGCACCGCCACCGCCCCCAGCGGCACCGCCAGCAGCGCGTCGATGACGTCGAACCCGGCGCTGCCGTACGCGGCCAGGGCCAGCACGCCGAGCACGAACATCACCACGGTGGCCAGGCCGTAGCCGACCGCCGCCCCGACGCCGGCGGCCCGTGCACCGCGCACGTGCCGGGTGTAGTCGGCGGCCAGCGGCAGCCAGGAGACCGGCAGGGCGATGACGATGTCGGCCGCCGTCCAGAACGACGTCGCCCCGCCGCCCTCGACCGGCGGCAGCGGCTCGGCCAGCACCTGCACGAAAAGGTAGCCGACGGCGGCGAGCGCCGCCCACACCGCGTACCGCGCCAGCACCCGGACGACGCCGAGCGGGCGCAGCGCCATCGCGGTGGCCAGCACGCCGGCGGCGACGGCGAACGGCCAGCGCGGCGCGTCGAGCACCCGGGCCGCGGCCTCGGCGATGACCACGATCTCGAAGGTCGCCCAGCCCACGCACTGGACCAGGTTGAACGCCGTGGGCAGCCAGGACGTGCGGCGGCCGAGCAGCCCCCGCAGCAGCACCATCCCCGGCACGCCCTCCCGCGCCCCGGCCGCGGCGACCGCACCGAGCAGCGTCGCGCCGACGACCGCGCCGACGACGATCGCGGCGACCGTGACCCCGAGCGGGCGCCCCGGCAGGACCACGAACACCGCCGCCACCGGCAGCAGCAGGCTGACGCCGAGGTTGGCCCACAGGCCCAGCGAGTCGGCCAGGCCGAGGGTGCGCGGCGGCGGGCCGTCGAGGGTGAGGGGGGCATCGGCCGCGCGGACGGTGCCGGACGTGCTCATGGTCGCTCCCTACGCCGGCATTACCCGGTCAGGTTCCAGCGGTCGGCGGCGCGTCCAGCCGCCCTCTCAGCCCGGTCGACCCGAGCTCCCGCACATGGCGGCGTCACCCTAGCCACCCCGTAGGGTCGGCGGCCGTGCCGGTCGCCGACCTGCTCGCCCGCCACGCCGGCGCGTGGGGCCGAGCAACCCGCCATCCCTTCCTCGACGCCGTCCGCGACGGCACGCTGCCCCCGGCCGCGTTCGACACCTGGCTGGTGCAGGACGCGCACTTCCTCGCCGACCTGCTGCGCTTCCAGGCCCGGCTGCTGGCCCGTGCCCCGCGCCCGGCGCAGGGGGTGCTGGCCGGCGGGTGCGTCGCGCTGGTGGAGGAGCTGGACTGGTTCGCCCGGGTCGCCGACGGCCGCGGCCTGGACCTCGCCGCGCCGCGGCTGCCGGAGACCATCGCCTACGGCGACCTGCTCTACCGGCTCGACGCCGCCGACGTCGGCACCGCGCTGACCGCCCTGTGGGCGGTGGAGCGGGCCTACCTCGACGCCTGGTCCTCGGCGCGGCCGGGAGTCGAGCCCTACCGCGAGTTCGTCGAGCACTGGACCGTGCCCGGGTTCGCGTCCTACGTCGCCGGGCTGGAGACGGCGGCCGACGCCGCCGGCCCACCCGACGAGGCGGTGTTCCTCGAGGTCGCCGCCGCGGAGGCGGCGTTCTGGGGGATGGCCCGGTGACCCTCGCCACCCGGCTGTGGGCCGACAGCGCCGACCTGGCCGCGGCCGCGCTGCGCCACCGGTTCGTCACCGGCACCGCCGACGGCACGCTGCCCCGCGGGCGCTTCGCCGGCTACGTCGCCCAGGACGCGTTCTTCCTCGAGGCCTTCGCCCGCGCCTACGCGCTCGGGGTGGCGCACAGCCGCGACCGCGCGACGCTGGAGGCCTTCGCCGACCTGCTGGCCGGCGTCCGCGAGGAGCTGCGGCTGCACGACGGCTACGCCGCCCGGTGGGGCATCGACCTGTCCGCCGTCGAGCCGGCGCCGGCCACGCTCGCCTACACGGACTTCCTGCTGGCCACCGCGGCGCTCGGCGACGTCGGGGAGGTGTGCGCGGCCATGACGCCGTGCATGCGGCTCTACGCGCACCTCGGGCAGTCGCTGGCCGGTTCGGCGACCGGGCCCTACCGCGAGTGGGTGGACACCTACGCCGACCCCGGCTTCGCGGAGCTCGCCGCGACGCTGGAGGCGCTGCTGGACCGCCTGGCCGCCGACACCCCGGCCGTGCGGCGGGCCTACCGGCGGGCGATGGAGCTGGAGCTGGGCTTCTTCGACGCCGCCTGGGGCCCGGCGGCCTGACCGGCCGACCTGGGGTACCGTCGCCGACCAGTGACACGGGGTGTCCGCCCTCCGGCGGACTGAGAGCACACCCGTCGAACCTGTCCAGGTCATGCTGGCGAAGGGATGTCACGGCGTGGATGCCGCATCGCTCACTGCTGTCCGTTCGGCGCTGCCCGGCGCCGCTCCGCTCGTGCACTGCCTGACCAACACGGTCGTGCAGACGCTGACCGCCAACGCGCTGCTCGCCGTCGGGGCGGCACCGGCGATGGTCGACGAACCGGCCGAGGCCGAGGGCTTCGCCGCCGTCGCCTCGGCCGTGCTGGTCAACGTCGGCACCGTCAACCGGCGCACCGCCGAGGCGATGCGGCTGGCCGCCCGCTCGGCCGCGGGCGCCGGCACGCCGTGGGTGCTCGACCCGGTCGCCGTCGGCGGGCTGGCGTTCCGCACGGAGCTCGCCGGAGAGCTGCTGGAGTCGCGGCCGGCGGTCGTCCGCGGCAACGCGAGCGAGGTCATGGCGCTGGCCGGGGCGGGGGAGGGCGGCCGCGGGGTCGACTCCACCGCCAAGGTCGACGACGCGCTCGACGCCGCGGTCGCACTCGCCGGGCGCACCGGCGGCGTGGTCGCCGTCAGCGGGGAGGTCGACGTCGTGACGGACGGGTCCCGCACCGTGCGGATCGGCGGCGGCTCGCCCCTGCTGACCCGCACCACCGGCGCCGGCTGCGCGCTCGGGGCCCTGGTCGCGGCCTACACCGCCGTGGCCGACGACCCGCTCACCGGCGCGGTGGCCGCGCACGCGCACGTCGCGCTGGCCGCCGAGGCCGCGGCCGCCCGCGCCGCCGGCCCGGGCACCTTCGCGCCGCTGTGGCTCGACGCGCTCGACGCGGTCACCGACCTCGGCCCGGCGCAGGTGAGCGGGTGAGGCCCGCGTTCGACCCGACGCTCTACCTGGTCACCGACACCGCGCTGGCCGGGTCCCGCGGGGTGCCCGACGTCGTCCGCGCGGCGGTGGCCGGCGGGGTGACCGCGGTCCAGGTACGGGACAAGACGGCGTCGCGGCGCGAGCTCCTCCAGCTCACCCTCGCCGTCCGGGAGGTGCTCCCCGCGGGCGTCGCGCTGTTCGTCAACGACGCCGTCGACGTCGCGCTGCTGGCCGGCGCCGACGGCGTGCACGTCGGCCAGGACGACCTGCCGGCGGAGGAGGTCCGCGCGCTGATCGGCCCCGACCGGCTGCTCGGCCTCTCGGTGGGCTCCGAGGACGACCTGGCCACTGCGCTGGCGCTGCCGCCGGGCACGGTCGACGTCGTGGGCATCGGGCCGGTGTGGGCCACGACCACCAAGCCCGACGCCGGGACCGGGCTCGGGCCCGAGGGGGTGGCGGCACTGGCGGCGAAGGCGGCGGCCGCCGGGCTGCGGTCGGTCGCGATCGGCGGGATCTCCTCCGACCGGGCTGCGCTGGTCACCGGGGTCGACGGGATCTGCGTCGTCTCGGCGGTGTGCGCCGCCGACGACCCCGCCGCCGCGGCCCGGACGCTGCGGGAGGCGCGCCGGTGACGCCCGTGGCGCTGACCGTGGCCGGCAGCGACCCCAGCGGCGGGGCCGGGGTCCAGGCCGACCTCAAGACCTTCAGCGCGCTGGGCGCCTACGGCACCGCCGTGCTGACCGCGCTCACCGCGCAGAACACCCGCGGCGTCACCGGCGTGCACCCGGTGCCGGCGGCGTTCGTGGGGGAGCAGATCGCCACCCTCCTCGACGACGTGACCGTGCACGCGGCCAAGACCGGGATGCTCGGCACCGCCGACGTCGTCCGCGAGGTCGCGGCCGCGCTGGCCGGGCGGGCGGCCGGACCGGTCGTCGTCGACCCGGTCATGGTGGCGACCAGCGGCGACCGCCTGGTCGACGACGACGCGGTCACCGCCGTGCGCGAGGCGCTGCTGCCGGTGGCCGACCTGGTGACGCCGAACGTGCCCGAGGCCGCCGCCCTGCTCGACGTGCCGCCCGCCCGGTCGGTCGACGAGCTGCCCGGCCAGGCCGAGGCGCTGCTCGAGCTCGGTCCCGGCGCGGTGCTGCTCAAGGGCGGTCACCTCGGCGGCGTCGACAGTGTCGACGTGCTGGCCACCGCCGACGGCGTCGTCCTCACCCGGCGGCCGCGGATCGACACCACCGCGACGCACGGCACCGGCTGCACGCTGTCCTCGGCGATCACCGCGCTGGTGGCCCGGGGCGTCGGCGGCC
The DNA here is from genome assembly GCF_054050255.1 of Geodermatophilus sp. SYSU D00700. Lineage (NCBI taxonomy): Bacteria > Bacillati > Actinomycetota > Actinomycetes > Geodermatophilales > Geodermatophilaceae > Geodermatophilus > Geodermatophilus sp. SYSU D00700. The sequence continues at coordinate 86,021 of NZ_JBJGZA010000002.1, read as the reverse complement.
CGGCGCGGTGGGAGCCGGCGGTCGAGCAGGCGCGCGACTACCTGCAGCGGGCGCTGGAGGGCGGGCGGTCGCTGGGCATCGGCTCCGGCGCCGGCCCCGTGGACCACTTCGCCGGCACCTGGCCCGCCTGAGCCGTCGTCCCGCCGCCGGAAACGCGGTTGCCCGCCCGGTTACAACACACGGGTGGAGATCGTGGAGACCGGTCCGGACGACGCGCGGTTCGCCGCCTGGTGCGCGGTGTGGGCGGCGAGCGAGCGCGACGCCCGTCCCGACGAGGCGCCGCGGCCGGCGAGCGACCACGTCGCCCTGGGCCGGCAGCTGACCACCCCCGGCGGCTCGCGGACGGGCACCCACCGGGCCGCGGTCGTCGACGGCGCCGTCGTGGGCGCGCTGCGCGTGCTGCTGCCGGTGCGGGACAACACCACCGTCGCCTTCCTCGACGTGGCCGTGCACCCCGCCTCCCGTCGCCGCGGCATCGGTGGCGCTCTGCTGGCGGAGGGCGCGCGGCTGGCCGCGGCGGCCGGCCGCTCGTCCCTGGTGAGCGAGGTCGACGAGCCGGGGCCGGACACGCCCGGTCGCGCCTTCGCCCTGGCCCGCGGGTGGAGCTGCGACCTGCAGGAGACCCGCCGCGACCTGCTGCTCCCCGTGGCCGAGGAGCGGCTGGCGGCGCTGGAGGCCGAGGCGGTCGCGGCGAGCGCGGGCTACGAGGTGGTCACCTGGCGGGACCGCACGCCCGACGCCCTCCTGGCGGACCGGGCGCTGCTCAGCCGGCGGATGTCGACCGACGCGCCGAGCGGGGACGTGCCGGTCACCGAGGAGGAGTGGGACGGCGCCCGGGTGCGCGAGCAGGAGGCGGTCGACCGCGCCCGCGACCGCACCGTGCTGTCGGCCGGCGCGGTGCGGGACGGCCGGCTGGTCGCCTTCACCGACCTGCACGTGCCGCTGGCGCAGCCCGAGCGCGCCAGCCAGAGCGGCACGCTGGTGCTGCGCGAGCACCGCGGGCACCGCCTGGGCGCCCGCGTGAAGATCGCGGTGCTGCGCGAGCTCGCCGTGACCCTGCCGGCCGTCCGGCGCATCAGCACCTACAACTCCGACGTCAACCGGCCGATGGTCGCGGTCAACGAGGCGCTGGGCTTCCGCCGCGCGGGCGGGCTGTCGACCTGGTCGACCCGCATCCGACCGGGCCGTCCGCTGACCGGGCCACCGCTGACATCGCCCGGGACGTCGAGATCACGTGATCTCGGCGAGGCGGGGGGAGCGTGGCGCGGCTAGCCGAGCACGAAGCCCAGCAGCAGGTGGGCGTTGAGGCCGATGATCAGGGCGGCCACCACCGACCCGGCCACCGTGGTCACCCGCCGGTTGACCCACCCGCCCATGAGGTCGCGGCGGCTGGTCAGCCACAGCAGCGGCACCAGCGCGAACGGGATGCCGAAGCTGAGCACGACCTGCGACCAGACCAGTGCCGTCGTCGGGTCACCGCCGAGGACGAGCACCAGCAGCGCCGGGGCGAGGGTGATCAGCCGCCGCGTCATCACGGGCACGTGCCGCTTGAGGAACCCGGCCATGACGACCTGCCCGGCGTGGGTGCCGACCGAGGAGGAGGCGAAGCCCGAGGCCAGCAGCGCCAGGGCGAAGGCGAGCGAGGCGCCGGCGCCCAGCTGCTCGCCGAGGCCGGCGTGCACGCCCTCCAGCGAGGCCGCCTGTCCCTCGTCGCCGGTGAACAGCTGCGCGGCGATGACCAGCATCGAGGCGTTGACCAGCCCGGCCAGGCCCATGGCCAGCAGCACGTCGATCCGCTGCGCGCGCAGCAGCCGGCGCCGTCCCTCGCGGGTGCGGCCGGCGGTGACGATGTCGCCGTAGCGCCCCGGCGTCAGCGCGGAGTGCACGTAGATCACGTGCGGCATCACCGTGGCGCCGAGGATGCCGGCGGCCAGCACCAGGCTGTCGGGACCGGCGAAGGAGGGCACCAGCCCGCCGGCCAGCCCGCCGACGTCGACGCCCGAACCGACCAGCGTGTAACCGAAGCCCAGGCCGATGACCAGCAGCAGCCCGGTGATCACCCGCTCGAAGGGCCGGTGCCCGCGGGACTGGGCGGCCAGCAGCGCGAAGGCGACCACGGCGGTGATGACCCCGCCGACCGGCAGCGGCACCCCGAACAGCAGGTACAGCGCGACCGCTCCGCCGACGATCTCGGCCAGGTCGGTGGCGATGGCGACCGCCTCGGCCTGCACCCACAGCCCCCAGGTGACCGGCCGGGGCAGCTGCTCGCGGCAGTTGGTCGCCAGGTCGCGCCCGGTCGCGAGGCCCAGCTTGGCGGTCAGCGTCTGGATGAGCATCGCCATGAGGTTGGCCGCGACGATCACCCACAGCAGCGTGTAGCCGAACGAGGCGCCGCCGGAGAAGTTGGTGGCGAAGTTGCCGGGGTCGACGTAGGCGACGGCGGCGACGAACGCCGGGCCCAGCAGCGGCCACAGCCGGCGTCGGCCGGTCGCCGGCGGCGGTGGCGTCCTCGGGGTGCCGACCAGCGTCGTCGGCAGGACGGCGGCCTCGGTCTTCGACAGGTACACGGCGGGCCTCGCAGGGGACGGGCGGTGCGGGGTGGGGTGTGGTCGTCGGTGGTCCTGCCCGCCGGGGGTGACACGGTGGGGCCAGGGTGTGGCCCGGGCGGGCCGAGGTGAGGCTGGCCTGAGCCGGTCCGGGGCCGCGGGCGGTCCCGCGGCCCCGGGGTCGCTCAGGCCGCCGGGACGATGAGCCCGGCCGTGGCGGTGCGCGCCGCGGTGAAGCGGGCGGTCACGTCGGCCCAGTTGACGACGTTCCACCACGCCGTCACGTAGTCGGCCTTCACGTTGCGGTACTGCAGGTAGAAGGCGTGCTCCCACATGTCGAGCAGCAGCAGCGGCACCAGGCCGACGGCGAGGTTGCCCTGGTGGTCGTAGAGCTGGCAGATCAGCAGCTTCTGGCCCACGGAGTCCCACGCCAGGATCGACCAGCCCGAGCCCTGCACCCCGTTGGCGACGGCGGTGAAGTGCGCCCGGAACCCCTCGAAGGAGCCGAAGTGCTCGTCGATCGCCGCGGCGAGCTCGCCGTCGGGTCGCTCGCCGCCGTCGGGGCTCAGGTTCGGCCAGAACACCGAGTGGTTGACGTGCCCGGCCAGGTTGAACGCCAGGTTCTTCTCGTGCAGGTTGGCCGTTCCCAGCCCGTCGTTCTCACGCGCCTCGGCGAGCTTCTCCAGGGCGGTGTTCGCCCCGGTCACGTAGGTCTGGTGGTGCTTGTCGTGGTGCAGTTGCATGATCTCGCCGGAGATGTGCGGCTCCAGTGCCCCGTAGTCGTAGGGCAGGTCAGGGAGCACGTACTCGGGCATGGGGTTCCCTCCGTCGGCTGGGTGGACGCCCTCGTCCTGCCCGGCCCGGCTGACACGGCGGGGCCGACCCGTGGCCCCTACGGGCCGTCGTCGCGCTGTCGGCTGCCGGTGAGGCGGCGCGCGCGGGCCACCAGCGCGTCGATCCGCCGGGCGTGCGCGCCGCGCCAGTAGACCCGCCCGCACCCCGGGCAGCGGGAGAAGTCCGTCGCGGTGCGCCGGGTGCCGGGCCCGAGCCGGGCGGCGACCTCGGCCAGCGGCACGGGCACCGGCACGCCGTTGCAGGCCGGGCAGCGGGTGAGCGGGGCCAGCGGCGGGCGGAAGCGGTCGAGGACGTCGTCGAGCTGCTCGTCCGGCGTCGCGCCGCGCACCCAGGCCCCGGCCGGCAGGGCGCGGCGCATGAGCAGGCCGCGGTCCTGGGTGAGCAGCACCCGGTCCCCGGCGACGGCGGCGGCGACCAGCTCGGCGTCGTCGGCATCGGGCGCGCGGGCCTCGGGCGACCACGCGGTGTCCAGGCCGAGCAGCCGCATCCGCCGGGCCAGCGCGCCCAGGCCGACGTCGAGCAGGAACCCGCCCGGCGGCACCGGCTGGGGCCGCGGGGCGGCACGGACCACGACGGTCGCGCCGGGCGGCGGCCGCGCGGCCCGCGGGACGGCGTCGCCGTCGACGAGCAGCTCGCCGACCTCGGTGAGCGGGACGCCAGCGGCCTGGACCAGGTGGCCGGCGGTCGCGTCGGGGTCGGCGGCCAGCACCCGCCGGCCGGCCGCCCGGTCCCGCGCCGGCAGGAGCGGCCGCAGCACGTCGTCGACCTCGACGACGACGGAGGCGGGCACGGGGGACCGGGTACCCGACCTGCCCCGGGCAACTACTTGAACGTTCATCCACACCGGCGCACACTGAGGTCATGCCGGTCCAGCGTCTCAACCACGCCGTCCTCTACGTCCGCGACGTCGCCCGCAGCACCGCCTTCTACCGCGACGTCCTCGGCTTCCGGGTGAAGGCCGAGATCCCCGGCCGGGCGGTGTTCCTGCAGGCCGAGGGCTCGACCAACGACCACGACCTGGGCCTGTTCGCCGCCGGCCCGGGCGCGGCCCCCTCGGAGGCCGGCCGGGGCACCGTCGGCCTCTACCACCTGGCCTGGGAGGTCGACACCCTCGCCGAGCTGGCGCGGGTCCGTGACGCGCTGACCGAGGCCGGCGCGCTGGTCGGCGCCTCCGACCACGCCACCACCAAGGCCCTGTACGCCCAGGACCCCGACGGCCTGGAGTTCGAGGTCTCCTGGCTGCTGCCGGCCGACCTCGTCACCGACGACGTCCGCGCGCAGGCCATGAGCACCCGGCGGCTGGACCTCGACGCCGAGATCGCCCGCTACGGCGCGCGGACCCGCGGCGGGATCGGCGTCTCCGTCCCGGCCTGAGGCGTCGGCCCACGGGCGACGGGGCATGCACCGGGGACCGCACCCGCGACCTCCGGGAGACCCCGTGACCGTCCCCACCGACCGCCCCCTCGCCCTCGTCACCGGCGCCTCCAGCGGCATCGGCCTGGAGCTGGCCAAGCAGTTCGCCGAGCACGGCTACGACCTGGTGGTCGCCGCCGAGGACGACGAGCTCGACGCCGCCGCCGAGACGCTGCGGGGGATGGGCGCCGCGGTCTCGCCGGTGCGCGGCGACCTCACCCGCCACGACGACCGCGAGCTGCTGGTGGCCGCCGTCCGCGGCGCCGGCCGCCCGCTGGACGCCGCGGCGATCAACGCCGGCGTGGGCGTCGGCGGCGCGTTCGTCGACACCGACCTCGACGCCGAGCTGGCCATGGTGGCGCTCAACTGCGCCTCGACGGTGCACGTCGCCAAGCGCGTCGCGCAGGACATGGCCGCCCGTGGGCAGGGCCGGATCCTGTTCACCTCGTCGGTGGCCTCGCAGGCGCCACAGCCGTTCCAGGCCGTGTACGGCGCGACCAAGGCCTTCGTCCAGCACCTGGCCCTGGCGCTGCGCGAGGAGCTCTCCGACCGCGGCGTCAGCGTCACCGCGCTGCTGCCCGGGCCCACCGAGACCGAGTTCTTCGACCGCGGCGACCTCACCGACACCCGGCTCGGCGCCTCCGACTCCAAGGACGACCCGGCCCAGGTGGCGCGCCAGGGCTACGAGGGGCTGGTCGAGGGCGAGGCGTCGGTCTTCGCCGGGTCGCTGGCCAGCAAGGCGATGGGCCGGCTGTCGGCGGTGACGCCGGGCAACGTGGCCGCGAAGCTGAACCGGAAGATGGCCGAGCCCGGGTCCGCTCCCCAGGAGTGAGCGGTGCGTCGGGCACGATGCCCGTCGTGCCCGACGCCGTCCCCGAGATCCCCGCCGGCCCGGTCCTGCTGCGCCCGTGGCGGCCCGGCGACGCCCCGGCGGTCCGCGCCGCCCTGACCGACCCGGCCACCGACACCTGGAGCAACCCGGGGCGGGTCCGCACGCTGGAGGACGCCGAGTTCTGGGTGGACCGCCGGGCCGGCCGCAGCGAGACGATGGCCGCCTGGGCCGTCGTCGACGCCGCGACGGGGGAGCTGGCCGGCTCGGTCGCCCTGCACGCCATCGACCGCGAGCAGGGCGACGCCGAGGTCGGCTGCTGGACGGTGCCCGCCGCCCGGGGCCGCGGGGTGGCCGCGCGCGCCGTCGACGCCGCCGTCCGCTGGGGCTTCGCCGCCCTGCCGGTCGACCGGGTGGAGCTGGTGCACGCCGTGGAGAACCCCGCCTCCGGCCGGGTGGCCGAGAAGGCCGGGTTCACCTTCGAGGGCCGGCTGCGCCGTTCGTACCGCTACGCCGATGGCGTCAAGCGCGACGAGCTGCTGTGGGCCCGGCTCTCCGACGACGACGTCCCCGACCTCAGCACCCGCAGCTGACCGCCCGGGGCGCCGTCAGCGGGTCGACGTCGGCGCGGGTCAGGCCGACGGCGGTGGCCACCGGCAGCCCCTCGCGCGCCCAGTACTCGAAGCCGCCGAGCATCTCCCGCACCCGGTAGCCGAGCAGCGCCAGTGCCAGGGCGGCGCGGGTGGCGCCGTTGCAGCCCGGACCCCAGCAGTAGGTGACCACCGGCACCGACCGGTCCAGCTCTGCCATCGCGCGGGCGGCGATCTCGTGGCCGGGCAGGTGCCGCGCGCCGGGCACGTGGCCCTGGTCCCACGCCTCGCGGCTGCGGCTGTCGAGGAGCACGAAGCCGGGGGCGCCGGACTGCAGGGCGGCGTGGACGTCGCTGACGTCGGTCTCGACGGCGAGCCGGCGGGCGAAGTGCGCGGCGGCATCGGCGGGGTCCGTGCTCCAGTCCATGGCGGTGATCGTGCGGGCCCCGCGCGGGCCGGACGAGGCTCCCGGCTGCCAGCTGTCGCACGAGAAGTGCCTTTGTCGGGACAGAGGCACTTGACGGGACGGCGTCTGACATCTGAGATGTCAGTTATGGCCGCGCCGCTCACCCCCGTCGGCCGGGTGCTCCTGCGCGACGAGGCGCTGGCCCGCATCCGGACGGCGATCGTCAGCGGCGAGCTCGCGCCCGGCACCGTCGTCAAGGACGCCGACCTCGCCGCCCGGCTGGGTCTCTCGGTCGCCCCGGTGCGCGCCGCGCTGGCCCGGCTGGTCGACGAGGGGCTGGTCGAGGCCAAGCCGCAGAGCCACACCCGGGTCACGCCGCTGCGTCCCCGCCAGGTGCACGACGCCGCCGTCGTCGTCCGGGCGATGCACGAGCTGGCCGCCCGCGAGGCCACCGGGCGGGTGACCGGCGACGACGTCGCGGCGATGCGCGCGGCCAACGAGCGGTTCGCCGCGGCGGTCCGCGACGGCGACGTCGGCGCCGCGCTGGCCGCCGACGACGACCTGCACGCCGTCCTGCTCGCGCGCGCGGGCAACACCGCCCTGACCGCGACCGTCGAGCGCTTCACCCCCGCGGTCCGCCGGCTGGAGCGGGCGCGGTTCGCCGCGGCGCACGGGCGGGAGTCCGTCGTCCTGCACGACCGCCTGATCGCCGCCTGCGCGGCCCGGGACGTCGACGCCGCCGTCGCCACCACCACCGAGATCTGGACCGCGCTGCTGTCCGAACTGGAGGACACCGATGTCGACCCTGGCTGACTTCCCCCGCCACCCGCTGCTGTTCGGCCCCTCGCCGGTGCACCGGCTGGACCGGCTCACCGCGTCCCTCGGCGGCGCGGAGGTCTGGGCCAAGCGGGAGGACTGCAACTCCGGCATCGCCTACGGCGGCAACAAGACCCGCAAGCTCGAGTACCTGGTCGCCGACGCGCTCGCGCAGGGCTGCGACACGCTGGTCTCCATCGGCGGCGTGCAGAGCAACCACACCCGCCAGGTGGCCGGGGTCGCCGCGGCGGTGGGCCTGTCGTGCGTGCTGGTGCAGGAGAGCTGGGTCGACTGGCCCGACGCCGTCTACGACAAGGTCGGCAACATCCTGGTCAGCCGGCTGGCCGGCGCCGACGTGCGGCTGGTCAAGGCCGGCTTCGGCATCGGGTTCAAGGAGAGCTGGGAGGCCGCGCTGGCCGAGATCGAGGCGCGCGGCGGGAAGCCCTACGCCATCCCGGCCGGGGCCAGCGACCACCCGCTCGGCGGGCACGGGTTCGCCAACTGGGCGCTGGAGGTGGCGCAGCAGGAGGCCGAGCTGGGCGTCTTCTTCGACACCGTCGTCGTCTGCTCGGTGACCGGCTCGACGCAGGCCGGGATGGTCGCCGGGTTCGCGCTGCTGGAGGAGCAGGGCGGCCGGCCGCGGCGGGTCCTCGGCGTCGATGCCTCGGCGAAGCCCGCCGAGACCCGCGACCAGGTGCTGCGCATCGCCCAGCGGACCGCGCGGGCCATCGGCGTGCGGCGCGAGCTCACCCTCGACGACGTCGAGCTCGACGAGCGCTACCACGCCGGGGTCTACGGCATCCCCGACGCGACCACGATCCGCGCGATGGAGACCGCCGCCCGCACCGAGGGGATGGTCACCGACCCGGTGTACGAGGGGAAGTCGATGGCCGCGACGATCGACCTGGTCGGCCGGCGGGAGATCGACCCGTCGTCGACCGTGCTCTATGCCCACCTGGGCGGCCAGCCCGCGCTCAACGGCTACAGCGCGCTCTTCTCCTGACCCTGGTGCCCGCCGGGCCCCGGGCCGGGGACCGGCGGGGACAGCGCCCGGCCTCCGGCCCGCAGACCCGCCCCGATCACCCGGCGCAGCGCGACGACGGCCGCCGCGGTGCCCACCGCGGTCCACGTCGGCTCGGCGGCCAGGCGGAGCAGACCGGCCGCGAGCAGCAGGTCCAGGAACACCGCCAGCGCGAGCCGCGGCTGCCGGGTGCTCACCAGGGCCACCACCCCGGCGACCAGGGCCAGCCCGCCGACGCCCAGGGCGAGCAGCCCGGGGACGGGACCCAGCGAGGTCACACGGCCCGTCCCCGGTGCTTGGCGGACGCCGGGTCCGGCGCCGGTGCGCGGCTCTCCTCGGCCACCTGCCGCCGCTCCTCGGCGATCTCCTTCGACAGGAAGTAGTTCAGCGCCGTCCGGATCGCGGCCACGGCGGCGAGCTGGCCGAGCTCGCGGAAGCTCGGTGCCACCGCTGTCCGCAGCACGTCGCTGGCGAGCTGGAACTCCAGGCCCAGCGCGAGGAAGCGGCCGAGGGTGAGCCGGATCGGCACGAAGGCCGAGGTCCCGCCGCGGCGCAGCCCCACCCACAGGAAGCGGGCGAACGCCCACAGCGCACCGACGGCGATGACCACGGCCCCGCACGCCTCGACGACGGTGACCATGACGCCGACGACCTCGGCGAGGACCTCCTCCACGTGGGCTCCCTCCCGGGCGTCGCCTCACAGCGGGACGGCGAGCCCCTCCCCGTCCGGGGCGCCCAGAGCGTCCCCCAGGTCGGCGCGCCACGGGGCCAGCCCGGCCCCGGCCAGGACGACGTCGCGGACCAGCCCGTGCCACCGGCCGACCCGGCGCAGCATGCCGTGCCCGCCGGGCAGGGTGAACCGGGCGATCCGCACGCCGGTGCGGTGCGCGCGCTCGGCGAAGTCGGCCGAGAGCCGGGCGGGCACCCAGCGGTCGCCGCGGCCGTGCGCGAGGACGACGGTGCGCCCGTGCAGGTGGTCGACCGGCTCGCCGGGCGGCGTCCACGGCGCCAGGCCGCAGACGGCGGTCACCGACGGGTCGTCGCCGGCGCGCAGCACCGCGCGGCCGCCCATCGAGTGCCCGACCAGCACGACCGGGACGTCGCCGTGCCGCTCGCGCACCCGGTCCAGCGCCCAACGGACGTCGGCGTGCGCGTCGGCGGCGGCGCCGTTCCACCCGGCCACCCGGTAGCGGACCAGGTAGGTCTCCACCCCGCGGCCGGCCGCGGCGGCCGACACGGCCTCCTGGATCGCCCGCATCCGCACCAGCGACAGCGCCCGCTCCCGCGGCGGCTCCACGCTGGCCACGGTGCCGCCGTGCGCGAAGACGGCGACCGCGCGGGTGGGCGCGGTCGCCGGGGTGTGGTCGAGGGCCGGGACCCGTTCGGCGGTGGTCACGCGGTCAGCGACGGCGGCCGCCGCGCAGCCGGGCGCGGGCCCGGTCGCCGAGGTCGCCGGCCTGCAGCAGCGCGCGGCTGGCCCGGGTCGGGCCGTTGCGCCGCTCGAGCGCCCGGCCGACCCGGCGCAGCAGCCCGGTGGCCAGCGGCACGAGCACGGTCAGGATCAGCCAGATGCGCAGGCGTCGGGTGAGGAGCAACCACATGCCTGCGCCCTTCCCGGTGCCGTCCCGCCTCAATCCGGGTCGGGCGCCAGACGGACGACCATCTTCCCGGTGTTCGCGCCCTTGAGGAGGTCGAGGAAGGCGGGGACGGCGTTCTCCAGGCCCTCGTACACGGTCTCCCGGACCACCAGCTCACCCGACCGGATCCAGCCGGACACCGTCTCGGTGAACTCGCGGTGCAGGTCGGAGTGGTCGCTCACCAGCAGGCCCGTGACCGCGAGCCGCTTGGCGATCATCAGCGAGCTGAAGTTCTTCGGCCCCGGCACCGTCTCGGTGGCGTTGTAGTTCGAGATCGCGCCGCAGATCACCGCCCGGCCGTGCACGTGCAGCGCGCCCAGCGCGGCGTCGAGGTGCTCTCCGCCGACGTTGTCGAAGAAGACGTCGATGCCGTCGGGCGCGGCCTGCCCGAGCAGGTCGCGCACGCGCCCGTCGTGGTAGTCGAAGGCGGCGGTGAAGCCGATCTCGCGCAGCCAGGCCACCTTGTCCGGGCTGCCTGCGCTGCCCACCACCGCCGAGGCGCCGCGCAGCCGCGCGAACTGGCCGACCGCGCTGCCCACCGCCCCGGCCGCACCGGAGACGAACACGGCGTCGCCCTCGCGGAACGCGGCCACCCGGAACAGCCCGGAGTACGCGGTCAGCCCGGGCATGCCCAGGATGCCCAGCGAGTAGGTGAGCGGCAGGTCCTCGGTGGCCGGCAGCTGCCGGACGTGCCGGGCGTCGAGGACGGCGACGTCGCGCCAGGCGGCGTCGGTGAGCACCAGCGCCCCCTCGGGGACGTCGGGGGAGCGGGACCCGACGACGACGCCGACCGCACCGCCCCGCATCACCTCGCCGACCTCCCACGGCGCGGCGTAGGAGGGCCCCAGGCGCATCCGGCCGCGCATGTAGGGGTCGACCGACATGGCGACCATGCGCACCACCACCTGCCCCTCGGCGGGGTCGGGGTGCTCGACCTCGACCAGCCGGAAGTCCTCGGGGGTGGGCTCGCCGTGGGGGCGGGCGGCCAGGTGCCACTCGCGGGCGTGGATGGGCACGGTGGGCTCCCTGGGTCGTCGGAGGTCGGGTGCACCGGCGATCCTGCCGTGTCCCGCACGGGGACCCGCAAGGCATAGGAAGCTCTACGCACGTATCGCGCCGCTGGACGTGCGCAGAGCTTCCTATGCCTGGAGGGGCCACATGGACGTCGTCCGCACGCCCGACGAGCGGTTCGCCGCGCTGCCCGGGTTCCCGTACCCGCCCACCTTCGTCACGTTCGACGGCGGCGACGGCACGATGCTGCGGGTGGCGGTGGTCGACGTCGGGCCGGCCGACGGCGAGGTCGTGGTGCTGCTGCACGGCGAGCCGTCGTGGTCGTTCCTCTGGCGGCACGTGATCGCCGAGCTGACCGCCGCGGGGCTGCGCGTCGTCGCGCCCGACCTGGTCGGCTTCGGCCGCTCCGACAAGCCCACCGACCCGGCCGCCTACTCCTACGCCGCGCACGTCGAGTGGATGCGGCGGACGCTCTTCGAGGGCCTCGGCCTGGTCGACGTCACCCTCGTCGGGCAGGACTGGGGCGGGCTGGTCGGGCTGCGGCTGGTGGCCGAGCACCCCGACCGGTTCGCCCGGGTCGTCGTCGCCAACACCGGCCTGCCCACCGGGGACACCCCGATGAGCGAGGCGTTCCTCGCCTGGCAGCGGTTCGCCGCGACGGCGGAGGAGTTCGAGGTCGGCCGCGTCGTCGTCAACGGCACGGTCACCGACCTGCCGCCCGAGGTCGTCGCCGCCTACGACGCGCCGTTCCCCGACGAGGCGTCCAAGGCCGGCGCCCGGGTGTTCCCGAGCCTGGTGCCGACGACGCCCGACGACCCCGCCGCGCCCGCCAACCGGGCCGCCTGGGAGGTCCTCGCCCGCTGGGACCGGCCCTTCCTCACCGCGTTCTCCGACTCCGACCCGATCACCGCCGGTGCCGACCGGGTGTTCCAGCAGGTCGTGCCCGGCGCGCGGGGGATGCCGCACACCACGCTGCCCGGCGGCGGGCACTTCCTGCAGGAGGACGTCGGCCCCGAGCTCGGCCGGGTGGTGGCCGCCTTCGTCGCGGCCACGCCGCGGCGGTGACGACGGTCGGGCCCGGCGAGGTCGCAGCGGTCCTGGCCCGGTTGCGGCGCGAGCCCGACGTCGAGGCGCCCGACCTGGTCGCCGTCGACGCCACCGACCGGCTGCTGCTCGACACCGCGGGCGAGGCGCTCGCCGGCCCCGGGCGGGTGGCCGTCGTCGACGACGCCTACGGCGCGCTGACCCTCGGTGCCCTCACGGCCGGCGCCACCGACGTCCGGGTGTCCCAGGACCTGCTGGTCGGGGAGCGGGCCCTGGCCGCCAACGCCGCGCGCACCGGCCTGGCCGGCGCCTACCGGTCGCTGCCGCTGACGACGGAGCTCCTCGACGGCGCGACCCTGGTGCTGGCCAAGGCGCCCCGGGCCCTCGACGCGCTGCGCGAGCTCACCGAGCTGGCCGCCGCCGCGGCCGCGCCCGAGGTCGTCGTGCTGGTCGGCGGGCGGGTCAAGCACATGACGCTCGGCATGAACGACGTGCTGCGCGCCGGGTTCTCCGACGTGTCGGCGACGCTGGCCAGGCAGAAGTCCCGCGTGCTCGTCGCCCGCGGCCCGCGTCCCGGGACCCGGCCCACCTTCCCCCGCTGCCGGCACGACGACGCCCTCGACCTCGACGTCTGCGCGCACGGCGCCGCCTTCGCCGGCACCCGCGTCGACGACGGCACCCGGCTGCTGCTCACCGCCCTCGCCGGTGCCGCCCCCGACGCGCGGACCGCGGTCGACCTGGGCTGCGGCACGGGGGTGCTGGCCGCGGTCCTCGCCCGGTCCCGGCCGGAGCTGGTCGTCACCGCCACCGACCAGTCGGCCGCCGCCGTCGCCTCGGCGCGGGCGACGCTGGAGCGGGCGGGGCTCGGCCGGGTCCGGGTCACCCGCGACGACGCCGCCGGTGACCTGCCCGACGGCAGCGCCGACCTCGTCGTCTGCAACCCGCCCTTCCACCTCGGGACCGCCGTGGTCACCGCCGCGGCCGACCGGCTCTTCGCCGCCGCGGCGCGGGTGCTGCGCCCGGGCGGGGAGCTGTGGGCGGTGTGGAACAACCGGCTGCCGCACCGGGCGGCGCTGCGGCGCCTGGTCGGTCCGACCCGGGTGGCCGCCGCCGACCGCCGGTTCACCGTCTCGGTGTCGACCCGCCGCTGAGCGGCGCCCCGTTCCGCTGCAGCTGGTCCACCGCCCTGCCGACGAGCGGCGGTGTCCCGTCGACCGTCGGGTTGTCGCCGCCGACCCGCGACGACACGCCGCGGCGCGCGGCGACGACCCGCATCTCGATCCCGGCCGGGCGCGACCCGCTGCTCGTACCCTGCCTGGAGTCGTCCGGCGTGAGCGGCTCGAGCTCCCTCAGTGGGGAGGTCGGTTGCTGCGCCTGCGGACCGGTGGCAGCGACGACCACGGGAAGTCGATCCACGCGTCGGTACGCCGCCACACGTAGTCGCACTTCACCAGCGACCGGGACTTCTCGTAGACCACCGCCGTGCGCACCTCGGCCACGTAGCCCGAGCAGAAGTCGCGGACCAGTTCGAGGGTCTTGCCGGTGTCGGCGACGTCGTCGGCGACGAGGACGTTCGACCCGGTGATGTCGACCTGGTCCAGCGTGGGCGGGAGCACGACCGGCAGGTCCAGCCGCTCGTCGATGCCGGTGTAGAACTCGACGTTCATCACGAACGTGTTCTTGACGTCGAGGGCGTAGCCCAGGGCCCCGCCGAGGAACAGCCCGCCGCGGGCGATCGACAGGATCAGGTCGGGCTCGAAGCCGTCGTCGACCACCTGCCGTGCCAGGTCGCGGGCCGCGGTGCCGAACGCCTCGTAGGTCAGGACCTCGCGCTCGTCGGGCACGTGCCGATCGTGCCAGCAGCGGTGACCAGGACACCGCCCGGGCCACTGCCGGCGTGGCCGCCCGGTCGACATGGCGAGCGGCCGGAGACGGTCACCGTGCGATCTCGGAACTCCGCTCAAGGCTGCTGCCCCTGGGGCGTCGCCGGCGACGGGCCCCGCGGGTCCCCTCCGGCCGGGCGTCAGCAGAAGCCGGGCGTCCCCAGCCACGCGACGTCGGCCGGCGGGACGTCGTCGCGCAGCACGGACCCCTCGATGAGGCCGTAGGGCCGGTCGTCGGCGTGGTAGACGACCGGGTCGGGACCGGGGGTGTTGTCCAGGCCGAAGGCGGACAGGTCCTGCAGGAAGTGGTGCCGGTTGGGCATCGACATGCGCACCTCGGCCACCTCGGGGAACGCCTCGAGCACCGCCTCGCCCATGCGGTACAGCGTCTGCTGGAGAGCGAGCGAGTGGGTGGCGGCGAACGTCTCCAGCAGGGTGGTCCGGACGCCCGCGAACAGCGCGTCCCAGTCGAGCTCCGCCGACGTGTACCGCCAGCGGGCGGTCACCGCGGTGGCCAGGATCCGGTCGCGGGTCTCGGCCAGCGTCGTGTACCGGTCGCGCGGGAAACCCCAGAACTCCGAGCCGGTGGTCTTGAGGACGACGAGGTCGGTCAGGCCCGCGAGCACGTGGACGTCGTCGCCGTCCGCGGTCACCACCGCCGTCCGCACCTCCCCGCCCGGCCGCCGGAAGGCGTGGTCGTGCGGCTGCCCGCCCACGGCGATCCGCTCCCAGCCGTAGGAGTCCACCGCCACCCGCGCGCCGGTGATCCAGCCGTAGGAGCCCGCGAGGTGGCGGGCCAGCCGCAGGCCGAACGCCTCCGGCGAGCCGACGCCGTCGCGCGCGAAGGCGAACACGGTGTTCTTCTGCGCGTCGGTGGTCAGGACGTGCGCGTTGTCGCCGGCGGTGTGTGCCACGGCGAAGTCGCCGCGCAGGGCGGTGCTGACGTTGAGGTCGACCAGCTCGTGCCGGGGGGAGCGGCGGTCGACCGCGACGACGCGGACCTCCGCCTTCCCGTACTGGTTCGGGCCCAGGACGATCGCCATGCCGCGCACTGTTGCACGTGGAACCTCAGGAGCCCCGGTAGGTCGAGTACGCGAACGGCGAGAGCAACAGCGGCACGTGGTGGTGGGCGGCGGGCTCGGTGACGGTGAAGGTCAGCGTCACCTCCGGCCAGAACGCCGTCACGCCGCGGACCTCGAACCAGGCGCCCGTGGCGAACACCAGCCGGTGCGGGCCCGCGACGGTCGCCTCCTCGGTCAGCCGGCAGCGGCCGTCGTCGTCGGTGATGCCCACGGCGAGCAGCTCGTCGCCCGCGTGCAGCTGGACGGCGATCCCGGCGGCCGGCCGCCCGGCGACGGCGTCGAGGACGTGCGTCGACACGCTCACGCCTCCACCAGCCCGCGCACCCGCAGCTCGGTGATCTGCGCCAGCTGCTCGACCACCTCGGCGCGCTCGGCGTCGGCGTCGTTGTCCAGGCGGCGGCGCAGCTCGGCGAGCATCTCCTCCGGGGAGCGGCCCGCCGCCCGGATCAGGTAGACGTGCCCGAAGCGCTCCTCGTAGGCGCGGTTGCCCTCGACGATCGCGGCGCGGGTGTCGTCGTCGGCCCCGCCCATCGAGCCCTGCTCCCGGCGGGAGGCCGCCGCCTCGGCCGAGGAGCCCTCCACCCGGTCGCCGATGCGGGGGTGCGTCGCCAGCGCCAGCGAGACCTCGTCCCACGGCAGCGCCCGCGCCACCTCCCCGGCCCGCCGGACCAGGGTGTCGGTGTCGGGGAACGGCCGGCCGGCGACCAGCTCGGCGGCGAAGCGCGGGGCGGCGTTGCAGCCGCGCAGCTGCTCGACGGCGGCGTCGGCGGGCTCGCTGTTGAACTCGTCGAGGCGGGACACGGTGACAGGATGGCAGCCCGGCCGGCCGAGAAGAGGGTGCAGCGGATGAGCGACGTGCGCGTGGAGGGCCCCGACGTCGAGCGGGCCGGGGAGGTGCTGACCCCCGAGGCGCTGGAGTTCGTCGCCGACCTGCAGCGCCGGTTCGGCCCGCAGCGCGACGCCCTGCTCGCCGCCCGCGCCACCCGCCGCGCCGAGATCGCCGCCGCCCGGTGGCTGGACTTCCGCCCGGAGACCGCCGACGTCCGCGAGGGCGACTGGCGGGTGCCCCCGCCGCCGCCGGCCCTGGTCGACCGCCGGGTCGAGATCACCGGTCCGACCGAGCCGAAGATGGCGGTCAACGCGCTGAACTGTGGTGCCGACGTCTGGCTGGCCGACCTGGAGGACGCCAACACCCCGCACTGGCGCAACGTCGTCACCGGGCAGGTGGTGCTGCGCGACGCCGTCCGCCGGCAGCTCGCGTTCACCAGCCCCGAGGGGCGTGAGTACCGGCTGCGCGAGGACGGCGAGCTGCCCACGATCGTGCCGCGCCCGCGCGGCTGGCACCTGCCCGAGCGGCACCTGCTCGTCGACGGCGAGCCCGCGGTGGGGGCGCTGGTCGACGCCGGGCTGTACCTGTTCCACAACGCCGCCGAGCAGCTGTCCCGCGGCGGCGGGCCGTACCTCTACCTCCCGAAGCTGGAGGGCCGGCTCGAGGCCGGGCTGTGGACGCTGGTGTTCGACCACGCCGAGCAGGTGCTCGGGATCCCCGCGGGGTCGATCCGCGCCACCATGCTCATCGAGACCATCCCGGCGGCGTTCGAGATGGAGGAGATGCTGCACGCGCTGGGCAGCCACGCCACCGGCCTGAACGCCGGCCGCTGGGACTACCTGTTCAGCGTGATCAAGGTCTTCCGCGAGGCCGGCCCGGACTTCGTGCTGCCCGACCGCGCCGCGGTGACGATGACCGCGCCGATGATGCGGGCCTACACCGACCAGCTGGTCGCCGTCTGCCACCGCCGCGGCGCGATGGCCATCGGCGGCATGGCCGCGGCCATCCCGAGCCGGAAGGACCCCGAGGCCAACGAGCGGGCGCTGGCGAAGGTCCGGGAGGACAAGACCCGCGAGGCCGGTGACGGCTTCGACGGCTCCTGGGTGGCCCACCCCGACCTGGTGCCGATCTGCCGGGAGGCCTTCGACGCCGTGCTGGGCGACCGGCCCAACCAGCTCGACCGGCAACGCCCCGAGGTGTCGGTGACCGCGGCCCGGCTGCTCGACGTCGCCGGCGTCCCGGGTGGCCGCACGATGGCCGGCCTCCGGGCCAACGTCGAGATCGCGATCCGCTACCTGGCGGCGTGGCTGGGCGGCAACGGCGCGGTCGGCATCCACGGGCTGATGGAGGACGCCGCCACCGCCGAGATCAGCCGCTCGCAGGTGTGGCAGTGGGTGCACGCCGGCGTGGAGCTCGACACCGGGGAGACGGTGACCGAGGAGCTGGTGCGCCGGGTCGTGGCCGAGGAGGTCGCCGGCATCGGCGAGCTGCCGCGCCTGGACGACGCCCGGCGGCTGTTCGAGCAGGTGGCGCTGGCCGACGACTTCCCCGACTTCCTGACCCTGCCCGCCTACGAGCTGGTGGACTGAGGAAGGACCCCCGTGCCCCCCACCACTCGCGAGCTCGCGGCGGGCCCCTGCACGGAGGCCGAACTCATCCGAGCTGCGCCGTGACCCTGGACGACGCCGTCTACGCCGAGCTCGACCGCCGCCTCGCCCCCGTCGACGCCGCGCGGGCGGCCGCCTACCCCGGGGAGCGGCCCGGCCGGCAGCCGGTGCACACCTGCTACGTGCCCGCCGACGCCGTCGTCCCCGGCCTGGCCGCCGGATGGGGCGCCGCGGCGCTGGCCGCCCTCGACGAGCACGGCCTGCCGGACCTGGGCTACGACGCCGGCCTGCTCGCGGAGGTGCTGCCCCGGGTGCGGGCCAAGCTCGCCGCCGAGCCGGTCGAGGACCTGCGGGTCGACGCCGAGGACGGTTACCGCGGCCGGCCGGAGGACGAGGACGGCGACGTCGTGCGCGCGGCCGAGGCGGTGGCCGCCGACCGCGCCGCCGGCACCGCGCCGCCGTCGGTCGGGATCCGGGGGAAGTCGCTGGAGGGGCCGACCCGCCGCCGCGGCGTGCGCTCCCTCGACCTCTTCCTGGGCGCCGTCGGCGCTACAAAGGCCACGGTCACCCTCCCCAAGGTGACCGCCGTCGAGCAGGTGCGGGCCTTCCTGCCCGTCCTGGACGCCCTGGAGGCCGCGCACGGCGTCGCGCTCGACCTCGAGCTGCAGGTGGAGACCCCGCAGGCGGTCCTCGGCGACGACGGCGCGGTGACCCTGGCGCGGATGGTGCACGCGGCCGGCCCGCGGCTGACCGGCCTGCACCACGGCACCTACGACTACAGCGCCGCGCTGGGCATCGCGGCGGCCCACCAGTCCTCCGACCACCCGGCGCTCGACCTCGCCAAGCAGCTCATGCAGGTCGCCGTCGCCGGCACCGGCGCCCGGGCGGTCGACGGCTCCACCAACGTGCTCCCCGTCGGCTCCCGCGAGCAGGTGCACGCCGGCTGGCGGGTGCACGCCGGGCTGGTCCGCCGGGCGCTGGAGCGCGGCCTCTACCAGGGCTGGGACCTGCACCCCGCGCAGCTGGTCACCCGGTACCTGGCCACCTACGCCTTCTTCCGCGGCGCGCTGCCGGCCGCGGCCGGGCGGCTGTCGGCCTACGTCGAGCGGGCCGACGCCGGGGTGCTCGACGAGCCGGCCACCGCGCGCGCCCTGGCCGGTGTGGTGCTGCGCGGACTGGACTGCGGCGCCCTCGACGACGCCGAGGTGGCCGCGGCCACCGGACTCGACCGGGTGACCCTCGACGGCCTGGCCGGGCGGAGCGGAGCAGTGTCCCCCTCCAGCGCCTAGGCTGCCGGACGTGGTGGCGCGGTGACACGGGACGCGCTCGGCTCCCTCTTCTCCGGGGGTGGGGAGGTGGGCCGGGAGATGGCCGCCCGGGACTGGTCGGCCACGCCCGTCGGCCCGCCGGAGGAGTGGCCCGCGGCGCTGCGCAACCTGGTCCGGATCGTGCTGACGTCGCGGTTCTCCATGTGGGCCGCCTACGGCCCCGAGCTGACCGCCTTCTACAACGACGCCTACCAGCGGGACACCCTGCAGGACAAGCACCCGTGGGCGCTGGGCCGGCCGGCGCGCGAGATGTGGTCGGAGATCTGGGAGGACATCGGGCCGCGGATCGAGTCGGTCCTGACCAGCGGCGTCGCCACGTGGGACGAGGACCTGCTGCTGTTCCTCGAGCGCAGCGGGTACCCGGAGGAGACCTACCACACCTTCTCCTACAGCCCGGTCGACGACGACTCCGGCGCCACCGCGGGGATGCTCTGCGTCGTCACCGAGAACACCCGGCGGGTCCTCGCCGACCGCCGCCTGCGCGCGCTGCACGACCTCGGTGAGCTGTCCACCGCGTCCGTGGGCAGCGAGGCCGACGCCTGCCGGGCCGTCGTCGACGTCCTCGCCCGGCACCGCGCGGAGGTGCCCGTCGCCCTCGCCGTCCTGCGCACCGCCGAGGGCGCCCTGGAGCCGGCCGGGGCCGCCGGGCTGACCGACCCCGCGGTGCTCCTGGGCGGCCCCCTCCGGGAGGTCGTCGAGCGGGTGGCCGCCGGCGGCGCCGCCGAGGTGGTCGCGGGGCTGCGGGCGCGCGCCGGGCAGGCGCTGCTGCCCTCGCCGGTCGGTGACGCCCGCCCCGACCAGGCCGTCGTCCTGCCGATCAGCACCGCGGCGGCCGACGTGCCCACCGGCGTCCTCGTGCTGGGCGTCAACCCCTACCGGGCCTTCGACGCCGACTACCGGGGCTTCGCCGACCTCGTCGCCGGGCACGTGTCCACCGCCGTCAGCGACGCCCAGGCCTACCTCGCCGAGCGGCGCCGCGCCGAGGCCCTCGCCGAGCTCGACCGCGCCAAGACCGACTTCTTCAGCAACGTCAGCCACGAGTTCCGGACGCCGCTCACGCTGATCATGGGCCCGGTCGCGGAGCTGCGGTCCTCCCCGGTGGCCGAGACCGACGCCCGGGTGGCGCAGGAGCTCGAGGTGGTGGAGCGCAACGCCCTGCGGCTGCAGAAGCTGGTCAACACCCTGCTGGACTTCTCCCGGCTGCAGGCCGGCCGCATCGACGCCCGCTTCGAGCCGGTCGACCTCGCCGCGGTCACCGCCGAGCTCGCCAGCGTCTTCCGGTCGGCGGTCGAACGGGCCGGCCTGACGCTCACCGTCGACTGCCCGCCGCTGCCCGAGCCGGTGCACGTCGACCGGGACATGTGGGAGAAGGTCGTCCTCAACCTGCTGTCCAACGCGCTGAAGTTCACCTTCACCGGCGGCATCACCGTGCGGCTGCGCGCGGACGGCGGCGCCGCGGTGCTCACCGTCACCGACACCGGCACCGGCATCCCCGCCGCGGAGCTGCCGCGGCTGTTCGAGCGGTTCACCCGCGTGTCCGGTGCCCGCGCCCGCTCGGGCGAGGGCAGCGGCATCGGCCTGGCGATGGTCCGCGAGCTGGTCGGGCTGCACGGTGGGGAGGTCGACGTCGACAGCACGCCCGACGTCGGCACCACGTTCACCGTCACCCTGCCGCTGGGCACCGCGCACCTGCCCGCCGACCGGCTCGTGCCGCCGGCGCCGGAGGCGCCGGCCCTGTCGGCCGCGGTGACCCCGTTCGTCACCGAGGCGGTGCGCTGGCTGCCCGACGCCGCCGAGGAGCTCCCGCCGCCCGCGTCCGGCGTCCGCGCCGGCCGGGTCCTGGTCGCCGACGACAACGCCGACATGCGCGACTACGTCAGCCGGCTGCTCGCCCCGGTGCACGAGGTGCGGGCGGTGTCCGACGGCCGCGCGGCGCTGGAGGCGGCACTGGCCGACCCGCCGGACCTCGTGGTCAGCGACGTGATGATGCCCGGCCTCGACGGCCTGCAGCTGCTCGCCGCCCTGCGCGCCGACGCCCGCACCTCCCGGGTGCCGGTGCTGCTGCTCTCGGCGCGGGCCGGACAGGAGGCCGCCGTCGAGGGCCTGGCCGCCGGCGCCGACGACTACCTGGTCAAGCCGTTCTCCGCGCAGGAGCTGCTGGCCCGCGTCGACGCCCACCTCCAGCTCGGCCGGGCCCGCCGGGAGGCCGAGGAGCGGTTCACCACCATGGCCGACCTCGCCCCGGCGCTCATCTGGGTCGCCGACGCGGAGGGCCGGCGGGTGTTCCTCAACGCCGCCTGGACCGGTTTCACCGGCCGGCCCGTCTCCGCCGAGCGCGGCGACGGCTGGCGGGACGGGCTGCACCCGCAGGACCGGGAGCGCTACGACGCGGCCGTCGCCGAGGCGACGGCGCGCGGGGAGGGGTGGGAGGTCGAGTTCCGGCTCCGCCGGGCCGACGGCGCCTTCCACTGGCTGCTCGAGCGGGCCGTGCCGATCGGGGGCGGCGGCGGTCCGGGCGGCTGGGTCGGCAGCTGCACCGACATCAACGCCCGCTACCAGGAGACCGAGCGGCAGACCCTGCTCGCCGAGGTCGGCACGGCGCTGGACCGGGAGACCGAGATCGGCGCCCAGCTCGCCGTGCTGGCCCGGCTGGTGGTCGACCGGCGGCTGGCCGAGGTGTGCACGGTCCGCGTGGTGGGCGAGGACGGCCGGCTGCGCTACGCCGGCCGGGCGGGGGACGACGACGGCGTCCGCCGGGCGCTCGAGGGCCTCGACGCCCACGGCGGGCTGGGCCTGACGGTGCTCACCAGCGGCGAGTCGGTGCTGCGGCCGCACCTGTCGGGGCCCGGCGACGGCGGCGTCCGGCTGGACCTGCGCTCGGCGCTGCTGGTCCCGCTGTCGGTCCGCGGCCGGGTGCGCGCGGTGCTGGCCATGGGTCGGCAGGACGACGCCCCGCCGTTCCACGAGGACGACCGCGTCCTGGCCGAGCAGATCGCCGCCCGCGCCGCCCTGGCACTGGACAACGCGATGCTGCTCGCCGACGCGCGGGCCACCGCCCGCCGGCTGGGGCTGCTGCAGCGGGTGACCGCGGAGCTCTCGGCGGCCACGACGCCCGAGGAGGTCGCCCGCGCCACCGCCGGCCACCTCGTCGCCCAGGTCGGGGACGAATGCCGGGCCGGCGTCTACGAGCTCGACGAGACCGGCCGCGGGCTGCGCCTGCTGGCCCTCACCGGCGACGACGGCGAGGCGCGCCGCCACTTCGCCGAGCTGCCGCTGTCGGCGCCGCTGGCGGTGACCCGCGCGGTCGCCGAGCGGCGGGCGCTGTGGGTCGAGCGGCTCGAGGACTGGCCCGGCCGCGACGGTGGCCTCGACGGCGGGCAGGCCGAGACGCTGACCCGGTTCGGGCTGGCCTCCACCGTGGCGCTGCCCCTGCTGGTGGCCGGCCGCGTGGTGGGCGTGGTCGGCGCCGGGTTCCCGCACCCGCGGTCCTTCGGCCCGGCCGAGCGCGGCATGCTGCTCGCGATCGTCGAGCAGAGCGCCCAGGCGCTGGACCGGGCCCGGCTCTACCGCGCCGAGCAGGACATCGCGCAGACGCTGCAGCTGAGCCTGCTGCCCCAGCGCCTGCCCCGGCTCGAGCGGCTCGCCCTGGCCGCGCAGTACCTGCCCGGCGCCGCGGGCACCTCGGCCGGCGGCGACTGGTACGACGTGGTGGAGCTGGGCGAGGGCCGGGTCGGGATCGCCGTCGGCGACGTCGTCGGCCAGGGGCCGTCGGCCGCCGCCGTCATGGGGCAGCTGCGCAGCGCGCTGTCGGCCGCGCTGCTGCAGGGCTGCCCGCCCGCGCAGGCGCTGGAGCTGCTGGACCGGTTCGCGACCCGGCTGCCCGGGGCGCTGGCCTCGACGGCGGCCTGCCTGGTCCTCGACTGGGAGGCCGGCACGGTGGAGTACGCCCGCGCCGGGCACCCGCCGCCGCTGCTGCTCGACGACACCGGCGCCACCGTCCTCGACGACGCCGGCGGCGCGGTCCTCGGCGTCCCCGGCCGGCCGCCCTACACCGAGGGGCGGGCCCGCGTCGCGCCCGGGACGACGCTGCTGCTCTACACCGACGGCCTCGTCGAGCGCCGGGGCGAGCTGCTGGACACCGGCCTGCAGCGGGTGGCCGACGCCGCCGTGCGGCTGGCCGTGGCCGCACCGGACCGGCTGACCCGCGACCTGCTCGCTGAGGTGCTCGACGAGGACGCGCTGCCCGACGACGTCGCGGTGATCGCCGTCCGGGTGACCCCGCCGCCGCTGCAGGAGCGGCTGCCCGCCGACCCCGCGCGCCTGCGCGGCGTGCGGCGTGCGGTCGCGGCGTGGGCGGCCGCCGCGGGCCTGTCCGAGGACGCCGTCGACGACCTGCAGCTGGCCCTCGGCGAGGCGCTGGCCAACGCCGTCGAGCACGCCTACGCCGGCAACGGCGGGGAGGGCCGCTGCGAGTACCGCCTCGAGCGGACCGCCGACGGCAGCGTCGACGTCTGCGTCCGCGACGAGGGCGTCTGGCGCCCGGCACCGGCCGACCGGGGCCACCGTGGCCGGGGCCTGGAGCTGATCTCGGCCCTGGCCACCGAGGTGGAGGTCGCGCGCACCACCGACGACCGGGGGACCGCGGGGTCCGGGACGACGGTGCGCTTCCGGTTCGTCCCGGCCGGTCCGGGGCCCGACGACCCGCCGGTCCGCACGCGGCCCGCCCTCGTCCCCGGGGAACCCCCGCGGGTGACCGTGCACCGGGAGCCCTCCCGCCTGCGGCTGGAGCTCTCCGGCGAGGTCGACCTCGACGTCGCGGCGGGGCTGCGCGCGCAGGCCCTGCAGGCGCTCGAGGACCTCCCGGACGGTGCGCGGGTGGTGCTCGACCTGCGGCCGGTGACCTACCTGGCCAGCGCGGGCGTCGGGCTGGTGCTCGAGCTGTGTGCCGCGGTGACCGCCCGACACGGCGAGGTCGACGTCCGGACCCGCGAGCGCAGCGCACCGGCCCGGGTGCTGGCCCTGGGCGGGGTCGCCGTCGGGGCGGGCTGACCGGCGCACCCGGCGCCCGGGACCCCACCGGTCTCCACCGGAGGGAGGAGGCCGCGGGCACCCACCGAGCGGTGCGCCCAGTGCGTGTCCCACAATCGACGGGAACGGCCGGGCAGTCGCGGCCCGGACGCTGTCGAGGGGCCAGTGGACCGACCTGCAGGAGCCTCCGCCACGCGGGCGGGGGTGCCGCGCGGTGCGCTCGCCCGCCGCCACTCCCCGCCCGTCGCTCCCGGGGGTCTCCTGCACACCGCCGCGCTGGTGCACTCGGCGGTCGAGGCGGTCGAGGTCGCCACGGCCTTCCTCGAGGAGGGCCTGCGCGCCGGGGACCTGCCGGTCCTCGCCTGCTCGCCCGACACCGCCGGCGCGGTCCGCCGCGCGCTCGGCGTCGTGGTCGGCGCGGTCGAGGAGGACCCCCGCATCTGCATGCTCGGCGTCCGCGCCCCCGACGCGATGGCCGCCGCCCGGCGGCTGGTCGAGCGCGCCGCCGGGTCCCGGTCCGGGCGGCTCCGGGTCGTCACCGAGCCCCAGTACGAGGCCGACCCGCGGCGCTGGCGCGAGGTGCGCCGGTACGAGGCCGCGGCCAACGCCCTGGCAGCGACCCTCCCGCTCACCCTGCTGTGCCTCTACGACCGGCAGCGGTTGCCCGCCCAGGCGCTCGAGACGGCCCGGCTGACGCACCCGGAGCTGTTCATGGGCGGGGTGCGCGTCGCCAGCTCCGACTACCGCCGGCCCGGGTCGTGCCTGCGCGATCTCGCCGTCGTCCGGGAGCCGGTCGAGGCCGGGGAGCCGGTCTACGCCGTCGACGCCGTCCCCACGCTGCCCCAGCTGCGCGCTGGCCTGCGGCAGGTGCTGGCCGCGGTCGTCCCCGACGCCGACCAGCGCGCCGACCTGCACCTGGCCGCCAGCGAGGTGGCCGCCAACGCCTTCCGCCACGGCCGGCCGCCGGTCTCGGCGCGGGTGTGGGCCGACGACACCGCCGTCGTCTGCACGATCACCGACTCCGGCCCCGGGGTCGCGGACCCCCTCGCCGGCTTCCTCCCCGCGCACGGCGACGACCTCGCCGCCGGCGGCATGGGGCTGTGGCTGGCGCGCAAGCTGTGGGACTCGGTGGACCTGCTGCCCGGGACCACCGGGGGGTTCACCGTGCGGCTGGCCACCACGCTGCACGACACGCGGGCGGGGCGCGGCGCGGCTTGACGCCCGCGATCTCTCACTGCTGAGGTACCGGCGTGGAGGATGCCGTCGACCTCATCCTCGAGCAGTGGGCGCGGGAGCGCCCCGACCTCGACTGCTCGCCGATGGGGGTCATCGGCCGGATCACCCAGCTGCAGCGCGAGGTGCACCTGGCCCAGCGCGCCACCTTCGCCCGGCACGGCCTCGACGCGCCGTCGTTCGACGTCCTCGCCGCCCTGCGCCGGGCCGGTGAGCCCTACCAGCTGACCCCCACGGCGCTCATGCGGACCGCCCTGGTCACCTCCGGCGCCATCACCCAGCGGCTGGACCGGCTCGAGGAACGGGAGCTGATCACCCGCACGCGCAGCGACGCCGACGGGCGGGCCGTCGTCGTCACGCTGACCCCGGCCGGCCGGGAGGCGCTGGACGCCGCGCTGCCCGACCACCTGGAGACCGAACGAGGCCTGCTCGCCGGCCTCAGCGACGACGAGCTCACGCAGCTGGCCGGGCTGCTGCGCCGGTTCCTGGTGACGCTGGGACGGCTGCCCCAGCGTCCCTAGCCGGCAGGGGGCACGTCGTCGACGGTGAGGTCGGGACGCACCCGCACGAAGCGCAGCGGGTGCCGGAACACCCCGGCGGTCAGGGCCGCGTCGGCGCTGACCTCCACGACGGCGACCGGCTCGACCCGGGTGAGGGCGACCGACAGCCGCCCGCCGCCGAAGCGGCCGGTGCCGATCCGGTCGGGCCACGGGTGGTCGGGGCCGGCGGGCGTGAGGACGGCGGCCAGCTCCTCGGCCTGCGCGGGGGAGAGCGGGCCGGTCCGGCCGACGACGACCAGTTCGCCGTCGCGGTAGCGCCCGGCGACGAGCTGGCCGGGGCGCTCGAGCGTGCCGATGACGCCGCCGGCGACGACCTCGGTGGTCTCCCAGGACTTGACCTTCAGCCACTCGCGGCGGCCGCCGGCGTAGCGGGTGGCCGCGCCCTTGGCCACCAGGCCCTCGATGCCCAGCGGGCGCAGGTCCTCGGCCCACCGGCGGGCCTCGGCGGGGTCGGCGGTCACCGGGGAGAGCTGCATCGGGGGCGCCCACCGCTGCGCCAGCTCCTCGAGCGCGGCGCGGCGGGCACGCAGCGGGCGGCGGCGCTGGTCGGCGCCGCCGGAGGCGAGCAGGTCGAAGGCGACGTAGGAGGCCGGGTGGGCGGCGGCCAGGGCGGCCATCCGCGCCGGCGGGGTGACCAGGCGCCGCTGCAGCAGGCCGAAGTCCAGCCGGTCGCCGCCCCAGACGACGACCTCGCCGTCGAGCACGGTGCCGGCCGGGACCTGGGCGAGCGCGGCCGCGGCGAGGTCGGGGAACCGGTCGGTGAGGTCTCGGCCCTGCTTGGACCACAGCCGGGTGCCGGTGGCACCGCGGACGACGACCAGCCGGTAGCCGTCCCACTTGGGCTCGTAGCGGCAGCCGCCGGGCAGCGCGTCCGCCGTCGGCAGGTCCCGGACGGGCTTGGCCAGCTCCACCGCGACCGGGCCGGCCAGGTCGGGCGGCAGGCCCGGCAACCCGGGGACGGAGAGCGGCACCCGGTCAGCGTCGGGCCTGCCCACCGCCCGCGCAGGCTCCTGAGCTGCCGGATCACCCGTTCAGGGCAGGTCGCGACGCTCCGCGACGGCGGCGGAGGCAGGCACGAGCGGAGGCCCGCTGTCGAGGCACGATCGGGTCACGGGACCCGGAGGGGGTGACCCCGAGTGCAGAGTGCCTTTGTAGCGCTAATGGCACCGTAGGAGGTACAGCGCGTAGGCGGCGAGCGAGGGGCCGTCGGTGAACCGGCCCTCGGCGACCATCGCCCTCAGCTCGGTCTCGGGCACGAACGCCGTCACCATGTCGGCCTCGGTGACCTCCCGGGCGGTCGGGCCCGGGGTGAGGCCGGTGGCCAGCCAGACGTCGAACTCCTGCGTCGACAGGCCCGGCGCGAGGTCGAGGTGGCCCAGGTGCTCGAGCCGCTCGGCCCGCAGCCCGGTCTCCTCGGCCAGCTCGGCGCGGGCCAGCTCCTCGGGCGTCCCGCCGCTGCCAGCGGCCAGTGCCTCGGCGGACCAGGTGCCCTGCGGGAACTCCCAGGCCCGGCGGCCCACCGGGTGGCGGAACTGCTCGACCAGCCAGAACCCGTCCCGCTCGGCGGCCAGGACGATGGCGAAGTGCGGCTTCTCGACGACGGAGTAGACGCCGGTCGACCCGTCGGCCCGTTCCACGGTGTCCTCGCGCACCCGGATCCAGGGGTTGCGGTAGATCTCCCGGCTGCCCGTCGTCCGCATGCAGCCGAGCATCGCAGGGGCGGACCATGGGGACAGGAGGTGAGCGGGTGACCGAGCGCAAGCCGGCCGGGGTGTCGTTCGAGACCTGGGTGGAACGGCAGATCCACCAGGCCCAGGAGCGCGGGGACTTCAGCGGACTGCGCGGCGCCGGGCGCCCGCTGCCGGCCTTCGACCCGGACGAGACCGTCTACGACTGGGCGGTGGCCAAGGCCCGCCGCGAGGGCATCACGCCGGCCGAGATGCTGCCGCCCGGGCTGGCGCTGCGCCGGGAGCGCGACGACCTGCCCGCCCGCGTCGCCCCGCTGCCGTCGGAGGCCGCCGTCCGCGCCGTCGCCGAGGACTACAACGCCCGCGTCGAGGCCTTCTGGCGCCGGCCGCAGGAGAGCCGGTGGTCGCCGGTGCCGGGCCTGGCCGACGTCGAGGCGCTGGTGGCGGGCTGGCGGCGCGACCGCCCGCCCCCGCCGCCGGTGGAGGAGGTCCGGGCCGAGGTGCCGCCCCGCCGCCGCTGGTGGCAGCGGCGGCGCGGACGCTAGCGCTCGAGCAGGTGCTCCCGGCCGACGGGCGGCTCGTGGGGCTCGGGCCGGTGGTCGAACGCGTCCCGGTCGCGGGCGCCCAGCGCCGACGCGTACCGCTGCACCAGCTCACTGTCCACCGGTGGTCCTCCCTCTCCCGGGCACGGCGCCGGGACCACCCGGTCGGTGGTCCCGGCGCCATGGTGGCCGCGAGGGGTGACGGTTCAGTCCGGCGTGGGCACGCGGTCGAGGAAACCGAGGACGGTGCGGATGCGGCCGTCGCCGTCGGTCACCGCGACGTCGAACCCGGTCACCGGCGGCTCGGCGCCGTCGGGCCCGAGGTGCCACGTGAAACGCACCTGGTCGTGGTGGGCGTCGGCGGGTCCGGCGAGGCGGAAGACGAAGGCGGGGAACCGGGACCGGACGGCGGCGATGAGGCCGTCCACCCCGTCCCGGCCCTCGACGTCGGCCAGCGGGTCGGTGTAGCGGACGTCGTCGGTGAGCAGCTCGTCGACGAGGGCCCGCCGCGCGGCGGGGTCCTCTTCGTTCCAGGCGTCGAGGTAGCGATCGGCGAGGTCGGTCGTGGCGGTCATGGCGGGTCTCTCCTGTCCGGATGGGGGTCAGCGGGTGCGGAGGGCGGTGAGCTGCAGGGCGGCGAACCCGGCGACGACGGCGGCCTGGAGCAGCACCCAGCCGGTGCCGGCGGCGGTCAGGTCGAACCGGCCGGTGACGACGGCGGCGACGCTGCCGGCCGCCCACAGCAGGTTGGCGCCGACGACGGCCTCGACGGCCCCGGCCGGCACCGGACGGCGCGCCGCGACCAGTGCGACGCCGGCGGCGAAGGCGAGCAGGAAGG
This sequence comes from Geodermatophilus sp. SYSU D00700, assembly GCF_054050255.1. Classification (NCBI taxonomy): domain Bacteria; kingdom Bacillati; phylum Actinomycetota; class Actinomycetes; order Geodermatophilales; family Geodermatophilaceae; genus Geodermatophilus; species Geodermatophilus sp. SYSU D00700. Next base: position 57,235 of record NZ_JBJGZA010000002.1, on the reverse strand, counting down.
CGCCCAGGCCGCGCAGCGCCCCGGAGGGGATCCCGAGCAGGCCGGTCAGCAGCGGGGCGGCGACCAGGTAGGCGGCGCCGTTGACGCCGGTGACGACGGCGTCCAGGCGCAGCGCCACGCGGAGCAGGTCGAGGGGGCGGCGGGTGGGGGTGGCGGTCGTTGTCATGGGACGACCGTGGAGCCGCCGGGGAGGCGCGTCGATTACCTCGGAGGTAGGCGACGCCCGGCGGCGCCGTCGCTAGCGTCCGTGCCGTGACCACCACCGCCACCGCGCCGCCGGTCGGCCGGCTGCTGCGCGGCTGGCGGCAGCGCCGCCGGCTCTCCCAGCTGGACCTGGCCGTCGACGCCGGGGTCTCCGCCCGGCACCTGAGCTTCCTCGAGACCGGCCGGGCGCGGCCGAGCCGGGAGATGCTGCTGCGGCTGGCCGAGCGGCTCGACGTGCCGCTGCGCGAGCGCAACGACCTGCTGCTCGCCGCCGGGTTCGCCCCCGCCTACGGCCGTCGCTCGCTCGGCTCGCCCGACATGGCCGCCGTCACCCGGGCCCTCGACCTGGTGCTCAGCGCGTACGAGCCGTTCCCGGCCCTCGCCGTCGACCGGTCCTGGGCGCTGGTGACGGCCAACGCCGGCGTGGTGATGCTCCTCGACGGCGTGGCGGCGCACCTGCTCGAGCCGCCGGTCAACGTGCTGCGGCTGAGCCTGCACCCGGAGGGGCTGGCGCCGCGGATCGCCAACCTGCCGCAGTGGCGGGCGCACGTGCTGCACCGGCTGGACCGCGAGGCGCACCTGACCGGCGATCCCGGGCTGGCCGCGCTGCACCGCGAGCTGGCCGCGCTCCCCGGCGGCACCGACCGCTCGACGCCGGACGGGATCGCGGTGCCGCTGCGGCTGCGCGCGGGCGAGGAGGTGCTGTCCTTCCTCAGCACGGTGACCACCTTCGGCACCGCCGTCGACCTCACCGCCGCCGAGCTCTCGGTCGAGGCGTTCCTGCCCGCCGACGAGCGCACCGCCGAGGTGCTGCGGGTGCGCCCGTTCACCGGTGGCGAACCCGCGCCTGGCCGCCCGGTGACGGGGTAGGGCACGCAGCACCCGAACCCCGAGGAGGAGCCATGACCGAGGTCCCGGGCACCGACCGCGACCAGGCGCGGGAGAACGTGCTGCACGAGACGCCCCTGGTCCCCGAGGACGTCGAGGCCGCGGGGGACGACGACCCGCGCACCACCGACCACCCGAGCTACCACGGCGACGACGGCGAGACCGGCGACGAGGCCAAGCCCCCGCCGCACAGCACCGAGCTCGACACCTGATCCGCCGTCGCTCGTGCTCTGCCCCCGATCGGGGGCAGAGCACGACTGCGCCTACAGGACGTCGAACTCGTTGGACGTCGCCCCGCCCGAGAGCCGCGCGTAGCCCGGGCCGCGGTCGAAGAACGGCTCGTCGCCGGTGCGGGCCGCGCGCAGCTGCGCCCGCAGGGCGTCGGTCGCCTCCACGTCGGCCGTGCCGTCCTCGCCGACGACGACGCCGTAGTCGTCACGGGCGCCCCGCACGGACACCTTGCGCCAGGCGATGTCCCGCAGGACCTCGTCGACCGGCCGGTCGAGCGGGTCCCCCCAGCCGCCGCCGCCCGTCGTCCGGATGCGCACGACCGTGCCCGCCGGCAGCGGCTCGGCGTCGGCGAGCGCGTCGACCTCGCGCTCGTCCGGGCCGCCCGGGTCGACGGTCACCTGGAACGGCCGCCCGGCCTTCCCGCCCTTGACGCCCCAGCAGGACAGGATCGAGCGGTCGGCGATCGACATGAAGTGCGCGTCGCGCAGCACCCGGATGTGCTTCTCGTAGCCGCAGCCGCCGCGGTGGCGGCCGGGACCGCCGGAGTCCAGCGCCAGGCCCAGCCGCTCGACGCGCAGCGGGAAGCGGCCCTCGGTGAACTCGGTCGGCAGGTTCCGCGAGTCCGGGACGACGTGGATGGTGTCCTCGCCGTCGGCGTAGTACCGGCCGCCCGACCCGCCGCCGAGCACCTCGCGCATGAGGTAGGGCCGGCCGTCGAGGTCGGTGCCGTAGACGCCGGTGTAGCGGATCGTCTCCTGGTCGGCGGGCATCCGGCCGCCGGTGGCCTTGGCCAGCACGCCGGCGAGGACGCCCAGCAGGCGCAGGATGACGAACGTCCGCGCGTTGGTCGGTGCCGGGAAGACCGGCGTGAGCAGCGTGCCCTTCTCCGGGAACCGCATCTCGATCAGCGGGACGACGCCCTCGTTGACGTCGAGCTCGGCCATCCGCTCGGGCGTCTCGGCGAGGTTGCGCAGGATCGGCGCCAGCCACTTCTTGAGGAAGTTGCCGTCGGCGTAGTCGCCGCAGTGGTTGATCGGGCCCTTGGCCTGCGGGCCGGTGCCGGTGAAGTCGATGACCAGCGGCGTCTCCCGGGTGGAGTCCATGGTCAGCGTGATCCGCTGCCGGTGGAGCTTGGGCTCCTCGACGCCGTCGTGCTCGGCGTAGTCCTCCCAGACGTAGGTGCCGTCGGGGATCTGCGACAGGATCTCGCGCCGGTAGACCTCGGTGGAGTTGGCCAGGATCGCGTCGAAGCACGCCTCGACGGCCTCCACCCCGTAGCGGTCGAACAGCTCACCGAGGCGGCGGGCGCCGGCCAGGCAGGCCGAGCACTCGGCGTCGAGGTCGGCGGCCAGCGAGTCGGGCATGCGCGAGTTGCGGGTCATGATCGCCAGCGCCGCCTGGTTGGGCACGCCGCGGTCCCACAGCTTGATCGGGGGGACCATGAGCCCCTCCTCGTACACGCTGGTCGCCGCGCTGGGCATCGACCCGGGCACCGCGCCGCCGATGTCGTCGTGGTGCCCGAAGGCCTGGACGAAGGCGACGACCCGCTCGGCGCCGTCCAGGTGGGCGAACACCGGCACGGTGACGCACAGGTCGGGCAGGTGCCCGATCCCGCCCTCGGAGAGGTAGACGTCGTTGTGGAAGAAGACGTCACCGGGGTGCATGGTCTCGATCGGGTGGTCGCGCACCACCGGGTGCACGAGCGCCGAGTACGACCGGCCGGTGAGCTTGCGCAGCTCCCGGTCGTGGATGCCGGCCCGGAAGTCGTGCGCGTCGCGGATCATCGGCGAACGCGAGGTGCGGCCGATGGAGGTCTCGACCTCCTTCTCGATCGCGGCCAGCGTGCCGGCGACGATCTCGACCAGCACCGGGTCGGCGTCGGCCTTCCCCCCGGTGAGGGTGCCCGTGGGGAAGGCGCCCTGCCGGTCGGGTGAGCTCGCGAGCTCGCTCACTGGCCCGCCTCCTTCGTCAGCAGCAGGTTCCCGAAGCGGTCGACGGTGGCCGCGAAACCGGGGTGCACCGGGACGGTCGAGCCGAACTCCTCGACGACCGCCGGCCCGGCCACCACGTCGCCGGGGGCCAGCCGGGTGCGGTCGTGGGTCGGGGTGTCCACCCAGTCGTCGAAGAACACCCGCCGCGAGCCGGTGACGGCGCGCTCGACGCCGCCGTCGCCGGCGGGCAGCTCCACCACGTCGGGACGGCGGATCGGCCCGATCCCGCTGACCCGGAGGTTGACCCACTCGACGGCCTGGCGCGGGTCGTCGGCGAAGTCGTAGCCGTAGAGCCGGCGGTGGGCGGCGTGGAAGGCCTGCGCGACGTCCTCCGCCGCGGCCCGGTCGAGCTCGCCGTCGGCCACCGGGACGCGCACCTCGAACGCCTGGCCCACGTAGCGCAGGTCCGCCGTCCGCTGCATCCGCTGCTCGGCGCGGTCGAAGCCCTCGCCGTCCAGCGCCGTGCGCGCCTGGGCCTCGAGGTCGCCGAAGACCGACCGCACGCGCGCCAGGTCGAGGTCGAGGTGCCGGCTGACGACGGTCTGCACGTAGTCGTTGCGGACGTCGACGGTCAGCAGCCCGAACGCGCTGACGTTGCCGGGGTTCGGCGGCACCAGCGTGCGGGGCAGGCCGAGCACGTCCATCAGGCGGCAGGCCAGCAGCGAGCCGGAGCCGCCGAAGGTGGTGAGGGTGAAGTCGCGGACGTCGAGACCGCGGGCCACGGTGACCTGGCGCAGCGCGTTGGCCTGGTTCCACGCGGAGATCTCGAGGATGCCGGTGGCGGTGCGCTCCAGCGACAGCCCCAGCCGTTCCCCGAGCGCGGTCAGCCCCGCGCGGGCGGCGTCCACCGACAGCGGGATCTCCCCGCCGAGCAGGTGCGGGGGGATCCGGCCGAGGACGACGTGCGCGTCGGTGACGGTGGGCTGGTCGCCGCCGCCGGGGTAGCACATCGGGCCGGGGTCGGCGCCGGCCGAGCGCGGGCCCACCTTGAGCGTGCCCTCGGGGGAGAGCCACGCGATCGAGCCGCCGCCCGCCCCAACGGTGACGACGTCGATCATCGGGATCTTCGACGGGTAGTCGCCCACCGAGCCCTCGGTGGTGAGCGTCGGCTCGCCGTCGATGACGACGGTGACGTCGGTCGAGGTGCCGCCGCCGTCGCAGGTGAGCACCCGGTCGAAGCCGGCGGTGCCCGCGATGAGCGCCGCGCCCAGGGCCCCGGCGGCCGGGCCGGAGAGCATCGTGGTGATCGGCTGGTGCACGACCTCGCCGGCCGAGAGCACGCCGCCGTTGCTCTTCATCACGTAGAACGGCACGCCCGGGGCGATCTCGTCGAGCCGGGTGCGGATGTTCGTGACGTACGCGCCGACCCTCGGCTTGACCGCGGCGTCGACCAGCGTGGTCACCGACCGCTCGTACTCCCGGTACTCGCGCAGCACCTCGGAGCTGATGCTGACCACGGCGTCGGGGTGCTCCTCGCGGAGGACCTCGAGCATCCGGCGCTCGTGCGCGTCGTCCGCGTAGGCGTGCAGGAAGCAGACGCCGATGGTGGTGATGCCGGCGTCGCGGAAGAAGCGGGCGGCCGCGCGGGCGTCGCCCTCGTCGAACGGGCGCACCTCCTCGCCGTGGTGGTCGAGCCGGCCGCGGACGGTGCGCACCAGGTCGGCCGGCACGATCCGCGGCGGCTTGACCCAGAAGTAGCTGTTGCCGTACCCGTCGGGCACCGACTGCCGGGCGATCTCCAGCACCGACTCGTAGCCCTCGGTCGTGACGAAGCCGATCCGGTCGAGCCTGCCCTCGAGCAGCTGGTTGGTCGCCACCGTCGTCCCGTGGCTGACCGCGGTGACCGCGTCGCCGGGCAGGCCCAGCAGGCCGAGGACCTTGCGGACGCCGGTGAGGAAGCCCTCGGCCGGGTCGGCGGGGGTGGAGGGCGTCTTGGTGGTGGTCGTCGCCCCGGTCTCCTCGTCGACGGCGACCACGTCGGTGAACGTGCCCCCGGTGTCGATGCCGATCCGCACCCGGCGCGCCGCTGCCATGCCCGGATACCTTAGTGCTGAGACATCAGGTCCGGGAAGAGCCGCGCCGAGGGTCCGTGGGTGCTCCGCTGAGCCGGCCCGGCGTCCCGGCGCAGGCACCGGACCGGCCGGTACGGGAACCCGGACCGGCCCGTCGACGTGGGACGGTCACCGTGGTCTCATCCGGTGTGTCGGCGGACGCCGACGGGGGAGGAGCCGACATGGTCCGGGTGCACGGCGGCCGCGAGGACCGCGGCCGGGCCGGGGTGCGCGCCGTCCGCGACGCGCGGGGCTGAGTGGACGACCGGCTGGCGCAGGGGTTCGTCGAGGGCACCGACGCCCTCGTCACCGTCGTGGGCGCCGACGGCCGGATCCTGCTGGCCAACCCCGCGCTGCAGCGCTTCACCGGGCGGTGCGCCGAGGAGCTGCTCGGGCTGCCCTTCTGGGAGGTGTGGGTCGTCCCCGAGCACCGGGAGCTGGCCCGTGACGCCGTCGAGCAGGCGGTGCGGACCGGCCGGGCACACCCCCAGGAGGGGGACTGGCTCGACCGGGACGGCGCCCGCCGGCTGGTGTCGATGCGCAACAACGTCCTGACCGGTCCCGACGGCCGGCCCTTCGCGGTGGCCTGCATCGGCATCGACGTCACCGAGCAGCGGCGGCGGGAGGAGCTGCTCGCGCAGCGGGCCCGCACCGACCGGCTGACCGGCATCGCCAACCGGCACACGTTCTTCGAGGAGCTCACCCGCCGGCTCGACCCGCGGTCGGCCGACCCCTGCGGGGTGCTCTTCTGCGACCTCGACGGCTTCAAGGGGGTCAACGACGTGCACGGGCACGGCGTCGGCGACTCGGTGCTCGTGGAGGTCGCCGCCCGGCTGCAGGCTGCGGCCGGGCCCGGCGACGTCGTCGCCCGCTTCGGCGGCGACGAGTTCGTGGTGCTCTCGCCCGACTGCGACGAGTCCGACGTCGGCGAGCTGGCCGCGCTGGTGTCCGCGCGGGTGACCGCGCCGGTGCCGACCGTGGCCGGGCCGCTGCGGGTCGGGATGAGCATCGGTGGGGCCGTCGGCCGGCCCGGCGACACCCCCGACGACGTCGTCGCCCGCGCCGACCGGGCGATGTACGGGGCCAAGACCCGGCAGCGACGACGTTCGGAGCGATGAAGGACCCCCTTGCCCCCACCGCTCGCAGGCTCGCGGCGGGACCCTGCAACGGGGCCGTTCGAGCAACTACCGGGGGCGGCCGATCCCGGTGGCGTAGAGGACGGCGAGCACCGCGCCCGACGGGACGAACCAGATCGGCCACGGGTAGACGGCATCGCCGTTGCCCAGCGACACCAGCAGCCAGACGACGACGTTGACCGCCACCACGCACGCCCACACCGTGGTGAGCACCCGCATCGTGGTGCCGCCGGCGGTGTCGGAGAAGACCCGGTGCCGGGGAGCCGGCGGCGGCGGGGGCGGCGGCTCGGGCAGGTCGAGGGTGATCCGCTGCAGCTCGCCGCGGGTGCGCGCGGCCCACACCGCCTGCAGCCGCTCGTCGAACTCGTGCAGGTCGAGCTGGCCGTCGCCCACCGCACGGCGCAGCCGTTCCTGGACGGCGGTGCGCTCGACGTCGGACACCCGGAGGTCTGCGGTGCGGACCGGCTCGGTCATGCGCCACATCGTGGCACCGCGGGCCCCCGAGCGGGTCCGTCGTCCGGTGGACGGTTCAGCCGGTCACCTCGACGGCCTTCAGCCGGATCCCGCGGAAGGCGGCCAGGCGCTCGGCCTGCTCCTCGATGCGCGCCCGGAGCGCCCCGGTCACCGGCCGCCACGGCTCGACGGTGACGGTGAGCGCGCTGCCGGCCTTGCGTGGCCGCCACAGTCCGGCGAGGTCGCCGTCGTGCAGCACCGCTCCGGGCCGGCCGAGCACCGGCCACAGCGCCTTCCGGCGGGCGGGGTCGGCGACCAGCGTCTCGCGGTCGCGGCCCTGCAGGAACAGGTCGAACGGGCCGAGCAGCCGGGTGACCGCGGGCGGCGCCGTCCCGAGCCGCTCGACGTCGCCGGCGAGCACCCAGCGCCGCTGCCCGTCCACCGTCACCTCGACGGCGTCGTCGGGCCAGTGCGCCCTCACGTCCGCGACCGGGGCGTCGAGGTAGCCGGCCACGTGCTGCGGCGTGGCCGGGCCCAGCAGGTACAGGTACCCGCGGACGACGTCGAGCCGGTCGGGGACGGTGTCCGCCGGCGCGAAACCGGGCACCGGCTGCAGCACCGGTGGCGAGGTGCCCGGCTGCAGCTCGAGCCCGGCCCGCAGTGCCGCGAGGCGGAACGGCTGCTCGTAGAGGTGCACCGCGTCGCAGGGGCGGCAGTACCGGTTGTAGGGACCGGGCCCGCCGTCCTCCATGAGGGCGTCCGACAGCGCCCGCGACATCTCGCCCTTGACCGTCGGCGCGGTGACGATCGCCCGCATCCGCTCGGCGATCCGGTCCAGCGCGGTGAGCACGGGGATGCCCGCCGCCTTCAGCGGCCTCGCCGCGTCGAACACCCGCTTGGCCGCGTCGTCCTCGGAGAACGGGGCGGTCGCGGCGGCGACGGCGGGCAGGTCGGCGCGGCGGTGGAGGTGCGGGGCGCCGCGGACGGTCCAGACGGTGGCCAGCTCGGCCGGGTCCAGGGCCGCCACGTCGACGCCGCGGAGGGCCAGGGCCCACAGCCCGCCGTCGGGACCGGTGTCCTGCACGCCGAGGTCGAGGACGGCGGTGTCGGCGGCCGTGCCGGACTCCCGGTCCAGCTGCTGGGCGGTGACCCGGGAGGCCAGGACGTCGGCGCGGGACGCGGTCTGCGGCACGGCGCGCACGCTAGCCCCGGGCGCCGACGGCCGGGAGGGATCAGACCGGCTGGGGCTCGGCCCGCGCGGGCGCGACGGGGGCCAGGGCCTCCGGCGGCCCGGGGCGGCCGAAGAACCAGCCCTGGCCGAGGTCGACGCCGAGCCCGCGCAGCGCGTCGGCCTCCTCGGCGGTCTCGATGCCCTCGGCGACCACCGTCACGCCGCAGCCGTGCCCGAAGGTCACCAGGGACGCGACCAGCCGGGCGAGCACCGGGTCGGTGTCCAGGCCGCTGACGATGCTGCGGTCCACCTTGATCACGTCGGGGTCGGTCACGACGATGTGGCGCAGCGAGGAGAAGCCGGCGCCGACGTCGTCGATGGCCAGCCGCATCCCGGCGGCGCGGAAGGGCAGCAGCACGCGGGTGAGCTCGTCGTAGTCCTCGACCGGGTCGTGCTCGGAGAGCTCGAGCAGGACGCGGTCGAGGGGCAGCTCCCCCAGCAGCCCGGCGAACTCCGGCGTCAGCAGGGTCTGCGGGGAGACGTTCATGGCCACGTAGCCGCCGACCCGGTCCAGGTGTGCGGCCGCGCCGCGCAGGGCGAGCAGCTCCACCTCGTGGCCGCGGCCGACGCTGTGCGCCTCCTCGAAGACGACGTCGGGGCCCTTGCCCCACTCGCGCGGGAACCGGCTGAGCGCCTCGGCGCCCACCCGCTGCCCGGTGGCGAGGTCGACGATCGGCTGCAGGACGACGCTGGGGCCGCCCGCCTGCACCAGCGGCCCGAGCCGGCCGTCGATGTCGTCGCGGCGCTGCTGCTCGCGGACCTCGGGCTCGATGACCACCGACGCGGCCGAGGCCAGGACCGTCATGAGCGACTCGTCCCGGCGGGTGAGCTCCTCGTCGGAGGTGAAGCCGAACGCGCAGAAGGTGCCGTACAGGGTGCCGTCGGACAGCGTCACCGGCGCCGAGACGTAGCTGCGGATGCGCGGGATGCGGGCCGCGGGCAGCGACATCGCGAGCGGGTACCGCGTGACGTCGTCGATGACGGCGGGCAGCTCCCCGTCGAGGATCTTCTGGCAGAAGGACGTCTCCTGGACGGCCGTGGCGCCGTCCCGGAACAGGGCCGGCACCCGGCTGTCGACCACCTCGAAGTGCTGGGTCGTGCCGTCGAGCCGGCTGAGGAACGCCACGCTCATGTGCAGCGACTTCCTCGCCGTCCGCAGCAGGTCGGCGATCTGCTGCTGCGCGTCCGTGCGCTGTCGTGCCATGGGTGCTCCTCGTCCGGAAGGCCAGTCCCCTCCCATCGACACCGGGCGGGCACGACTGGAGTGGTCACCCCCGGGCTCACCCGGACCGATGAGTCCCGGCGCCGGGCGCCGTCTGCACCCCGACACCGTCACCCGGCACCGAGGAGGACCCGATGCGCCCGCTCGTCGTCACCACGTTCCTGACCCTCGACGGGGTCGCCCAGGCCCCCGGCGGCCCGGAGGAGGACCCCTCCGGCGGCTTCCCCTTCGGTGGCTGGCTGGTCCCGCACGCCGACGAGGCCTTCGGCCGGCAGATGGACGCCTGGTTCGCCGGTGCCGAGGACTTCCTCCTCGGCCGCCGCACCTACGAGATCTTCGCGGCGCACTGGCCGCACGTGGACGCGACGGGCGACCCGGTGGCCCAGGCGCTGCAGACGAAGACCAAGCACGTCGCCTCGCGGACGCTCACCTCGCTCGAGTGGTCGACGGCCCGCCTCCTCGGCGACGACGTCCCGGCCGCCGTGCGGGAACTCAAGGCCGCCGACGGCGGGGAGCTGCAGGTGCACGGCTCGGTGGGGCTGGTGCAGACCCTGCTCGCCGAGGACCTCGTCGACGAGCTCCGCACGATCGTCTTCCCCGTCGTCCTGGGCCAGGGCAAGCGGCTGTTCGAGGGCGGGGCGGCCCCGCGGACGTGGGAGACGGTCTCGTCGGCGACCACCTCCACCGGCGCCGTCATGACCGCCCACCGGCGCGTCGGTGAGGTGACCACCGGCTCGTACGCGCTGGACGACACCGCGTCGGTTGGATGACCATACTGACTGCGGTAGGGTTCCTCCTCGGGTCGGTTGGACAGTCCAACCGGCGCGACTGGAGGAACCGTGAGCCTGACCGCCGCTCTCGTCCCGACCGCCCGTCCGGCGCCCGGGCGGGTGCTGACGTTCGACCCGAGCTGGCGGTCCTTCACCCACGTGCAGGGCGGGCTGGTGGTCGGGCACCTGTTGGCCGCGGCGGCGGACCTGACCGGCGCCGCGCCGCGGGCGGTGGCCGCGCACCTGCTGGCCGGGGTCGAGCCCGCGACGGAGGCGCACGTCGAGGCCGTCGCCGACCGGGCGGGCACCACCGGCAGCGTGCGGGCCACGCTGGACCAGGGCGGGCGGGTCGCCGCGGTCGCGCAGGTGCTCACCCTGGCCCGGCCCGTCCGGCCGGGGGCGCCCGCACCCGTCCCCGCCGTGGCCGACGGGGTGCCGTTCGCGCTGCCGCGCGAGCTGGTGCCCTTCGCCGAGCACCTCTCGGTCCGCGCACTGGGCACGACGCGGCCGCTGGCCGGTGGCGACGAGCCGCGGCTGACCGCGTGGGCGCGCATCGACGGCGACCTCGAGCCGCTGGTCCAGCTCGGCGTGCTGATCGACGCGCTGCCGCCGTCGCTGTTCGCCGTCCGCACCACGCCGCTCGCCGTCCCGACCGTCGAGCTGACCGCGCACCTCGCCGGGCCGCCGCCGGCCCCGGGCGCGTGGGTGCTGGTCGACCAGGTGACCACCTGGGTCGACGACGACGTGGCCGTGGACGACGCCGAGCTGCGCGCCGAGGACGGGTCGCTGCTCGCCCGGGCGCGGCAGACCCGCCGGCTGCTGACGCCGCGGTGAGCCGGGTCAGCCCTCGAGCAGGCCGGCCTCGTGGGCGAGGATCGCCGCCTGCGTCCGGTTGGCCAGGTCGAGCTTGGTCAGCAGCCGGGAGACGTAGGTCTTCACGGTCGCCTCGCTGACGAACAGCCGCCCGGCGAGCTCGGCGTTGGACCCGCCGCTGCCCAGCAGGGCCAGCACCTCGCGCTCGCGGTCGGACAACGCCGCGACCCGCCGCAGCGCCTGCGCGCGCCGCGGTGCGGCCCGCCGGTCGACGTAGGACTCGATGAGCGTCGCGGTGACCGCGGGGGACAGGGTCGCCGTCCCGTCGGCCACCGCCCGCACCGCCGCGGCGATCTCCCGCGGCGGGGTGTCCTTGAGGAGGAAGCCCGCCGCGCCGGCGGCCAGCGCCGCGTAGACGTACTCGTCGAGGTGGAAGGTGGTCAGCACCGCGACCTGCGGCGGGTCGGGGAGCGCGAGGATCTCGCGGGTGGCGGCCAGCCCGTCCATGCGGGGCATCCGGATGTCGGTGAGGACGACGTCGGGGCGCAGGTCCCGGGCCGCGGCGACCCCCGCGGCACCGTCCGCGGCCTCGCCGACGACCTCGATGTCACCGGCGGCCTCGAGGACGGTGCGCAGACCGAACCGGACCAGCTCCTCGTCGTCGACCAGGACCACCCGGATCCGCGGCTGCCCGGCGGAGCCGCTCATGCCGGCAGCACCGCCTCGACGTCGAAGCCGCCGTCCAGACGCGGCTCGGCGCGCAGCCGGCCGCCGAGCGTGCGCACCCGCTCGGCCAGCCCCACCAGGCCGAAGCCCCCGCCGGGGACGGCGTCCGGGACGTGCGACGGGCGGCCGTTGACCACCCGGACGCGCAGCTCACCCGGGCACCGCTCGACGGTGACCTCGACCGGTGCGTCGGGGGCGTGCCGGCCGGCGTTGGTCAGCGCCTCCTGCACGATGCGGTACGCCGCCCGCCCGACGGCGGGGTCGACCGGCGCGGTCCCCTCCGCGGGTCCGCTCCAGCGCACCGTCATCCCTGCCTCCCGGGCCGCCTGGACCAGCCGGGGCAGGTCGGCCGGCCCCGGCTGGGGGCCCAGCGGCGCAGCCTCGTCGAGGTCCCCGGCACGCAGCACGCCGACCATCTGCCGCAGCTCCTCCAGCGCGCGCCGTCCGGCCTCCTGCACCTGGCCGGCCAGCTGCTGCACGCGGTCCCGGTCCCCAGCGGCCACCTCGATGGCCCCCGCCTGCAGCACCATGAGGCTCACCCGGTGGCCGACCGCGTCGTGCATCTCCCGGGCGATCCGGGTCCGCTCGGTGAGGACGGCCTCGCGGGCCAGCAGCTCCCGCTCGGCCTCGGCCCGTTCGGCCCGGCCGGTCAGCGCGTCGACCAGCTCGGCGCGCGTGCGCGCCCAGGCGCCGAGCGCCCCGGGGAGCAGGACGACGAGCGTGGCGCCGCCGACGGCGCCGACCCACTGGTCCACCGAGGTCAGCGTCCACGGCTGGGCGACCGCGACGACCCCCACGACCGCCGCCGCCGAGCGCACCGGCCAACGCGGCTCGTACCGGCCCACGGCGTAGGCGGTCAGCAGGCTCGCGACGGTGACCGCGGGGGAGAGGGCCGACAGGACGGCGCCGATGCCGAACGGGACCAGCGGCGCGCGGCGGCGCAGCAGGGCGAGGGTGACGACCAGGAGGACGGTCCCCGGGACGACGACGGCCAGGCGACCGCTGCCCGGGGTCGCCGCCGACAGGCCGACGGCGACCGTGCCGAGCAGTGCCAAGGCCACCTCGAACGCGATGCTGCGCGGCCCGAGTCCCGGCCACAGGCGAGCGCGCAGCCCCATGCCGCGGAGCGTAGGACGCCGCGCCGTGCCCGCGGGTCGCCCGACGGTCGACGTCCGACGTCTCCGATCGGGCGACACGGCGTACGACTCCCGGTGCCGCAGGTCCAGCCCCGCGGCCGACGCGGCGCGCCCCCGGCCGCGGCCACTCTCGTCGTCGTGACCGGACGGACCGGTCGGCGACCGAGGAGGTCCCCATGATCGAGGTCAGCGGGCTGACCAAGCAGTACGGCTCCCGGACCGTCGTCGACGACGTGTCCTTCACGCTCGAGCCCGGCACGGTGACCGGCTTCCTCGGTCCCAACGGCGCCGGCAAGACCACGACGATGCGGATGGTGACCGGCCTGGTGCCGGCCACCTCGGGGACCGCGCTCGTCGACGGCCGGCCCTACCGGGAGCTGCCCAACCCGGGCGCCGTCGTCGGGACGCTGCTCGACGCCTCGGCCGTGCACCCGGGCCGCACCGGGCGGGTGCACCTGCAGCTGCTCGCCACGGCCATCGGGGTACCGCGGCCGCGGGTCGACGAGGTGCTGGAGCTGGTCGGCCTCTCCGCAGCCGCGCGGCGGCGGATCGGCGGCTACTCCCTCGGCATGCGGCAGCGGCTGGGCATCGCCGGGGCGCTGCTGGCCGACCCGCCGGTGCTGGTGTTCGACGAGCCGGCCAACGGCCTGGACCCCGAGGGCATCCGCTGGATGCGCGACCTGCTGCGCGGGCACGCCGCGCGCGGCGGCACGGTGCTGCTGTCCAGCCACCTGCTCGGCGAGGTCGAGCACACCGTCGACCGGCTGCTGGTGATCGGCGCCGGCCGGCTGGTCGCCGACGGCCCGGTGACCGAGCTGCTCGGCGGCGAGGGCACCACCGTCCACGCCGCCGACCCGGCCGCGCTCGCCCGCGCGCTGGAGGACGCCGGGTTCCACGTGCAACACGGCGCCGACGGCGTCCTGGTGGTCCCCGGCGCCGAGCCCGGCGCGGTCGGGGCGGTCGCGGCGGCCGGAGGCCACGTCCTGACCGACCTGCGCCCGGTCCAGCGCGGCATCGAGGACCTCTTCTTCCAGCTCACCTCCGCCTCCTGACCCACCCCATCCCTCCTCCCGGAGCTCGCCATGACCACCCTCACCCCCGCACCCTCGTCCACCGCGCGTCCCGCCGTCCGCGAGCGGGGTGCGTCGCCGGCCACCCTGGTCGGCCTGGAGATCCGCAAGTCCCTGTCCACCCGGTCGGGGCGGACGCTCGCGCTGGTGTCGGCACTGCTCGCACCCGTCGCCGCGGCCGTCATGGCCGCGACCAGCGACGACGACCTCGGCTCGGCCACCGGGCCGGTCGGCGCGCTCGGTCTGGTCACCGTGCTGGTCCTGCTCGCGCTCGGGGTGTTGTCGACCGCCGGCGAGTGGACCCACCGGACCGTGCAGACCACCTTCCTGGTGGTGCCGCAGCGCGGGCGGGTGGTGGCCGCGAAGACGGTCGCCGTGGCCCTCCTCGGTGCCACGCTGGCCGCCGTCGCGACCGCGGCGACCGCCGGCGTCCTGGCGGTGGCGCCCGTCGGGGACCTGACGTGGGACGGCGTCCCGCAGGCGTTCGGGGTCGTGGTCGCGGCCGGTGCGGCCTTCGCGGTCGTCGGCGCCGGTGTGGGCGCGGCCGTGGCGAACTCGCCGGCAGCGCTGACCGGGCTGTACCTGACCGTCCTGGGCGTCATGCCGGTCCTGCGGATGGCCCAGCCGGGCCTCGCCGGGAAGCTCGACCCGGCCGACGCCGTGCTGGGTCTGGCCCTCGGGCACGGCGGCAGCACCCAGGTGCTGGTCCTGACCGGCTGGGTGGTCGTCAGCCTGGTCGCTGGCACCGTCCTCACCCGCCGCCGAGCGGTCGCCTGACATCCGCCTCACCCGGACCCTCCCGGCCCACCGCGGCCGGGAGGGTCCGCCCGTTCCCGCGGGAACGCCCGGCCACCGCTCCGGCGGAACGCCCGGCCGCGGGACGGCGGGATCAGGCCGCCGGGTCGAGCCGACCGGCCCGCTCGGCGGCCAGCCGGCGCTCGAGGTCGCGGTTGCCCAGCAGCACGCCGACGACGTAGCCGAGGTCCATGCGCTCGCCACCCCCGGCCAGCGAGCCGGGCTGGTCGGACTCCTGGCGCGGGACGAGCCGGGTCACGAGCGCCGAACCGGTCGGCGCGGTCCCGTCGCCGCCGCCGTCGGCTCCCTCCACGCCGGCGGCGAAGGCGACGTCTCCCCGGCCCCACACCCGGCGGCCGTCGGGTGTGATGGCGACCAACTCACCTGCTTGCCGCGTCATGACCAGGTCGAGGTCGTGGGCCAGGCCGTGGTCGGCGTCGCAGAGCAGGACCAGGTTGTCCAGGTCCGTGGCGCCGCCGAACAGCCAGTGGCGCAGGTGGTGCGCGTGCAGCCGCGCCACGCGCGTCTCCGGGCACCCGGGCCGCGCGCACCCACCGTCGCGGCGGGACAGCGCCCGTCGCTGGGCCCGGGTGGCCAGCCGCCGGGCGCGGCCCACGGCGAGCGGCTCGCGTCCGCGCGACAGCATGGTGACGACCGTGGCCTCGCAGAGCATCCGCCGCACCTGGCTGCCGTGCAGCGCCGGCCCGCCCTCCAGGTGGGCCCGGCCGGCCGCGGCGTCGTCGGCGAGGACCGCGGCGTCGACGTGCACGACGACCTCGCGCCGCGGCGGGTCCCCGGCCCGGCGGTCGGCCTCCGGTGCGGCGGCGGCCAGCCGGGCAACCGCGGAGCAGCGGCGCGCCGCCGTCCGCTCCCGGGCGAGGGCCACCTCGTCGACCCCGTCGGCCGGCCCGTCGCCCCCGCGCCCGGGCTCGCCCTCCCGCCGGGCGGCCGCCCGGTCGCGGCGGGCGTCGCGTTCGGCGAGGGAGTCGACGCCGGCGAGGAACGCCGCGCCCTCCTCGGCGTCCAGGCACATGCGCAGGTGCAGCATCCCGTCGTCGTCCCACCAGTGCTCGAACCGCCGCTTGTCGCGCACGGTCCCGGCGTCGACGGCGTCCGACCGGCGCCAGGCGCGGACCACCCGCTCGACCTGGGCCGCGGTGGCCTCGCGCGCGAGGTCGAGCAGCGCGGCCTCGGTGTCGGGCTCGGCGACCCGGGTGAGCGCCCGCACCTTCGAGTAGGAGAGCCGGCCGGACGCGAAGGACTCCCGGATGCGTGGTAGGCCGGTCAGGGCGCGGGCGACGCGGACGTGCTCGCGGGCCGCGCCGGGGGACAGGCCGCACTGCCAGGCCAGCCAGTGGGCGCACGACCGGAGGCCGGCGCCGCCCCAGCCCTCGCGGCGGTCGAACTCTGCGATCAGTGCGAGCCACTCCGCCGTCGCGGCGGCCAGCCGGACGGCGGTGCCGGTGATGCGCCGGGCGAGCTCGTCGAGCGGCAGGTCGGTGGGCCCGTCCATCGGCGTCCTCCTCGAACGTGTGTCCGACACGCTAGGAGGGGCTGCCGACAGAACCGCTGGTCACCGGCGCGGAGCGTTCCCGCGGGAACGTCGACGGGCTCAGTCGAGCCCGCCGCGGGCCACCAGCTGGCGGGCGATGACGTCGCGCTGGATCTCGTTGGTGCCCTCGCCGACGATCATCAGCGGGGCGTCGCGGAAGTAGCGCTCGACGTCGAACTCGGTCGAGTAGCCGTGGCCGCCGTGCACGCGGATGGCGTCCAGCGCGATGCGCATCGCCGTCTCGGAGGCGAACAGCTTGGCCATCCCGGCCTCCATGTCCGACCGCTGTCCCGACTCGTGGCGCTCGGCCGCATGGAGCAGGAGCTGGCGGGCGGCGGTCAGCGAGGTGGCCATGTCCGCGAGCAGGTTGCCCACCGACTGGTGCTGCCAGATCGGCCGGCCGAAGCTCTCCCGCTGCTGGGCGTAGCGCAGCGCGTCGTCGAAGGCCGCCTGGCCCACGCCCACCGCCCGCGCCGCCACCTGGATCCGCCCGGTCTCCAGGCCGGTCATCATCTGCGCGAAGCCGCGGCCCTCGACCCCGCCCAGGACGGCGTCGGCCGGCGCGCGGTACGCATCGAACACCAGCTCGCAGCTCTCCACGCCCTTGTAGCCGAGCTTGGGCAGGTCGCGCGACACCGTCAGTCCTGGTCCGTGCTCCACCAGCAGCACCGACACCCCGCGGTGCCGCGGCCGCGCCGCCGGGTCGGTCTTGCACAGCAGCGCGACCAGCTGTGAGCGGCGGGCGTTGCTGATCCAGGTCTTGGCGCCGTCGACGACGTACCCCTCGCCGTCGCGTCGCGCCACCGTGGTCATCGCCTGCAGGTCCGACCCGCCACCGGGCTCGGTGAGCGCCATCGTCGCCCGGACCTCGCCGGTCGCCATGCGCGGCAGCCAGCGGTCCTGCTGCTCCCGGGTGCCGAAGGCGACCAGCAGCTTCGCGACGACGGTGTGCCCGCCCATCGCGCCCGCCAGCGACATCCACCCGCGGGCGAGCTCCGCGGTGACCAGCGCGTAGCAGGGCATCGACACCGGGGCCTCGCCCCACGGCTCGGGGACGGCCAGGCCGAAGGCGCCGAGCTCCTTCATCCGCTCGACCAGCGCCTCGGGGTACTCGTCGGCGTGCTCGAGCTCGCGGACGACCGGGCGGACCTCCCGGTCGACGAAGGCCCGCACGATGGCGACGATGTCGCGCTCCTCGGGGCTCAGCACCGCGGGCCCTCGGCGAGCACCGCGGTCCCGGTGACCGACGCGGGCGCGCCCACCGTCCCCGCGGACAGCGCGAACCGGTCGCCGTCGAGCCGCCCGCCCGCCCGCACCGGCGGACCCGCGTACGCCGGGCGGACCAGGCGGTGGCTGAACGACGTGACGGACCGGTCCGGCAGGTGACGGCGCGGGACCTCCAGCAGCAGCAGCGCCAGCAGCGGCCCGTGCACGACCAGACCCGGGTGACCCTCCACCTGCGTCGCGTAGGGCTGGTCGTAGTGGATGCGGTGCGCGTTGTAGGTGAGTGCGCTGAACCGGAACAGCAGCGGCGGGTCGGGCAGCACCTCGACCACGTGGTCGCCGATGTCGGCGGGGGAGCCGGCGCCCGCCGGGGCCGGGGAGGAGCCGGCCTCCTGGGAGCGGTAGACGACGTCCTGCTCCTCGGTGACCAGCAGCGCGCCGTCCTCCCGGTACTCGCTGCGCACGGTGACCAGCAGCATCTCCCCGCTCCGGCCGGTCTTGACCTCGCAGCGGGCCAGCGACGACGTCCGCTCCACCGCCGACCCCACCCGCAGCGGAGCGGTGACCTGGAGCCGCCCGCCGGCGATCATCCGGCGCCGGTGCGGCAGCGGCGGGAGGAAGTGCCCGGCGCGGGGGTGGCCGTCGTCGCCGAGGTCGGCGGTGGCCGGCCGGTCGAGGAAGGTGAACACGTGCCAGCCCGGCGGCAGCGGGTCGCCGTCGGCCAGCGGCGGGGCGGGCTGGTCGAGCAGCGCGGCGAAGGCGGCCGCGGGCCCGGGCGCGACCACCGCGGTGCCGGTCAGCGGGCCCGGGGACCAGCCCGCGACGGCGTCGGTCAGGGAGGACACGGCGTCATCGTGCCGCCTGTGACGCCGCCCGCACCCCGGAATGGCGCGGGCCGTGCGGGTGTCGGAACCGGCGTGGACCTGTTCTCACCCGTGAAACTCGGCGACCTCGAGCTCGCCAACCGCGTGGCCATGGCGCCCCTGACCCGGATGCGGTCCGGCTCCTCGGGCGTGCCCGGCGACCTCGTCGTCGAGCACTACGCGCAGCGCGCCGGCGTTGGCCTGGTCGTCACCGAGGGCACCTACCCGAACCACGAGTCGCAGTCCTTCGTCGGCCAGCCCGGCATCGTCACCGACGAGCAGGTGGCCGGCTGGCGCCGCGTCGCCGAGGCGGTGCACGCCCGCGGCGGCCGGATCGTCCTGCAGGTCATGCACGGCGGGCGGGTCACCCACCCCGACGTCAACGGCGGCCGCCGCGTGGTGGCCCCCAGCGCCATCGCGATCGACGGCGCCGGCCACACCGAGAAGGGCAAGCAGCCCTACCCGGTGCCGCACGCGCTGACCACCGAGGAGGTCCGGGACGTCGTCCGGGACTTCCGGCGGGCCGCCGAGCGCGCCGTGGAGGCCGGGCTGGACGGCGTGGAGGTCCACGGCGCCAACGGCTACCTGCTGCACGAGTTCCTGGCGCCGTCGTCCAACGTCCGCGACGACGAGTACGGCGGCTCGCCGGAGAACCGGGCCCGCCTGGTGGCCGAGGTGGTCACCGCGGTCGCCAACGCGATCGGCGCCGGCCGCGTGGGCCTGCGGATCTCGCCCGAGCACGGCATCCAGGACGTCCTCGAGCCCGACCGCGGCGACGTCCTCGCCACCTACGGCGCGCTGCTCGACCGGCTGCGTCCGCTCGGCCTGGCCTACCTGTCGGTGCTGCACCGGGAGCCCGCCGGCGACCTGGTCCAGGAGCTGCGCCGCCGCTCCGGCGCGCCGCTGATGGCCAACAGCGGCTTCGGCGCCGTCACCACCCGCGAGGAGGCGGTGGCGCTCATCGAGGCCGCGCACGCCGACGTCGTCGCCGTGGGCCGGGCGGTGATCGCCAACCCCGACCTGGTCGAGCGCTGGGCCGGGGAGCACCCGGAGAACGAGATCCGGTCGCACCTGTTCTACGCGTCGGGTGCCGAGGGCTACACCGACTACCCCACACTGCGCGCCAGCTGAGACGCCGCGCGGCGACCCGGGAGCCCCCACCGGACGGGCCGGAGGGGGCTCCCGGGTCAGTCGGTCAGTACCAGTTGTTGGCCTGGAAGTGGCTCCAGGCCGCGCAGGGGCTGCCGTACCGGTTCTCGATGTAGACCAGCCCCGCGTCGATCTGCCGGTACGGGTCCGACGTCTTCGCGATGCCGGTGCCCGCCCAGGTGGAGTCGAGGAACTGGGCGATGCCGTAGGCGGTGCTGCTGGGGTTCTGCGCGTTCGGGTTCCAGCCGCTCTCCCGCTCCCAGAGCTGCTCGAGGCAGCCGAACTGGGTGGCGTTCCCGCCGAGCTGGGCCAGGGCGTAGTCCTTGTAGGCCGCCTCGCCCGAGGCGGCGGGTGCCGCGGCCGGCGCGGGAGCCGGTGCCGGGGCGGGTGCGGAGGCCGGCGCGGGAGCCGGTGCCGCCGCGGGAGCGGCGGGCGCCGCCTCGCCGTCGCCCTGGTTCCAGCCACCGTCGCGGTCACCGTCCCAGCCGCCCCACTGGGAGCTGGAGCTGCGGTCACCGGAGTCCCAGTGGTCGTCGGCTTGGGCCACCGCCTGCCCGCCGAAGGTGAGGGCGAGGGTCATCGCCCCCGTGGCGGTCAGCAGGTGCAGGACGCGGCGGCGCGGTCGCGCGGCGACGAGGGTGTCCTGGGCGGCGGTGTGCTCGAGGTCGGTGGGGGCATGCATCGGGTCGTCCTCCTGGAGGTGTGGTCGCCGGACGCCGTCACCGGACGGCGCCGGGTGGGTCGGGATGCGGTGGGCCCCGAGGCCCGTGAGGGCAGGGGTCGGCAGCCGGGCGCGCGGCACCGGCCGGACCAGGGGCCCGGCTGCGGGCGTGCGACGGCTGCTGCGTGCAGTGGCTGGGCAGGCGGGAGCGCGACGGTCCCGGACCTGGGCGCGCGGGGGCTCGGGGCCCCAGGGCGCGGATGTACTCCGTCCTCCCGTGGCCGCCTACCAGGTGAGCTGACGGGTTCGGGCTGGGAGTGCCCTACCCGCTCCCGGAGGGCCGGGAGCGGGACTCACCCCGGTGGTGCAGGTGGGTCCCCGGCTCGCACCCACGGGGGTGGGCGCGACTCGGCGGCATCCGGCAGGGGCCCCCGGACGGGGACGAGACGACCGGCCGGACGCCGAAACGCTAAGGACGTGACCGGATGGTCACAATCGGAGGTGCCGACCGGAGCGCGACAGGCCGACGCCACGTCCCCTCCGCGCACGGCTGGTCACCCCGCGCGACCAATCTCCTCCGGACACGCCGCGGCCGCCGGGACCACGGGTCCCGGCGGCCGCGTCCGATCGCGTGCGGACTACCCGGGTCGGCGGGCACCGTCCCCGGGGAGGTCGGCTGCGTGGTGCCGCTCGGAGGAGATGCCGACCACGTTGCCGAACGGGTCGACGACGGCGGCGCTGACGATCGGCCCGTGCGGCGTGAGCGGGATGTACTCCTTCGCGCCCATCGCGGTGAGCCGCTCGAGCACGGCGTCGAGGTCGTCGACGTCCCAGTAGCCGACCGCGCCGCCGGTCTCCAGCGCCATGCCCGGAGGGGCGGAGGCGCGGGAGGCGATCGCCAGTGACGTCCCCTCGTCGATGCGGAACTTCGCGTAGCTGGGCCGTCCGCCCGGGCCGGGCCTGGTGAAGCCCGGCCCGGTACCCAGGAGCTCCGTGTACCAGGCGACGGCCGCGGCTACGTCGTCGGCGAAGTAGGTCTGGTTGGCGAACCGGCGCAGGCTCATGACGTGCCCTCGCGGGGCGCGGGAAGCTGGTCCCCGGGCGCCCAGTCGGGAGCCGTCCAGCGGTGGAAGACCCGGGCCACCGAGTCGCGCGGGGTCTGCCACGTCTCGGGGTTGTACGGGCTGACGTAGGGAGCCAGGTCCTCCATGACCTTGGCGAATGCCGGCCGCATGGACTCGTGGTTCTGCCGCACGGCCGCCGCCTTGGCCCGGTCCTGCTCCAGGAGGTGCACGAATACGTCTTCCATGGAGTACAGCCAGCGGCCGGTGACGCCGGTCTCCGTGGGCAGGCCACCCGCGTCGGATGCGGCGAACACCCGGGCGATGTCCTCCTCGCTGCCCGGCCGCATCCGCTGGACGATGACGGTCATCTCCCGGTCGGGGGAGACCTCGCCCTCGGGCACCCAGCTGTAGAAGTGCTTCGCCACCGAGTGCGACGGGTTCTGCCAGTAGCTGGGGTAGGGCGTCACGTACGGTGCGATGGCCTCGGCGATCGCCTGGAACGCCGGCAGGCCGCGGCGCTGGCCGGAGACCTCCGGGTCCTCCTTGCGCTCGATGACGTGCAGGTAGAGGCCCTCGTAGGAGAGCAGGACCCGCCCGACGACGCCCATGTCCTGCGGCCGGGTGGTCCGGTCGTAGTAGGCGAACACCGGTCCCACCTTGTCCTCGCTGCCAGGCACCATCCGGCAGACGATGACGTTGCGGAACGGCCGCCACGTGGCCGAGTTCCAGCTGGCCGGCGACGTGGACGTGTTCGTGAACTCGACCGTGTCGTTCGCCCAGGGCGGTTCGGTGGGTGTCGTCGTCGCGTCGGCTGCAGGGTCGGCCGACGGGGTCGAGGGCGGCGTGGTCTGGGTCATCACGAGCCTCCTTGGAGAGGGGTGGGGGTGAACCGCAGCGGGAGCTCGAGCAGCCCGCGGAAGGCCGACGCCGCCGGCAGCCACTGCAGCTCCTCGACGGGGACGTCGAGGCGCAGGTCGGGCAGGCGGACGAGGATCCGCCGCAGCGCGGTCGTCGCCTCCAGCCGTGCGAGGGCGGTGCCCAGGCACTTGTGGATGCCGTGCCCGAAGGACAGGTGGTGCGTGGAGCCGCGGGAGAGGTCCAGCGCGTCGGCGTCCGGGACGAACTCCGGGTCGTGGTTGGCCGCGCTGAGCACGATCGTGACGATCGAGCCCGCGGGGACGGTCACGCCGCCGATCTCGAGGTCCTCGGTGGCGAACCGGAAGCTCGACACGGGGACCGAGCCGTCGAAGCGCAGCAGTTCCTCCACGGCGGCGGGCACCCGGTCGAGGTCGGCCAGGAGCTCGGCCAGCTCCTCGGGGTGGGTCAGCAGCGCCACCACGGCGTTGCCGAGGAAGTCCGAGGTGGTCTGGTAGCCGGCGAACAGCATCAGGAAGCAGGTGGACACCAGCTCCGCCTCCGACAGCCGGCCGTCCCCGTCGCGCGCGGCGATCAGCGCGCTCACGAGGTCCTCGCCGGGGTTCCGGCGCTTGCCGGCCACCAAGCCGGAGAAGTAGGCGTGCAGCCGCTCCTGCGCCTGCCCGATCGCCGCCCGGTCCTCCTGGGGGCTGCGCCCGCCGGTGCCCACCGTCCGGATGACCTGGGTGCCGGCGAGGATCTCCTCGTGGTCGGCCTCGGGGATGCCGAGCAGGTCCCCGATGACCGCCAGCGGCAGGCGCAGGGCGAACTCGTCGACGAACTCGGTGCTGCCGCGCGGCGCCATCCGGTCCAGCAGGTCCTCGACGATCTCCTCGATCCGCGGGCGCATGGCCTCGATGCGCCGCGGCGTGAACGCCTGGGTCACCAGGCGGCGCAGCCGGGTGTGCTCCGGCGGGTCGGAGTTGAGCATGTTGGTGTTGATCTGCCGGGCCTTCTCGCCGAACACCGCGAGGTAGGTGTCCCCGGCCCGGTACAGGTCCTTGGACAGGCGCGGGTCCGACAACGCCTGACGGGCGTCGTCGTAGCGCGTGACCAGGAACGAGTCGAAGCGCGGCGTCCGGACCTTGACCACCGGTCGCTCGGCGCGCAGCCGGGCGTAGACCGGGTAGGGGTCGGCGCGGAACTCCGGCGTGTAGATCTCCCCGCCGGGGACCACGTCGTCCGGTGGCGCCGCGGGGGTCGGTTGCGCGGTCTGGGTCATGCTGTCTCCTGACGTGGGTGGGAGGTCACCGGGCGAACACGCCGGCCAGGTGGTCGAGCAGCGGGGTCTCCTGCACGAGGCGGCTGCGGAATCCGACGTGGCCGTCGGGACGGACCAGGTAGACCGCCGTCCCGGCGCCCGCCACGCCGTAGGCGGCGGCGAAGGTGCGGTCGGCGTCGCGGACGACCGGCAGGTCGACCAGCAGGGGCACCGGGAGGTCCGGGTCGGCGACCAGGTACGCCTCGACCTCTCCGCGGCTCTGCTGGCGCACGCCCACGGCCAGCTTCTCCAGCGCCAGCACCTGCTCCTCCGACGCGCCCGGATCGGCGTAGAGCAGCAGCGTCGAGCGGGTGCCGCGGGTCAGGTCGAACAGCCGCAGCGGGTGGGCCACGCCGAAGCGCCGGAGACCCTGCACGTCCGGCGCCCGGTGCCCGGGCTCCGGCCCGGCCGGGAGGGTCTCCCCGCCCGGTGTCTGGCCGACCAGCGGACTGCCGGCGTAGTTCATGGTCATCTGCATCTCGAGCAGGAACTGCGCCTTCTCGTCCTCCATGTCCATCTCGTCGGTGAACGCGATGGACACGGCCCGGTCGACGATCATCTTGCCGGCAGGACGACGTTCGGCCTCGTAGCTGTCGAGCAGTCCGGGAGCGGCCAGCCCGCGGACGGCGAGAGCGAGCTTCCAGCCGAGGTTCCAGGCGTCCTGGATCCCGGTGTTCATGCCCTGCCCGCCCGCCGGCGGGTGCAGGTGCGCCGCGTCGCCGGCGACGAACACCCGCCCCTCGCGGTAGCGGTCGACGATCCCGTGCTTGATCCGGAAGATCGACGACCACCGGAGGTTGCTCGCCGTCGTCCCGGCCGGGCCCAGGTCGTCGATCGCGGCCTGCACGTCAGCCAGCGTCGGCGGCTCGTACTCCTGCCAGAACCCGGCCGGCACCGCGCCGGAGCCGACGGCCTCCTGCCACCGCTGCGGGGCGAGGGTCGCGATCCGGTAGCGGTTGCGGCCCTTGAGCGGGACGCACACCAGCATCCCGGTGAACTCGTCGTCCTCGATGCGCACGAAGCGCACCAGGTGGCCGGCCGGCAGGTCCCAGTCGACGTCGACGTCGCCGAGCATGAAGAGCTGCGGGAACATCGACAGCCCGCCCTCGAAGGCGAGCCCGAGACCGGACCGGACGGCGCTGTGCGCGCCGTCGCAGCCGACCAGGTACTGCGCCCGGGTGGTCTCCACCGCGCCCGAGGCGTGCTGCAGCCGTGCGGTGACGCCCTCGTCGTCCTGGGTGAAGGCCACCAGCTCCACCCCGCGCTCGACGAGCACGCCGGAGGCTGCCAACCGGGCCTCGAGGATCCGCTCGGTGTCGTACTGCGGCAGCCCCAGGTGCGCGTAGGGCAGCTCGTCGAGGCCGGCCCAGTCGACCTGGTGGGTCTGCTCGCCGTTGACGAACACCGTCTGGCCGTGCAGCCAGATCCCGGCGTCCATCGCCTCGGTGACGATGCCCTGGTCCTCCCAGATCTCCATCGTCCGGCAGTGGATGCCGATCGCCTTGTCCGCCTGGGTCGAGGCCTGGGGACGCTTGTCCACGACGCGGACCGCGACCCCGCGGCGGGCCAGCTCGATGGCGTGCGTCAGGCCGGCCGGGCCGGCGCCGACGACCAGCACCTCGACCGCGCGACCGGAGGGGACCGGGGCGCCGTCGAGGTCGGCGGCGGCCCACGGCTGCGCCGCCGCGGCGACGTGCCCGTCGTCGGGCTTCTCGACGAACTCCTGCACGCTGGCGCTGGGCACCGTGCGCGGGAGCTCCGCGGGAGCCGGGATCGGCCCGGTGTCCGCCGTCTCCGGTGCCGGGGGCACGGCCGCGGGGACGACCCCGGTGGCTCGCGACGGCGGCAGCGGCCGGGCGCGCAACGCGAAGACCCTGCGCTCCTCACCGCGCGTCAGCCAGCGGCCCAGCGGTCCGCCGGCCCAGTTCGCCGGCTCCGCGGTCCAGTCGGTGAAGTGCTGCTCGGAGTCCCACTCGGCGACGACGTGGTAGCACCGCCCGTCGGTCTCGCGCAGCAGCTCCTCGCGGGCGTGGCCGGGAGCGCTGCGGGCGAGCTGCGCGGCGGCGAGGTAGGCGAGCTCGAATGCCTCCTGCTCCCACGGCTCGACGACGATGGCGGAGTCGACGCGCACCCGCTCGACCTCGACGTCCCCGCCGGGCGAGACCAGCAGCGGGAAGTCCGCGTCGTCGTCGGCCCGCCGGCGGATCTCGAGCACCTCACGCCGGAACTCGACCGAGTGCCAGCGGGCCAGCGGGGCGCCGGCCACCATGTGCGAGGGGTCCTCGACCCACTGCACGAAGTCGTCCTCGGACTCCCACTCCGCGAAGATGTGGTAGCGCAGGCCGCTCGCGTCGCGCAGCAGCTCCTCGCGCACGTACCCGCGGGAGTCCCCGATCCGCTCGGTGACCGTGGTGTAGGCGCGCTCGAAGGCCACCTGCTCGCCCGGCTTGACGCTGGTGGAGAAGTCGATGCGCACCGGCCGGGGCCGCTCGGCCTCCACCGTCGCCAGCACGGTGAAGGTCGAGCGGGTGGCGTCGTCGCGGAGGTCGCGCAGCGCCTCGGTGAGCGTCTCCCGGGCGGCGCTGCGGCCGAAGGCGTCCACCGACGTCCGGTCGGTCCAGTCGCTGACGATGGCGAACCAGCGCGGGTCGGCCTCGTCGCGCATCAGCTCCTGGCGCAGGTTGCCCGGCACCCGGCTGATCTCGGCCGCCGCCCGGTGCCAGGCCGCCTCGAACAGCGCCTCGCAGCCCTCCCGCGCCCGCATCCGCAGCAGAGTCCGCACGCCGGCCCGGTCCCCCCGTGCGCCCACAGGTGCCGTCATGCCGGGTCCTGCGCCGGGCGGCTCGCGCCCGGGACGACGGCGAGCACCTCGTAGGTGTTCCGGGCGGCGTCCTCGCGCAGGTCGCGCAGCGCCTCGGTGAGCGTCTCGCGGGCGGCGCTGCGGCCGAAGCCGTCCACGGCGGCGCGGTCGGTCCAGTCGCTGGTGATGAGGAACGTCCGCGGGTCGTCGGCGTCCCGGACCAGCTCCTGGCGCAGGTTGCCCGGCACCCGGCTGATCTCGGCCGCCGCCCGGTGCCAGGCCGCCTCGAACGCCGCCTCGCAGCCCTCGCGGGTGCGCATCCGCAGGATCGTCCGGACGCCGGCCCGGGGGACCCCGCCGGTTGCCTCCGCGGCCGTCATGGCGTCGCTCCCTCGGATCGGCGCAGCACCAGGCTGCTGTTGAAGCCACCGGTGCCGCGGGCGAGGACCACCACGGTGGACAGGTCCTGCACCCGGCTGCTGGTGACCAGGTCGACCCCGGGGGCGTCGACCGGGTCGTCGAGGTGGGCGGTCCCGGGGACGATCCCGTCGCGCATCGCCAGCAGGGCGGTGGCCACGGCCAGCGCCGAGCCGCCGGCCATGAGCCGGCCGGTCCACGACGACGGCGCCGACACCGGCACCGGCGTCGCCCGGTCCCCGAACACCGCCGCGATCGCGTCGAGCTCGAGCCGGTCGAGCTCGGGCACCCCGGCGCCGTCGGCGAGGACGAGGTCCACCTCGTCGGGGGTGACGCCGGCATCGGCCAGCGACAGCCGGATCGCCCGCGCGTACTGGACGGCGTCGGGGGCCGGGTCCTCGTGGTGGTGGGCGTCGTGGGTGGCCGCGTAGCCGGCCACCTCGCCCCACACCCGGCGGACGCCGCGGGCGCGGGCCGCCCCGGGCTCCTCGAGCAGCAGGATCGCCCCGCCCTCGCCGATCACGTGGCCGTTGGCCCGCCGGTCGAAGGGCTTGTAGGCGTCCTCGGGCCGCTGCGCGGTCGACAGCCGTCCGCCGGTGGCCTGGCACAGCAGCGCGTACGGGCACAGCCCGGCCTCGGTGCCGCCGACCAGCACCGCCGGGGTGCCGCGCCGGACCACCCGGCGGGCCCAGCCGATGCTGTCCAGCCCGCCGGCGCCCTCGGTGACGACGACGCCGGAGGGGCCCTTGAACCCGTCGCGGATGGACACCTGGCCGGTGCTGGCCGCGTAGAACCAGGCGATCGACTGGTAGGCGCCCACCGACCTGGGTCCCTTGGCCCACAGCCCCTGGATCTCGTGCTGGCTGAACTCGTTGCCGCCCGAGCCCGAGGCCAGGAACACCGATGTCGCGTACGCGTCCTCCGGCGCGGTGTACCCGGCGTCCTCGGCGGCCAGCGTCGCCGCAGCCAGGGACATCCAGGTCCACCGGTCGGTCTGCACCATCAGCTGCGGCGACACGTGGTCGGCGGGCACGAAGTCGCGCACCTGCCCGGCGAGGGTGATGCCGTAGCGCTGGGCGTCGAAGCCCTCGACCGGCCGGATGGCCGGCTCGCCGCGCACCAACGACGCCCAGTGCTCCTCCACGCCGATGCCGGTGGGCGCGACGACGCCGATCCCGGTGACCAGCAGTCCGCTCACGACTCCCTCCGGGTGGGCGCGGCCAGCACGATCGCCGACTGGAACCCGCCGAAGCCGCTGCCGACCGAGATGGCGACGTCGACCTTCTGCTCCCGCGCCACCTTCGGCACGTAGTCGAGGTCGCACTCGGGATCGGGCACCTCGTAGTTGGCCGTGGGCGGCAGGACGCCGCGGCTGACCGCCAGCGCGGTGGCGGCGACCTCGATCGACCCGATGGCGCCCAACGAGTGACCCACCATCGACTTGATCGAGCTCATCGCGACCCGGCCGGCCGCCGAGCCCAGGCTGCGCTTGACCGCCGCTGTCTCGTGCCGGTCGTTCTGCTTGGTCCCCGAGCCGTGCGCGTTGACGTAGCCGACCTCGTCCGGGTCGATCCGTCCCTGGTCGAGCGCGACGGTGATCGCCTCGGCCATCTCCAGCCCGTCGGGCTTGAGGCCGGTCATGTGGAAGGCGTTGCAGCGGCTGGCGTAGCCGGTCACCTCGCAGTAGACCTCCGCGCCGCGCGCCCTCGCGTGCTCGAGCTCCTCGAGCACCAGCACCGCCGCGCCCTCGCCCATGACGAACCCGTTGCGGCGGGCGTCGAAGGGCTTGGAGGCGTGCTCGGGGTCGTCGTTGCTGTCGGTGGTGGCCCGGATCGTGTCGAAGCAGGCCATCGAGATCGGCGAGATCGGGGCGTCGCTGGCCCCGGCCAGCACGACGTCGGCGTCGCCGTCCTCCACCAGCTGGGCGCCGTACCCGATCGAGTCGATGCCCGACGTGCAGCCGGTGGACACCACCGTGGCCGGGCCGTGCGCGCCGAAGCGGACGGCCAGCTCGGTGGCGCCGCAGCTGGGCACCAGCGCGTGCATCAGGTACCGCGACGCGTAGCGCGGGTCGACCTCCCACAGCCGGCCGGCGTCGCTGACCGACACGTACTCCTGCTCCAGCCGCATCGTCGCCCCGACGGCGCTGCCGAGGGTCACGCCGACCCGGTCGGGGTCGGGAGCGTCGTCGGCCCCGCCGACCCCGAACCGCAGCCCGCTGTCTGCGACCGCCTCGTCCGCGGCGACCATCGCCATCTGCACGAAGCGGTCGTTGCGGTGCACCTCCTGGGCGGTGAGGCCCTGCTTGCGGCCGTCGAAGTCCACCTCGGCGGCGACCTGCGAGCGGAAGCGCGCCGGGTCGAAGAACGAGATCCGCCGCGTCGCCGTCCGGCCGGCGGTGATCATGTCCCAGAACCCCTCGCGGCCCATGGAGCCGGGCGCCACCACCCCGATGCCGGTGACGACGACGCGGCGCCTCCCGGTGGTCACCGCACGCCCGGGGCGGGCTCGGTGTCGACGTGCCCCAGGTCGGGCCGCGGTGCCAGCGGGCCGCACAGGAAGACGAACGTCGCCGTCGTCTCCGTGTCGTTGACGATCCGGTGCCGGACGCCGATCGGGATGTGCACGGCGGACTCGGCGACCAGCCGCCGCGGCTCGCCGTCGAGGGTGACCAGGACGTCGCCGGCCTGGCAGTAGAGGAACTCCTCGGAGTAGGGGTGCCAGTGCTCGGTCACGACCTCGCCGGGCTCGAGGGTGAGCGTGCCCATGAACCCGGCGGTCGAGCCGACGCTGGCCGGGGAGAGCAGCACCCGGATGTCACCGCCGCGACGGCGGTTGGGCGGGGTGTCGGCCCGGTGGACGGTGGGGCCGCAGCGCGTCGGCGTGGCCGGCGCGTGCTGGATCGTGGTCATCTCTCTCCTCAGGTGGGCCGGCGGCCGGGGCGGCCGGCGGTTCGGGGGTCGGGCGGGTCAGGCGGCCGGGGAGCCCGCGAACGCGGGCCCCGGGACGTCGGTGGGGACGGGGGCGCCGGGCCCTGCGGCCAGGTGGACCGGCAGGTCGGGGTGGACCTGGCGGACCAGGGGACCGAGCACCGGTTCGGCGCTGATCTCGACCGCCGACGTCGCCCCGAGGTCCACCAGCACCCGGGAGGTGGCCTCCCAGAGCACCGTGGCGGTGAGGTGGCGGCGCAGCGCCGCGGCGAGCCGGTCGGGGTCACGGGTCGGCTCGGCGTCGGCGTTGGGCACGACGGGCACGTCGGGGACCGACCAGTCGAGGTCGGCCAGCGCCGTCGCGAGGTGGGCGGCGACCTTCTGCACCAGCGGGCCGCCGCAGGGCGCCCGCCCGGGCAGCCGGACCAGGTCCAGCCCCGCCGCGCGGACCAGCTCGCCGGCGTGCGCCAGCTCGCTGCGGCCGCCGGCCAGCACCGCGCGCTCGGGCCCGTCGAGGGCGGCGAGGCACAGCGGCCCGTCCATCCCGGCGACCGCGATGGCCGAGCGGGCGACGGCCTCGGCGTCGTGCCCGAGGACCGCGGCCAGGCCGGCGGCCGAGGGCCGCGGCGCCAGCCCGAGCAGCTCGGCACGCCAGTGCACCAGCTCGACCACCTGGTCGAGCTGCAGGGCACCGGCGGCCACGAGGGCGGCGTACTCGCCGACGCCGTGCCCGGCCACGACCACCGGGTCCAGGCCGCGGGCGGCCAGCGAGCGGAAGCCGGCGACCCCGGTGACGACCACCTCGAGGTGGGTGGCGACGGGGTCGGGTGCGGTCGCGGGGTCCCGCCACCAGGCGGCGACGTCGCGGCCGACGACGGCGTCGACCTCGGTCACGGTGGCGGCCGCCACCGGGTCGGCCAGCCACGGGTCGACCATCCCGGGCCGGGAGGCCTCCTCACCGGGGAGGAGGACGGCGGGACCCCGCGCGGCGCTCACCTCACCGCTCCGACCCCGGTGCGGCGGCCTCGACCTTGTCCTTGATGATGCCCATCTGGATCTTGCTGTTCGCGTCGATCCGGCGGGTCATCCCCTCGGTGTCGATGGGCGCCTCGGGCCGCATCCGGAAGTCCTGCACCCAGCGCATCCGGGTGCCGCTGCCCTCCGGCGCGTAGGTCCAGTGGATGTCCATGAACTCGAACGGGCCGGGCTCGACCCGGCGGGCGCGGACCTCGCGCGCGGCGGGGTCGAGGGTCCGCTCGGACACCCAGCTCCAGGTCCGCCCGGACTCGTCCGGGTGCATGGTGAGCCGGAAGCGGAACCAGGTGTCGGTCTGCTCCAGGATCTCCACCGAGCGGTACTCGGTGAACAGGTCCGGCCAGGACGCCAGGTCGTTGGTCATCGCCCACACGTGGTCGATGTCGGCGTCGATCAGGATCGAGTTGTCGGTGTGTCCGACGGTCGCGGTCTGCGGGCTGTCGGTGCTGGTCATGCGGAGCGCTCCTCGGATCGGTGGAGGACGGGACGGCCCCCTCGCAGGGCCCCGGCGCGAGCGTGCGAGTGCTGGGGGGCGAGGGGGTCCTTCATCTAGGCCGGCTGGGCCTGCCCGGCGCGGACGGCCTCGACGATCTCGCCGAACGTGTAGCGGTCGGCGCTGTCGTCGGGCAGCTCGGTGCCGAAGCGGTCCTGCAGGGCGGTCTGCAGGGACAGGAAGGCCAGGGAGTCCAGGCCCACGTCGGCGAAGCGGGCGTCGGGGTCGGTGGTGTGCGCCGACGACGGCAGCCCCGCCTTCTCGGTGAGCAGCTGCATGAGGTCGGTCTGGTCGAAGGCGGTCATGGCGGTGTCCTCCTCGGGACGGTGGTGCGGACGGGACGCCGGGACGGCGGGCTCGCCGTCCGGGACGAGGTGCAGCGGGCCGCGGAGGGCGGCCGGCAGGGCCGGCTCCGGGCACGCCGCGATGAGCGCCGCGCGGGCCACCAGGTCGGGCAGCCGGCGGTCGAGGAACTGGACGTCGTGCCGGTCGGCGCGCACGTCGGGGTCGCGCAGCATGGCGCGGTGCAGGGCGGTGGTGGTGTGGACGCCGGGACCCTCGACGCGCAGCTCGGCCAGCGCCCGGTCCATCCGCCGGATCGCCTGCTCGCGGTCGGGCGCCCAGACGACGAGCTTGCCGAGCAGCGAGTCGTAGTGCGGGCTGATGGTGTCGCCCTGGCGGTAGCCGGTGTCGAAGCGCGTCCACGGGCCGTCGGGGACCCGCAGCACGTCGAGCCGGCCGGGTGCGGGGGCGAACCCGCGGGCGGGGTCCTCGGCGTTGATCCGGCACTCGATGGCCGCCCCGCGGACGACGACGTCCTCCTGCCGCAGCCGCAGCGGCTCGCCGCCGGCGACCAGCAGCTGCTCGCGGACCAGGTCGATGCCGGTCAGCAGCTCGGTGACCGGGTGCTCGACCTGGATGCGCGCGTTCATCTCCATGAAGTACGCGCGCCCGGCGTCGTCGACGAGGAACTCGACGGTCCCCGCGCCGGCGTAGCCGACCGACAGCGCGCCGCGGACGGCCATCTCGCCGAGCTCGGCCCGCTGCGCCGGGGAGAGGTGCCCGGCCGGGCCCTCCTCCAGCAGCTTCTGGTGCCGGCGCTGCAGCGAGCAGTCCCGCTCGCCCAGGTAGATGCCGGAGCCGTGGGCGTCGCAGAGGACCTGCACCTCCACGTGCCGGGCGCCGGAGAGGTAGCGCTCGACGTAGACGGTGGGGTCGCGGAACACCGCGCGGGCCACCGTCTGGGTGGTGGTGAACGCCTCGGCGAAGTCCTCCGGCCCGCGGACGACGGTCATCCCGCGCCCGCCGCCGCCGGCCGCGGCCTTGATGATCACCGGGTAGCCGATCTCGGCGGCGATCCGCTGGCCCTCCTCGGCCGTGCGGACCGGGTCGACCACGCCGGGCAGCAGCGGCAGCCCGGCGTCGGCCATGAGCCGGCGCGCCGTCGCCTTGTTGCCCATGAGCTGCATGACCTCGGGCGGCGGGCCGACGAAGGTCAGTCCCTCGGCGTCGCAGATCTCGGCGAAGTCGGGGTCCTCGGAGAGGAAGCCGTAGCCGGGGTGGACGGCGTCCGCGCCGCTGCGCAGCGCCGCCTCCACGAGGTTGGGCACGTGCAGGTAGCTCGCCCGCGGTGCCGGCGGCCCGATGTGCACCGCCTCGTCGGCCATCTCCACGACCGCGGAGTCGCGGTCGGCCGTCGAGTGCACGGCCACCACCTCGATGCCGAGCTCCCGGCAGGCGCGGGCGACCCGGACGGCGATCTCGCCGCGGTTGGCGATGAGCAGCCGGCCGATCACCGCGGACTCCCGGGCGGGCGCAGCAGCAGCAGGACCTGGTCGTACTCGACGGACTCGGCGTCGCCGACCCGGACCTCGGCGACCACGCCCGCGGAGTCGGCCACGATCGGGTTCATCAGCTTCATCGCCTCGACGATCCCGAGCGTCTGGCCGCTCTCCACCTCGTCGCCGACCCGCACGAACGGCTCGGCGCCGGGGGAGGGCGCGGCGTAGAAGGTGCCGACCAGCGGCGCGCGGACGGCGACCGCGCCCTCGGGGACCTCCGGCGCGGCGGCGGGCTCCGCCTCCGGGGCCACCGCCTGCAGGGCACCGGCCGCCGGGGCGGGGGCCGGCGCGGGCGGGCCGACGACGACGTCGGCGGCCCACTCGACCTCCACCGACCGGTCCCCGCTGCGCACCGTCAGCCGCCGCAGCGGCCCGGGCAGCGCGCGGGCGAGGTCGAGGACCTCCTCCTGCAGCGAGCGTGCGGCCTCGTCCCGGTCCTCCGCGCCGCCGGCGCGCGGGGACAGCTCAGCCGGCCGCACGGTCGTCCCCTCCCGTGGGCACCGGCACGACGCGCAGTGGTCGGGCCTCGTCCCCGCCGATCCGCGAGAGCCGCCGGGTGCGCAGCGCCAGGAGCGTCGCGACGTCGAGGCGGCACAGCTCGTCGAGGTCGGCGACCAGGGCCGCGCGGACCCGCCGGGCCGCGTCGAGGGGGTCGGCGTGCGCCCCGCCCGGCGGCTCGGTCACCACCGAGGTCGCGATGCCGCTGGCGCACAGGTGAGGGGCGCCCAGCCGCATGGCACGGGCGGCGGTTGGTGCGGCCGACGCCGTCCGCCAGAGGATCGCCGCGCAGCCCTCGGGGCTGATGACCGAGAGGTAGGCGTTCTCCAGGACCAGCAGCCGGTCGGAGGTGCACAGGGCGAGGGCCCCGCCGCTGCCCCCCTCGCCGGTCAGCACGGAGACCACCGGGACGCGCAGCCGGCTGCTGCGCATGATCGTCTCGGCGATGGCGTGCGACTGGCCGCGCTCCTCGGCCGCGGGGCCGGGGTGGGCGCCGGGGGTGTCGACCAGCGTGACCACCGGCAGGCCCGAGGACTCGGCGTGCGCCATGAGCCGCATCGCCTTGCGGTAGCCCTCGGGGTGCGGCATGCCGAAGTTGCGGGCCACGCGCTCGCGGACCGAGTGGCCCTTCTCGTGGCCGATCACCACCACCGGGCGCCCGTCGAGCGAGGCGACGCCGCCGACGATCGCGGGGTCGTCGGCGAACGTGCGGTCGCCGTGCAGCTCGACGAAGTCGTCGAAGGCGGTGGCGAGGTAGTCCAGCGTGGTCGGCCGGCCGGCGACCCGCGCCCGCTGGACGACGTCCCAGGCGTCGGCGTCGCGCGCCGCGGGGCCGGGGTCGGCGGGCGCGGGCTCGGTGACCTCCGTCCGGGTGACGGCGGTGCCGGAGCGGGGGAGGACCGGGCGGCCGTGCAGGTCGAGCAGGCGGACCAGCAGCGGGCGCAGCTCGGCCCGGCTCTCGACCCGGTCGACCAGCCCGTGGGCCAGCAGGAACTCCGCCGTCTGGAAGTCGCTGGGCAGCTCGGCGCGGATCGTCTCCTGCACCACCCGGGGGCCGGCGAACCCGACGTGCGCGCCCCGCTCGCCGACCAGGACGGCGGCCAGCGTGGCGAAGGACGCCGACACCCCGCCGTAGGTGGGGTCGGTGAGCACGCAGACCGACAGCAGCCCCGACTCGCGCAGCTGGGCGAAGGCCTGGCTGACCCGCGCCATCTGGAACAGCGAGAAGACGCCCTCCTGCATGCGTGCGCCGCCGCTGGCGCAGACGACGACCAGGGGCAGCCGGCGCTCCACCGCGAGGTCCGCGGCCGCGCTCACGCGGCGGCCCACCTCGATGCCCATGCTGCCGCCGAGGAACCCGAAGTCCATCGCGGCGAGGACCACCTCGGTGCCGCCGATGCGGGCGGTGCCGGCGACGACGGCCTCGGACTCACCCGAGCTGGCGGCGGCCTCGAGCAGCCGGTCGCGGTAGTCGCGCAGGTCGCTGAACGACAGCGGGTCGGGCGGTCCCGGGGGGCAGGTCTGCTCGTCGAAGGTGCCCGGGTCGGCCAGCAGCCCGATGCGCTCGCGGGCGCCCAGGCGCAGGTGGTGGTCACACTCCGGGCAGACCGACAGGTTGCGCTCCAGCCGCTTGCGGTACAGCAGCCAGCCGCAGCTGGGGCAGCTGACCCAGTCGGCCGAGCCGGCCGCCGACGTTGGGCGCCGGGTCGGCGTGGTCGCGGTCACGACCGCTCCGCCGACCACTCGTAGAAGCGGCGCGCCATCGCGTCCTGGGGCGAGCGCCAGCCCGGGTCGTAGGCGTTGATGTAGGGCCGCAGCTCCTCGCTCACCGAGCGGAAGGACGGCAGCGACTGCGCCACCCGCATCGCCTCGGCCGGCGGGCGGTCGAACTCGATGAGGTGGACGTAGAGCTCGTGGAAGGTGAACAGGGACCGGTGCCGCACACCGATCTCCTGGGGCATGGACGTCGCGTCGGAGCGGGCGAAGACGTCGGCGACGCGGTCCGCGTCCCCCGGGTTCATCCTCGCGATGATCATGGTCTGGTGCACGGGCTCTCCAGCGTCGCTGCGGGGCCGGCCGGGAGCGGGCGGGCCGGGGACGGATGCCCGAGGACGTTAGGGCGGGGGACCCGCCCGGGACACCGGCCAGCGGTCGGATCCTGCAGGGTCGCCCGGGGGTGGAGGGGGCCGGTCACCAGGGAGGACGCCCCCGGAGGGGTCGCGCACCCCCGGGTGCAGCACCCCAGGCGGGGACGGTCCCGCCTCGGGGAGCCCCTCACTCCATACCTGGGTATGAATCGGTCCCCCGTTCCCGCACGGTGGGGACACGGACGGTGGCGGAGGGTCGCGCGCCATCTCTACTGTCCGTCTCAGGTATGGGGGCGCAGGGCGCCGGACCTGAGCGGAGCAGACGCATGGGCGGCGAACCGGAGGGGAGACTCCCTCCACGGGATGATGCCCGGAACGGTGGCGTCCCCCGGGCCCGGGTGTTGATCTGCGACGACCACGAGGTGCTGCGGCACGGTCTCCGCGCAGTGCTGCGCTGGGCGCCCGACCTCGTCGTGGTGGCCGAGGCCGCGGACGCCGACGCCGCCCTCACACTGGCCGCCGAGCTGCGGCCGGAGGTCACCCTGGTAGGACTCGGCACACAGGGCCCGGCGATCCCCGACCTGGTGCGGGCCCTGACGGCCACGGGCACCCGCGTGGTGCTCCTGGGCGAGGCCGGCAGCGGCGGCGACATGGTCGAGGCCCTGCGCGCGGGCGCACGCGGCTACGTGCACACCACCGTGAGCTCCGACCGCCTCGTCGAGGGGGTGCGGGCCGTGCTGCGGGGCGAGACCCTGCTCGACGCCACCGTCACCGGCGAACTGCTGCACCAGCTCGACGGGAGCCGGCCGGCGTCCCAGCCGACCAACGGCAACCCGCTCACCGCGCGCCAGCAGGCGGTGTCCGAGCTCGTCGCCGAGGGGCTGACCAACGCGGAGATCGCCGCCCGGCTGCAGGTCAGCCGCGCGACCGTCAAGGGCCACATCACCGTGGCGCTGCGGAGGCTGGGCCTGCGCGACCGCACCCAGCTGGCGATCCACGTCAACCGCAGGCCCCGGCCCGGGCCGGACGACGGCCGCCAGGTGGGCCCCGCCAACGGTTGACCTCCGTGTCGTGGGGATGACTCTGCGTACTGGCCGGACGGACGGAGGCGGAGTGTCGCCCCGGTGCCTGGCAGGAGCCTGGACGTGAGCTGTGACTCCCGTGCACAGTTCCTGCCTGCACAGACCGGTTGCGCGCTACGGTTTCACCAGATCCGCTGAGACGAACAGGTTCCGTTCGGCTGGAGAACCCCGGCCTCCACACCCCGTCACCGACCGGACAGGGGAACAGGATGAGTCCAGATGACCTCCCGAGCAGAGGGGGGCTCCCGGGCCCGCGGCTGCACCGTCCGAACGGTCCTGGCGCGACCGCGCCCGGGCACGCGGGTCCTCCGCGGGCCCGAGCGGTCCCCCGGCCGGTCCGGCCCGTGCTCGCTCGGCCACCGTCCAGCCTGGTGCGGATCCTGCTCTGCGAGGACCAGGAGGTCTTCCGGCTGGGCCTGCGCGTGGTCCTCGAGGCCGAGCCCGACATGGCCGTCGTCGCGGAGACCGAGCACCTGCCCGGGGCGCTGAGCGTCGCCGCGGACGTCCCGGTGCAGGTGGTGGTCGCGCGGCAGGGTCTCGTCCAGGGCGCCACGCTGCCGCTGCTGCGGGACCTCTGCCACCTGGGGGCGTCGGTGCTGGTGCTCGCCGAGCGGCGGGAGGACCCCGGCGCCGAGCTGGTCGAGGTGCTGCGCGCCGGCGTCCGGGGCTATCTCCCCCGGCGCTCCTGCGCCGCCCGGCTGGTCGAGGCCGTGCGCGCTCTGTCCCGGCACGAGCCGGCCATCGACTCCTCGGCCACCAGCCACCTGGTCCGCTACCTGGCCGACCCCACGGCGCCGGCGCAGGGTCCCGAGCGCGTCCTCGACCGGCTCACCGACCGGCAGCGCGACGTCGCCGAGCTGGTGGCGCAGGGCCTCAGCAACGAGGAGATCGCCCGCCGGCTGTTCCTCAGCCTGGCGACGGTCAAGAGCCACCTGACCGCCTCCATGCGACGGCTCGGGGTCCGCAGCCGGACCCAGCTGGCCATCCTGGTGAACCGCGACCGGTCACCCGCGGTCTGACGCCGGGCCGCCGTCCGCAGCGGGGTGCCCGGCCACGGCGGTCCCGGCGCTCCGGGTGGGACGGGTCCGACCCGGGGCGCGCGACCGGCGACCGAGGGGCGCGCCCGGCGAGGGGTCGGCAGCCGGTTCGCGGGTCGCGCCTGGACGGTCCCGGACCGGTACCACGACCTCGGGTGGAGGCAGGTTCATACCCGTGTCCGGTTGGACGCCGCCGGGTGCACCGGGAGGGTGACCTGCGTCGCCGGGCGACTGCCAGGTCCCCCCGAGTCGGCGCTCCCCCACGACCGTCCGGGACGCCGCATCCAGAGAGGCGGTGTCGTGGACCGAGCACCGACCACGCGCCACCCTCGGGTGCGGCGTGCCCTCGCCGTGGCCGGGGCCGGCACGCTGCTGGTGGCCGCCGCGCCGGGGGCGGCGTCGGCGCAGGGAGGCGGAGGCCGGACCTGGGACGTCAGGCCGGGCCAGTCCATCCAGGACGTCGTGGACGCAGCGGACTCCGGGGACACGATCCGGCTGGCGCCCGGCACCTATGCAGAGGCCGTCTGCATCGAGGGGAAGGGCCTGACCATCCGGGGTGCCGGCGCTGCCGCGACGAAGATCGTGTGGCCCGGGTGGGACACCCCCGAGGACCTGCCGCCGGCGCCGGCCAGGTCATCGGTGTGCTGGGCGGCCCAGGAGCGCGTCGACGGCGAGGACGACCCGGCCACGCTGGCCGACGATGTGTCGGCCCTCTTCTTCCTCGACCCCGACGGCCCGGTGCGGGTCTCCGGTGTCATGACCCGCAACCACCCCGCCAGCGGGATCACCGCCTGGGGCGCCGACGGGTTCTCGGTGTCCGACACGGCGGGTCACGCGCACGACGGGTACGGGATCCTCGCCCTGGACTCCACGAACGTGCGGTTCACCGGCAACATCGAGGTCGGCCTCGACCGCGGCACCGCGAGCCGGCCGGACTCGGGCACCGCCGGCATCGGGATCGAGGACTCCGGGGCGGCCGCCGCGAACGTCTCCGGCAACTACGTCGAGGGGTACGACCTCGGCATCCACCTCCGGGAGGCCCGTGGCGGACACGTGTCCGGGAACACCCTGACCGGCAACTGCATCGGGCTCCTGCTGTTCGACGACGTCCTCACCCAGGTGCCCGACGACGGGCGGGACGTCCCGAGCGGTGGGTTCCACCTCAGCGGCAACCGGGCGACGGACAACGACCGGTACTGCCGACAGGGCCGCGACGAGGACGAGCACGTCTCCGGCGTCGGCGTGCAGGTGGTCAACGCCGATGACGTGAGCATCACGGGCAACGTCGTGACGGACAACACGGTGACGCTGCCCGAGAGCGTGCCGGTGCCCACCAACCCGGCGGGCGGTCTGACGCTGCTCTCGCTCCCGGCGCCCGACGCACCGGAGGGCGCGAGCGCGGGCCTCGTGGACGACATCCGGATCGTCGGGAACGCCTTCGGGGACAACCACGTCATCGTGCGACCGGGCCGGGTGGTGGAGAGGGACGTGTTCGTCAGCGACGGCTCGATCCCGCCCCTGCTGGCCGCCGGTCCGGACCTGACCTCCGCGGGCAACCGCTGCGATGCCAGCCTCCCGGCGGACATCTGCGGCGCGCCGCCGTACCCGGCCGACTGACCGCACCCTCCGCCCCCGGTGGGCGCTGGTTCCCGCTAGCGGCGGCGGCCGAGCAGCCAGCCGACCAGGACGCCGAGCAGCGTGAGCCCCGCGCCGCCGAGCGCGCCGACGGCGAGGGTCTGAAGGTCCGACGACGGCGCGCCGGCCGGGGCCCTCGCACCGCGGAACACCTGCGGCTCGGGCGCGGACGGCGTTCCCGCGGGAACGGCCGTGGGCGCCTCGGTCGAGCTGACGGCGGCCGACGAGGCGCGGGCCGCGGCGGGCGCGGCCTCGACCGGTGCACCGGAGATCAGTTCCTGGTCGATCGCGGCGAAGAACTGCCCGGCCATCCGCTTCGCGACGCCGGTGATCATCCGCTGGCCCACCCCGGCGACCGGTCCGCCCACGACGGCGTCGGCGGACCAGGTGAGCGTCGTCCCCTCGTCGGTGGGCTCGAGGCCGATGGTGACCGTCGCGCGCACGTTGCCGGGCGCGCCGGCACCCGAGGCGTGCATGACGTAGGACGAGGGCCGCTGCTGGTCGGTGAGCCGCACCTCGCCGGCGTAGGTCCCGCGGATCGCGCCGACCCCCACCGAGACGTCCATGCGGTACTCGTCCTCGCCGGTCCGCTGCAGCGACTCGCAGCCGGGGATCGTCCGCGCGAGCACCGCGGGGTCGGTGATGACCGTCCAGACCTCCTCGGGCGTGCCGTGCAGCACCGCCGAGCCGTCGAGGTTCACGCAGGGGCTCCCGTCGTCCGCGACGCAGCCGTGCGCTCCGCCGTCTCGTCTCGCATCAGGTCGTACAGCTCGGTGGGGGAGATCGGCATCGCGGTGATCCGCCGGCCCACCGCGTCCTCGATCGCCGAGGCGATCGCCGCCGTCCCGGGGATGACCCCGGCCTCGCCGGCGCCCTTGATGCCCAGCGGGTTGAGCGGGGAGGGCGTCTCCTGGTGGTCGATCGCGATGTCGGGCACCTCGGAGGCGTAGGGCATGAGGAAGTCCATGAACGACGCGTTCTGCAGCTGCCCGTCGCCGTCGTAGGCCATCCGCTCGTACAGCGCCCCGCCCACGCCCTGGGCCACGCCGCCGTGCACCTGACCCTCGACGATCATCGGGTTCACGACGTTGCCGCAGTCGTGCACCACGGCGTACCGGACGACGTCGATCTCCCAGGTCTGCGGGTCGATCTCGACCACGGCGGCGTGCGCGCCCGAGGCGAACGTCGAGCGGATGGGGGAGTAGTAGTCGCGGTGCTCGAGGCCGGGGGCGTCCCCGGGGGCGACCGGCGGCTTGTCGTCGGACCCCTGGACGGCGAACTGGGTGGCCTGCTTGGCCGCCTCGTCGAAGGCGTAGCGCAGCGGGTTGGACAGCACCGCCACGGTGCGCAGCGGGATCGACGCCCCCGGCGTCCCCCTGACCTGCACCTGGCCGTCGTCGATCTCGAGGTCCTCCGGGTTGGCCTCCAGGACGTCGGCGGCGATCCGGATCGCCTTCTCCCGCACGCCGCGGGCGGCCAGGGCGACGGCGTTGCCGCTCATCACCGCGGCCCGGGAGGCGAAGGTGCCGACGGCGTAGCCGAAGCGGCGGGTGTCGCCGGTGTGCACCTCGACGTCCTCGATGGGCACGCCGAGCTCGGAGGCGACGATCTGGGCGAACACCGTCTCGTGCCCCTGGCCCTGCGAGGTCAGCCCGGTGGACACGAGCACCTTGCCGCTGCCGAGCACCTGCACGTGCCCGCCCTCGTAGGGGCCGGGGCCGGTGCCCTCGACGTAGAGCGCCATGCCGACGCCGAGGAGCTTGCCGCGGGCCTGCGCGTCGGCCCGCAGCGCCGCGGCCTCGTCCCAGCCGACGAGCGCGACCAGCTTGTCCAGCAGGCCGGGGTAGTCGCCGGAGTCGTAGATGACCGGGCGGCCGTCCTGGAACGTCAGCCGGTGGTCGTAGGGGAACTGGTCGGGGGTGATCAGGTTGCGACGGCGGACCTCGGCGCGGTCGAGGCCGAGCGCGTCGGCGATGCGGTCCATCGTCCGCTCCATCGCGAAGCAGCCCTGCGGCCGCCCGGCTCCGCGGTAGGGCGTGACGATGACGGTGTTGGTGTAGACGCTCTCGACGACCACCCGGTAGACGGGGATGACGTAGGGGCCCACCAGCTGGGTCGCCGTGACGATCGGCACGATGATCCCGTAGGGCGTGTAGGCGCCGTTGTCGTGCCAGATGTGCACGTCGAGCGCGGTGATCCGGCCGTCGTCGTCGAAGCCGACGGTGACCTCCTGCCGCTGCTGCCGTTCGTGCGCGCTGGAGACGAAGTGCTCGCGCCGGTCCTCGGCCCACTTGACCTCGCGGCCGAGCCGGATGGCCGCCATCGGCACCAGCAGCTCCTCGGGCCACGGGTGCACGATCTTGACGCCGAAGCCGCCGCCGACGTCGGGCGCAATCACCTCGACGCGGTCCAGCGACAGCTCGAGCTTCGCCGCGATCGCCGCGCGCACCGACGTCG
The DNA here is from genome assembly GCF_054050255.1 of Geodermatophilus sp. SYSU D00700. Taxonomy (NCBI): domain Bacteria; kingdom Bacillati; phylum Actinomycetota; class Actinomycetes; order Geodermatophilales; family Geodermatophilaceae; genus Geodermatophilus; species Geodermatophilus sp. SYSU D00700. Next base: position 15,517 of record NZ_JBJGZA010000002.1, on the reverse strand, counting down.
AGGCCTGGGTGCTGGAGTGCACCCGCAGGCTGCCGTCGTCGGGGTCCCAGCGGGCGTGCACGCCCTTGCCCTCCAGCGGCATGCAGGCGCTGCGCTCGATGTACTGGGTGAAGGAGAGCGTGTGCGGCGCGGCGGCGAGCGCCGGCTCGACGTCGCCGGTCTCCTGGTGGTGCCGGGCGGCGACGTTGTCGGGGACGTCCTCGTGGACGGCGGCCCGGGCCTCGCGGGCGGCGTCGACCCCGACGACGACCGGCAGCTCCTCGTAGGTGACCACGATCCGCTCGGCGGCGTCCTCGGCCACGTAGCGGTCGGTGGCCACGACCATGACGACCGGCTCGCCGACGTGGTGGACCACGCCGTTGGCCAGGGCGTAGCCGGTGCGCGGGGCGTGCAGCTGCGGGTGCGGGATGAGCACCGGCAGCGGCTCGGCCATCGGCCCGGTGAGGTCCTCGTAGGTGTAGATCGCGACCAGGCCCTCGACGTCGAGGGCGGCCTCGACGTCGACGTCGGTGATCCGCGCGTGCGCGTGCGGGCTGCGCACGAAGGCGGCGGCCAGGGCGCCGGCGCCGATGTCGTCGAGGTACCGGCCCCGTCCGGTGATCAGCCGGGCGTCCTCGCGCCGGCGGACCGGCTCGCCGAACAGCTTCGTGGTCACGCGGCAGCTCCCTGGGGTGCCATTGGCGCTACGAAGGCACTCACCGGGCGTCCTCCCGCATCGCGGCGGCGGCGTGCCGGACGGCCCTGCGGATGTTGGCGTAGCCGGTGCACCGGCAGAGGTTGCCGCCGACGAGCTCGTCGACCTCCTCGTCGGTGATCTCCGCGGCCGCGTCCCGTGCCTCCAGGCCGGCCGCGATGGTCACCAGGAAGCCCGGGGTGCAGAAGCCGCACTGCAGCGCGTGGCACTCGCGGAAGGCCTCCTGCACCGGGTGCAGCACCTGCCCGCCCTCGCCGTCCTCGCGGGCCAGCCCCTCCACGGTGGTCACCTCGGCGCCGTCGACCTGGACGGCGAGCACGAGGCAGGAGCGCACGGGGTCGCCGTCGACCAGCACGGTGCACGACCCGCAGACGCCGTGCGCGCAGCCGACGTGGGTGCCGGTCAGCCGCAGGTCGTCGCGCAGCAGGTCCGACAGCACCCGGCGCACGGGCACGGTGGCCTCGCGCAGGACGCCGTTGACGGTGACGGCGACCGTCCGCTCGCTGTCGACGGGGGTGGTCATGCTGCGCTCCTCTGCACGGCCTCGGCTGCCGCCTGCGCCAGTGTCCGCTCGGTCAGCACCCCGACCAGCAGCCGCCGGTAGTCGGCGCTGGCGTGGATGTCGCCGTCGGGGTCGACCAGCGTGCGGGCCAGCGCGCCGGCGGCGGCCCAGTCGGCGCTGTCGACCGGCTTGCCGGCCACGGCCTCGGTGAGGTCGTGCACCTCGGGCACCAGACCCACGGACAGGTAGGACGCCCGCACGGCGGCGACCCGGCGGTCGGCGTCGAGGGTGACGACGACGCCCGCGCCGCAGACGGCGTAGTCGCCCTTGCGCCGGGAGATCTCGGCGAAGGCGGTCCCGGAGCGCTCCGGGAGGGCGGGGAAGAAGGCATCGACGACGACGGCCGGGCCGGCCAGCGAGGTCTCGAGCGGCCCGACGAAGAGGTCCTGCCAGCCGACGGTGGAGCGGCCCCCCGGCGTCGCCACCGTTACCGAGCCGCCGGTGAGCGCCAGCACGGAGGTCATCTCGCCCGAGGGGTCGGCGTGCGCGATCGAGCCGACCGTCGTGCCGCGGTTGCGGATCGCGGGGTGGGCGACGTTCGCCGTCGCCCGGGCCAGCAGCGGCTGGACCCGGGCGGCGGCGGTCGCGTCGGGGCTGTCGCGGAGGAGGCCGTTGTGCCGGACCAGGGCTCCCACCCGCACGCCGTCCCCGGTGGCCTCGACGGTGTCGAGGCCGGGCACCCGGTTGATGTCCACCAGCGTGGCCGGGGCCGAGAGCCGCATCGCCAGCAGCGGCAGCAGGGACTGCCCGCCGGCGAGGACCTTGGCGCCGGGTTCGGCGGTGAGGACGTCGAGCGCCTCCTCGAGGGACCGGGGGTCGGCGTAGCGGAAGGGAGCGGGTTTCACCTGTCGAGCGTCCCCTTACGGGTGTCGATGCCGGGCCGGCCGACCTCGTCGACCGACGACGGGTCGGGGCTGTACTCGTGCCGCCCGCGCCCGGTGTGGCCGTAGTCGTGCGCTCCGGCGTGGCCCAGCGCCGGGCCGGTGCCACCGGCGTACTCCTGCTCGGCCAGCAGGGCCGCGCGCATCTCGGCCGGCGCCAGGGCGCGGGCCACGTGCCAGCCCAGCACCGCCACGATGGTGCCCAGGGCGATCCCGCCCAGCGAGAAGGTGTCGGTGATCTGCAGGTTCACGTTGCCGATGGCGATGATGATGCCCGCGGCGAGCGGCACCAGGTTGATCGGGTTGGCGAAGTCGACGCGGTTCTCCTTCCAGATCTTCGCGCCGAGCAGGCCGATCATCCCGTAGAGCACGACGGTGATCCCGCCCAGGACGCCGCCCGGGATGATGTTGATCAGGGCGCCGAACTTCGGGCACAGGCCGAGCAGGATCGCCACCAGGGCCGCCACGTAGTAGGCCGCCGTCGAGTAGACGCGGGTGGCGGCCATGACGCCGATGTTCTCGGCGTAGGTGGTCGTGGGCGAGCCGCCGACCGAGGAGGCCACGACGGTGGCGACACCGTCGGCGGCGATGGCGCGGCCCATGTACGGGTCGAGGTCGCGCTTGGTCATCTCGGCGACCGCCTTGACGTGGCCGGCGTTCTCCGCGACCAGCGCGATGACGGCGGGCAGCACCAGGAGGCTGAAGTTCAGCGAGAAGCTGGGCGCGGTGAAGTCGGGCAGGCCGAACCAGTCGGCCTGGCCGACGGTGTCGAAGTTGATCCGGTCGCGGGTGACGACCTCGCCGGTGCCGTCGGGCGAGGTGATCTGGCCGGCCGTCGCGTCGAGCAGGACCGACAGCAGGTAGCCGAAGACCAGGCCGAGCAGGATCGAGATCCGGGCCCAGAAGCCGCGCAGCAGCAGCGAGGCGACGATGACGAAGGACATCGTGGCCAGCGCCACCCACTGGTCCTGGGGCCAGTAGATGCCGGCCACCACGGGGGCCAGGTTGAAGCCGATGAGGAGCACGACCGCGCCGGTTACCGCCGGCGGCAGGATCGCGTGCAGGAACCGGACACCGGCGAAGTGGATGAGGACGCCGACCAGCGCCAGCACGACGCCGGAGACCAGGATCGCGCCGACGACGTCACCGGAGTCGCCGCCCTGCGCCCGGACGGCGACGACGCCGCCGACGAACGAGGCGCTGGTGCCCAGGTAGCTCGGCACCTTCCCGTTCACGATGAGCAGGAAGATGATCGTCGCGATCCCGCTCATCATGATCGCGAGGTTGGGGTCGAGCCCCATGACGATCGGGAAGACGAAGGTCGCCCCGAACATCGCGACCACGTGCTGCGCGCCGATGCCGATGGTGCGCGGCCACGACAGCCGCTCGTCGGGAGCGACGGCCTCACCCAGCGGTGGCGTCTTCCCGTCTCCGTAGAGCTTCCAACCGAACGCCATGGGGACCTCCTCGACCTGCCCATCCGACGCAGCCGGGAGGTGCCGGCACCCCCGGGAGGCCGTCACAGTGTCACGCGCCTCACAGGGACGGAAGTGCCTCAGCGCTAAATGTTCCGCGTGCAACAAGATCGTTGCCGGGCCGATACCTCACCGCTGAGGAACCCTCCCGGTACGGTTCGGAGGGTGAGCGCTCCCGATCCTGCCGAGGGTGTCCGGCACGTCTCCCTGCGCAGTGGCGTGTACGCCGACTCCGTGCGGTTGATGCAGGTCAGCCGGGACGTCGGCGCGCGCGACGGCGTCACCGCCGTCCTCGTGGCCATGGCCACGCCGCTCAACGTCGAGCTCGCCGCCGGCATGGGTCTGGCCCCCGAGCAGACCTCCTCGCCCGACCAGCTGCTCATCGCCGTCCGGGCGGTCGACGACGACGCCCTGGCCGCCGCGGTGAGCGCCGTGGACGCCGCGCTGGCCGAGCGCGAGCGCTCCCGGGCCACCGCCGACGCCCAGCCCGCCCGCACCATCGGCGCCGGCCTCGACGACCTCGCCCCCGGCGCGCCCGCCCTCGCGATCGTCAGCGTCCCGGGGCAGTACGCGGCGCTCGAGGCCGCCGACGCGATCGCCGCCGGGCGCAGCGTGCTCGTCTTCTCCGACGGCGTCCCGGTCGAGCAGGAGGTCGCGCTCAAGCGCGCCGCGCACGAGGCCGGCGTCCTGGTCATGGGGCCCGACTGCGGCACCGCGATCGTCTCCGGCGTCGCCCTGGGCTTCGCCAACGTCGTCCGCCCCGGTCCGGTGGGCGTGGTCGCGGCATCGGGCACCGGCGCGCAGCAGGTGTCCTGCCTGCTCGACGCGGCCGGCGTCGGCGTCTCGCACGTGATCGGCGTCGGCGGGCGCGACCTGTCCGAGGCCGTCGGCGGGCTGGCCACCCTCGACGCGCTGGCCGCGCTCGACGCCGACCCCGCCACCGAGCGGATCCTCGTCGTCTCCAAGCCACCGGCGCCGTCGGTGGACGAGGCCGTGGAGCGCGCCGCCGCGGGGCTGGCCACGCCGGTCCGGTCGGCCGCGCTGTCACGGGAGACCCCTGACCTCACCGCCGCCGTCGAGGCGCTGCTGGCCGACATGGGGCGCGACGTGCCGGCGTGGCCGTCCCGCCCCGGGCCGGACGAGGCGGCGCCGGCCGGCGCCGTCCTGAAGGGGTTCTACTCCGGCGGCACGCTCGCCGACGAGGCGATGCTGCTGGCGGCGCCGGTGCTGGGCGACGTCCGCTCCAACACCCCGCTGCGGCCCGAGCTCGACCTCGGTACGGACCTGTCCGCCACCGGGCACGTGGTCGTCGACTTCGGCGACGACGCGCTGACCGTCGGCCGCGCCCACCCGATGATCGACCCCACGCTGCGGCTGGAGGCGATCGCCCGGCTGGCCGGGTCCGGTGAGCCGGCGGTGCTGCTGCTCGACGTCGTCCTCGGGTACGGCGCCGACCCCGACCCGGCGGCGGCCCTCGCGCCGGCCCTCGCCGCGGCCCGGGACCGGGCGCGGCTGCCGGTGGTGGTCGCGCTCGTCGGCACCGAGGCCGACCCCCAGGGCTGGAGCCGGCAGGCCGACGCCCTGGCCGCGGCCGGCGCCGCCGTCTTCGCCTCCAACGCCGCGGCCACGCGGTACGCCCTCGACCTGCTGGGAGCGCAGTCATGACCCTGTCCGACCTGCTCTCCGCGCCGCCGTCGATCGTCGCGGCCGGGGTCGACGTCTTCTCCGGGGCGCTGCGCGCGCAGGGCACGGAGGTCGCCGACGTCGACTGGCGGCCGCCGGCGCTCGGTGACCCGGCCGACCTCGCCGCGCTGGCTCTGGACCCGCGCCGCGCCGCGGCCAACCGGACGGCGGTCGAGCGGGTGCTGGCCACGGGTTCGGTGCTGGTCGACGTCCGGCCGGCTCACGAGGTGCTCGGGCTCGAGGGGCGGGTGCTGCTGCACTCCGGCCCGCCGCTGACCTGGGAGGCGGCGTCGGGCCCGATGCGCGGGGCGCTGGTCGGCGCCTGCCTGTTCGAGGGCTGGGCGTCGACGGTGGAGGAGGCCGAGGCGCTGCTGGCCTCCGGCGGCGTGGAGCTCGAGCCGTGCCACCACCGCTCCGCCGTCGGCCCGATGGCCGGGGTGACGTCGCCGTCGATGTGGACGTGGTGCCTCGAGGACCCGGTCAACGGCGGGCGCGCGTACTGCAACCTCAACGAGGGCCTGGGCAAGGTGCTGCGGATGGGCGCCTTCGGCGAGGAGGTGCTCACCCGGCTGGCCTGGATGCGCGACGTCCTCGGCCCGCTGCTGGCCCGGGCGGTGCGGTCGATGGCCGAGCCGCTCGACGTCAAGGCGGTGCTCGCGCAGATGCTGCAGATGGGCGACGAGGGGCACAACCGCAACCGCGCCGGCTCGCTGATGACCCTGCGCGAGCTGTCCCCGGCGCTGGTCGCGCTCGACGCGCCGTCCGACGACGTCGCCGCCGCGCTGCGCTTCATCGGCGGCAACGAGCACTTCTTCCTCAACCTCGGCATGCCGACGGCGAAGCTGGCCATGGACGCCGCCCGCGACGTCCCGGGCTCGACGCTGGTGACGGTGATGGCCCGCAACGGCACCGAGTTCGGCGTGCAGACCGCCGGCACCGGCGACCGCTGGTTCACCGGGCCCGCGCAGACGCCGGTGGGCCTGTTCCTCGGCGACTACGGCCCCGAGGACGCCAACCCCGACATCGGCGACTCCGCGATCATGGAGACCTACGGTGTCGGCGGGTTCTCGATGGCCGCGGCGCCGGCGATCGTGCGGTTCGTCGGCGGCACGGTCCCCGACGCGCTGGCCACCACCGAGCGCATGTACCAGCTCACCCTCGCCGAGAACCCGGCCATGGCCATCCCGATCCTCGGTTTCCGCGGCGCCCCCACGGGCATCGACGTCCTCGCCGTGGCCCGCACCGGGTGGCTGCCGCAGATCAACACCGGCATGGCCGGGCGGGTGGCCGGTACCGGTCAGGTCGGCGCGGGTCTGGTCCAGCCGCCGCGGGAGTGCTTCGAGGGTGCGCTGGCCGCGCTGGCGCAGGAGGCCCGGACCGCGCCCGCGGCGGCCTGACCTGCTCCGCGGGACCGGCGCTGTCGTGGCCGTCGGCGCCTGATCGCCACGAGACCGCCGGTCTCGCGCCGCTGCGGGCACGACGGGTGGCGCCCGGCCGGGCCGGGCCGCAGGCTCCCCGCGTGGGCAGGAGCGGTCCCGGGCGCGACGACGTCGTCCGGGTCAGCAAGCGGCTGTCCTACGTGCTCCGGCACCGGCCCGACAGCGTGGGGCTGGTCCTCGACGACGCCGGCTGGGTCGACGTCGCCGCGCTGCTGGCCGCGCTCGCCGCGCACGGGATGCCACTGACCCGGGAGGACCTCGACCACGTCGTCGCGCGCAACGACAAGCGGCGCTTCGCGTTCGACCCGACCGGCACCCGGATCCGCGCCAGCCAGGGGCACAGCGTGCCGGTCGCGCTCGGGTACGCCGCCGAGGCCCCGCCCGACGTCCTCTTCCACGGCACCGCGGTGCGCAACCTGCCCGCGATCCTCGCCGAGGGGCTGCGCCCGGGCCGGCGGCACGCGGTGCACCTGAGCCCCGACGAGGTCACCGCCCGCGCGGTGGGGGAGCGCCGCGGCCGTGCCGCCGTCCTGCGGGTCGACGCCGCCGGGCTGGCCGCGGCCGGGGTGGTGTTCACCCGCTCGGCCAACGGGGTGTGGCTGGTCGACGCCGTCCCGCCGCGGTACCTGGGCGTCCTCTAGCCCGGGACCCGGACGGCGAGCAGCGCGACGTCGTCGTGACGGCCGGCCGTGGCGGCCGCGGCCAGCAGCCGGTCGCACAGCTCGCCGAGCGGGTCGCCCGCGCGCCGGGCGAGCTCCCCGACGAGCCAGGCGTCGCCCTCGTCGAGGGTGCCGCCGCGCCGCTCGACGAGGCCGTCGGTGTAGAGGAGCAGCGTGTCCCCGCGCCGGAGCGGCAGGTCGGCGTCGGTGCGGGGTGTCCCGGGCGCCACGCCGAGCAGCGGCTCGGGGGTGCCGGCGAGCAGCCGGACCGACCCGTCCGCGGCCACCAGCGCCGGCGGCGGGTGGCCGGCGTTGGACCAGCGCAGCGTCCCGCCGTCGCCGGTGGGACGGACCACGGCGACCGCGACGGTGGCCAGGGCCGGTGCCGTCAGGTGCGCCATCACCCGGTCCAGCGCCTCCAGGGCCCGCGCCGGGGACGACGCGTCGACGGCGACCGCGCGCAGCATCCCCCGGACCTCGGCCATGGCGGCCGCGGCCCGGGGGTCGTGGCCGGCGACGTCGCCGATCACCAGGGCGGTGCCGCCGGCCGCGGGGAAGGCGTCATACCAGTCCCCGCCGACCCGGGTCCCGCGCAGCGCCGGCAGGTAGCGCACCGCGGACTCCAGGGAGGGGACCACCGGAGGTGGGCCGAGCAGGTGCCGTTGCAGGGTCTCCCCGAGCTCCAGCGACGCCCGCGTCGCGGCCGCCTCGGCGCTCACCCGGGCGAGCTCGGACTCGCGGTGCACGCGCAGGGTGCAGGCGCCGACGGCCACCGCACCGGCGACGGCCACGACGACCAGCCGGACGACCTGGGCGGGCAGCGCCTCGGCGCTGTACTGCCGGTCGTAGACGCCCAGCAGGGCAGCGGTCACCAGCGCCGCGGCGCCGTAGGCCGCGGTCGCCCGCCGTCCGGTCAGGGTGGCCGCCACCAGGGGAGAGGCGGCCACCAGGCCCAGGAGGACCTGGTCCCTGCCCAGGGCGAGGTCGAGCACGGCCGGGCCGAGCAGGAACACCAGGGGCAGCCCGTGTGCCCGGACGCGTCCGCCCACTGCGCCCCCTCGTCCCGCGGGCTCCCCGCAGCCGCGTCCGGGCGCCCAACGTAGACGAGTCCCGGCGCGCACCGGACCGCCGGGCGTCACCGGACGTCGGCGGGCGCGTCGCCGGCGAGGGCCGGCGACGCGCCCGGGGGGTCAGGCCTCGACGATCGCCGCGACCGGCCCGCCGCCGGAGGGGCCCTGGTGCACGGCGGCCACCGACACGAACACCGCGGGGTCGCCGGTGACCGCTGCGGTCACGCCGCCGACGGTGGCCTTGATCTGCCGGTGCCAGTGCACGTCGGAGTCGTCGAGCATCGCGTTGCGCCGGTCGCGGACCATGCCGCTCGGGTCCGCCTCGCACTTGAGGAACACGTTGACCAGCCGGCCGCCGAGGTCGGTGTGGTGCGGCCGGTCGGGCAGCTCCAGGCCGGCCGAGCGGATGGCCTCCCAGATGCCGTCCTGGTCGAGCGCGTCCTCCATGACCGAGTGGCCGATCCGGTAGCGACCGCCGTGCCCGCGGGCGTTGCCGACGACGACGATCTGCGCCCGGTCGAGCTCGACCCCCGACGAGCAGGAGGCCACCGAGGAGAACAGCGACAGGTCGTGCATGACGTCCTCGTCGCGCGGCATCCCGATCTCGCCGAGGGCGACGGCGATGCCCAGCGCCGTCGTGGCGTTGGACAGGTCCATCGACTCGTGGGTGTGCTCGGTCCACACCGTCTTCCCGCGGCTCTTGGCGTCGCGGATGGTGTCGATGGTCAGCAGCGGGGTCTTGGTCTGCACGTAGTGGACGTCGGCGGGGTCGTCGATCCCGGCCGCGGCCATGGCCTTCCGCACGCCCTCGGCGACCGTCTCGATCATCGCGACCCGGCCGATGTCCTCGGGCAGGATCTGCTCGCTCATCGCGTACCCCACGGTCAGCCGCGGCTCGTCGGTCTTCTCGACGGCGTCCTCGGGCAGCGTGGCGAAGACGGTCGCGTGCGGGCTGATGACGCCGTCGGTGCCGCCGGACCACACGATCGGGATCTGCGCGACCTCCTCCTTGCTGCGCGTCCCCTTCTCCAGCAGCACCTCGCGGAACGCCCGGTCGGCGATGATCCGGGTGTAGTCGTTGACGCCGCCGTTGCCCTCGGTCTTGCCGATGACCGCGACGACCCGGTCGGCCTCCATGACGCCGTCGTCGATGAGCTTCGCCAGCTCGCTGGCGTCGCTGACGTTGTGCAGCGGGACCTTGCGGACCTCGATCGGTGCGGGCACGTCTTCCTCTTCTCTCACACGTGGCCCTGCTGCAGGGGCCCGCCGCGAGCCTGCGAGCGGTGGGGGGGCAGCAGGGTCCTCCTGCAACACGGTGCCGACGGCGTCGCCGGTGACGGCGCCGGCGATGTTCTCCAGCGAGGTGATGACGGCGCGCTCGCCGCCTCCCTCGACGAAACGCAGCGCGGCCTCGACCTTCGGGCCCATGCTGCCGCGGCCGAACTCCCCGGCCGCGGCGTGCCCGCGGAGCTCGGCGGGGGTGACCCGGCCCAGTGGCGACGGCGACCCGGTGCCGAAGCCGAGCACGACGTTGGGGACGTCGGTGGCGACGACGAGGGTGTCGGCCTCGAGCTCACGGGCCAGCAGCGCGGCCGTGAGGTCCTTGTCGATGACCGCCTCGACGCCGCGCATCGGCTGGCCCGCGACCACCGGCACCCCGCCGCCACCGGCGCAGACGACGACGAACCCGGCGGCGACCAGCGCGGCGATGGCCGGGGCGTCGACCACCGACCGGGGCTCGGGCGAGGCGACCACGCGCCGCCACCCGCGCGGACCGCGGTCCTCCCACAGCTGGCCGAGCGCGATGAAGCGGGCGGCCTCCTCGGCGGGCAGGTGGCGGCCGACCGGCTTGGACGGCGTGGCGAAGTTCGGGTCGTCGGCGTCGACGAGCGTGCGGGTGACCAGGGCGGCCGTGCGGCGGTCCAGCCCGCGGGCGGCCAGCGCGGCGTCGAGCTCGTCGGCGAGGGTGAAGCCGACGGTCGCCTGGGTCTGGGCGACACACCAGTCCAGCGGGACCGGCGGGACGACGCGCGCCGCCATCTCGTTCTTGACCAGCAGGTTGCCCACCTGCGGGCCGTTGCCGTGGGTGAGCACCACCTCGACGCCGGCCGCGACGACCTCCGCGATCGCGTCCGCGGCGACGGCGAGCGCGGCTCGCTGGGCGGCGGCCGTGGCCGCGCCGTCGGGTCCGGTCATCGCGTTGCCGCCCAGGGCGATCACGGCGCGGCGGGTCGTCACCCCGGCGACCCTAGCGGCGTCTCTCTTAGCGGTGAAGTACCTGACCGGGACGACTTCCCGACCGGCGGCCTTCCGCCGGGTGCATGATCCGGGCAGGCACGGGGGCCACCCGGACGGAGACGGCGATGCGGGTCCACTTCGGCTTCGACACCCGAGCCACCCCCGTCCAGGTCCGCGAGGCGTTCACCGACGTCGGTGACCGCCGCCTCGAGGTGTGGTCGAAGACCCTGGACCCGGCGAAGTACGAGGTCCGCGAGAAGGGGGAGGGCTGGGCCGTCGTGCGCGAGGGCAGCGCGGGCGTCCCGTTCTGGGTGCTGCTGCGCTACGAGTGGCCGGACCCGGACCGGGTCGCCTGGACCCTGCTGGACAGCGACCACTGCGACCGCGGCACCGGCGACATCCGGATCACCCCGCGGGACGGCGGCGGCAGCCACGTCGACGTCGTCATGCACCACTCCGGTGGCCGGGGTCTGCGCGGCCGCGCCGTGCTGCTGGCCCAGCGCCTGATCGCCCCGCCTGGCCTGCGGCGCAGGTGGCGCGACGCCCTCGACCGGGTGGCCGGCTGAGCGTCAGCGCCGCCAGAAGTCGAAGCGGTCCCGCCCGGGCCGGAAGCCGGCCGCCTCCACGACGTCGACGGCGAGGTCGAAGCGCTGCCCGACCGCGCCGGGCTGGTGGGCGTCGCTGCCGAAGCTCACCGCCTCGCCGCCCTCCTCCCGGAACCAGCGCACCTGGTCGGCCGAGGCCAGCGGGCTGCTGGTGTTGACCTCCAGCGCCCGCCCGGTGCCGGCGAGGGCGCGGAACACCGCCCGGTACTCCTCCTCGTAGTCCTTCTCCACGTAGCGGTGCGAGCCGCCGGGCCAGTACCGCCGGGGGAAGTCGACGTGGGCGAGCACCTGGAAGACGTCGCTGCGCTCGACCATGTCGACGACCTCGGCGAGGTAGCGGCGCATCGTGCCGTCGGCGTCCTGGTAGAGCAGCTGGCCGACGCCGTAGAGCCGGTCGCCGTCGTGGAGGGAGTGCAGCGAGCCGAGGACCCGGTCCACCGGCGCGCCGTCGAGGTGCGCGGCCACGCTCGACTCGAACAGGTGCGGCTCGCCGGCCTCGACGCCCGACCAGATGCGCAGCTCGGGGAACCGCTCGCGCACCTCGGTGAGCTCGGCCCAGTAGCCCTCGCTGTCGATCGGCTGGTGCCGCGAGGCGTGCCGGTCGACCAGGCCCAGCGTGGTGGCCCGGTCGTCGGGACCCCACACGGTGAAGTCGAGGTGCTCGGTGAAGGCGATCGCCGGCAGCCCCTGGGCGATGGCCTGCTCGCAGGCGCGGGCCATGGTCACCGAGCTCGGGGTGTCCCACGACCACCCGGTGTGCACGTGGTTGTCCGGTGGTCGCATCATCCCCATCCTGCCCGCCGTCCCCAGGTCCCGCACGGACGGCCCCGCTGTCGGGGGACGCACCTACTGTCGGGACCCATGAGCACCGCCGCGCCTGCCTCCGACCTCGCCACCGAGGCCCTCGGGGTCCTCCGCGAGCTGACCGGCCGGCCCGACGCGGTCTTCCGCGAGGGGCAGGACGCCGCCGTCGCCGCGCTGGTCGAGCGGTCCGAGCGGGCGCTGGTGGTGCAGCGCACCGGCTGGGGCAAGTCGGCGGTCTACTTCGTCTCCACGGCACTGCTGCGCCGCCGCGGCGCCGGCCCCACCCTGCTGGTCAGCCCGCTGCTCGCGCTGATGCGCGACCAGGTGGCCGCCGCGGCCCGCGCCGGCATCCGCGCCGTCGAGATCTCCAGCGCCAACGCCACCGAGTGGGACGACGTCGCGGCGGCCCTGGCCGCCGACGACGTCGACGTCCTGCTCGTCTCCCCGGAGCGGCTGACCAACCCGCGGTTCCGCGAGGAGCAGCTGCCCGGCCTGGTCGCGCGCTGCGGCCTGCTCGTGGTCGACGAGGCGCACTGCGTCTCCGACTGGGGCCACGACTTCCGCCCCGACTACCGCCGCATCCGCGACCTGCTGGGCACCCTCCCGGCCGGCACGCCGGTGCTGGCGACGACGGCGACGGCGAACGAGCGCGTGGTCGCCGACGTCGCCGAGCAGCTCGGCGCCGGCGGGGTCGGGGTGACCACGGTCCGGGGCCCGCTGGCCCGCGACTCGCTGCGCCTGGGCGTGCTGCGCCTGCCCACCGACCGCGCCCGGCTGGCCTGGCTGGCCGCGCACCTGGGCGACCTGCCGGGCAGCGGCATCGTCTACACCCTCACCGTCGCCGCCGCCGAGGAGACGGCGTCGCTGCTGCGCGACGCCGGGCACGACGTCCGGGCCTACACCGGCCGCCTCGACGACGCCGACCGCAAGGAGGCCGAGGAGGCGCTGCGGGAGAACCGGGTCAAGGCGCTGGTGGCCACCTCGGCCCTGGGCATGGGCTTCGACAAGCCCGACCTCGGCTTCGTCGTCCACCTCGGCGCGCCGTCGTCGCCGGTCAGCTACTACCAGCAGGTGGGCCGCGCCGGCCGCGCCGTCGACTCCGCCGACGTCCTGCTGCTGCCCGGCCCCGAGGACCTCGCCATCTGGCAGTGGTTCGCCACCTCGTCGATGCCGCGCGAGGACCACGCCGCCGCCGTCCTCTCCGCGATGGCCGACGGCAAGGCGTGGTCGGTGGCCCGGCTGGAGACGGTGGCCGACGTCCGCCGCTCCCGGCTCGAGCTGCTGCTCAAGGTGCTCGCCGTCGACGGCGCGGTGGAGCGGGTGCAGGGCGGCTGGCGGTCCACCGGGCGGCCGTGGGTCTACGACGCCGACCGCTACGCCCGCGTCGCCCGCACCCGCGAGGCCGAGCAGCGGGCGATGATCGCCTACGCGAAACCGGTCGACGAGGCGCGGTGCCGGATGGCCTTCCTCCAGGAGGCGCTCGACGACCCGACCGCCGCGCCGTGCGGCCGGTGCGACGTCTGCGCCGGCGCCTGGTACCCCACCGACGTCCCCGAGGGTGCGGCCGAGGCGGCGTCGGCCGCGCTCGACCGCCCGGGCGTCGAGCTCGCCCCGCGCGCCCAGTGGCCCACCGGCGCCGACCGGCTCGGCGTGACGGTCAAGGGGAAGATCGCCGCGGGTGAGCTCCTCGACCCGGGCCGGGCCGTCGCCCGTCTCACCGACCTCGGCTGGGGTCAGCGGCTGCGCACCCTGCTCGGGGACGACGGCGTCGGTGGCACGGTGACCCTCGACCTGGAGGCACCCGGCATCGAGGAGGACCCCGACGCCGCCTTCGACGTGCCGGTGCAGCGCTCGGTCACCGACGTCCCGCCGGACGACGACCTGCTGCGCGCCTGCGCCCGGGTGCTCGGCGCGTGGGACTGGGCCGAGCGGCCCGCCGCCGTGGTCGCCGTCCCCTCCCGCCGCCGTCCGCGGCTGGTGACCGGGGTGGCGCAGGGCCTGGCGCGGCTGGGCCGGCTGCCCTACCTGGGGGAGCTGTCGCTGGCGCACGGCGGCCCCACCGGAGGCCCGGGCGGGAACAGCGCCTTCCGGCTCGCCGGGGTGTGGCAGCGCGTCGTCGTCGGCCCGGAGCTCCGGGCCCGCCTCGACGAGCTCGGCCCCGTGCCGGTGCTGCTGGTCGACGACCTCGCCGACTCGCGCTGGACGATGACCGTGGCCGGCCGCGAGCTGCGGTTGGCCGGCGCCTCCCGGGTGCTGCCGTTCGCCCTCGCACTGACGGCCTGAGGGGTCGTACACACGTTCGATCGGGCGTAGCCTCCCAGCATGTCGCTCGCGCACCAGCCGTCGATGTTCGACGTCGCCGAGGAGGCGGCGCTCACCCCGCTGGCCGGCCGCGTCCGGCGGCACGTGCTCAGCCGCGGCGCCTGGGTCGACCACCTGCCGGGCTGGGTGACGGGGTCCGGCGAGGTCCTCGAGGTCCTGCTGGGCGACATCGGCTGGCGGGCCGACCGGCGGCAGATGTACGACCGCGAGGTCGCCGTCCCGCGGCTGCTGCGCTGGTACGGACGCGGCGAGGTCCTGCCGCACCCGCTGCTCACCGATGTCCGCACCGCCCTCGACGCGCACTACGCGGCCGAGCTCGGCGAGCCCTTCGTCACGGCCGGCATGTGCCTGTACCGGGACGGCCGGGACAGCGTGGCCTGGCACGGCGACCGCCTGGGGCGTAGCCGCACGCAGGACACGCTCGTGGCGATCGTCTCCTTCGGCTCCCCGCGACCGCTGCTGCTCCGCCCGGTCGGTGGCGGCGAGACCCTCCGCTTCCCGCTCGGTCACGGCGACCTCGTCGTGATGGGCGGCTCCTGCCAGCGCACGTGGGAGCACTGCATCCCGAAGACCACCCGGCCCGTCGGGCCGCGGGTCAGCGTCCAGTTCCGCCCGGCCGGCGTCGCCTGACCCGGCGAGAATGCGCTGGACCCGCCCGCCGTTGCACCACACGTCCGCGACGGCTCATCGGGCACCGGAGTGGACGTGGGAATGGTCCGGCCGCGGAGGCCGTTGCACCCCACGTCCGACGCTGGACCCACGGGCCCGACACGGACAGGGGGACCCCCGTGCACGACCCCTCCGAGGGCGTGTATGGTTCTCCCTGCACCACGCGAGAACGGACCGGGCCGCCAGCCTGGTCAACCGCCGGAAAGGCCCCCGAGGCCCGACTGCTGCGGAGCGGGTGTACAGTGAGGACACCGCCTCGAACGAAGGCCGAAAAGGCCGGAGTACGAACGCGTCCGTTCCTTGAGAACTCAACAGCGTGCCGAAAGTCAGTGCCAAGTAACAAACCCCCGTGGCCTGGTCGGTTGTCCGGTCGGGTCGTGGGTTCCTTTGGTTGATGACATCGAGATCTGTCAGGT